>NZ_JBCPAN010000002.1:0-434753 GCF_040916945.1 Bifidobacterium sp. RTP21102st3_E2_RTP21102_210122 | reverse complement strand
CTGCCCAAGGGAACCAGTTTCGAGGATCTCACGCAGGACGAGCTCGACGCGATCGTCGGGGAGATCAACGACACCCCGATGAAGCTCCTCGGCTACAAAACGCCCAATGAGGTGTGGGACGAGGAGATCGCCAGGCTACAATCGAAGGCAGCCAGCCCGAACACAAGCGTTGCGCTTACAAATTGAACCCGGGTGCTTGCTTTCGATTGTTTTCGTATGATATACTTGAGTCATGCGTGTCAGGGAATGGGCGAGGCGTGAGGGCTTCAACGAGCAGACGGTATGGCAGTGGTGCCGTGAGAACCGCATGCCCGTCCCATTTGAGCGCATGAGCACGGGTACGATAATCATCCACGACCCGAAATACGAGAGCCAGCCCGTCGCCCCCACGGCGAACGGCAGGACGGTGTGTTACGCGCGTGTCAGCTCGTCTGACCAGAAGGACGATTTGACACGTCAGGCCGACCGGTTGAGGGCGTTCGCCGTCAACATGGGCGTCGAGAAGCCCGAGGTGGTCACGGAGACGGGTTCCGGCATGAACGACAAACGACGCAAGCTCAACCGGCTGTTGGCCGACCCGACCGTCGGCACGCTGATCGTGGAGCATCGCGACCGGCTCGCCCGTATGAACGCGGGCTTGGTGGAGAGCGCGTTGAAGGCGCAGGGCAGACGCGTCGTCGTCGTGGACGACACGGGACTCGACGACGATCTGGTGCGCGACATGACCGAGGTGCTGACCTCGTTCTGCGCGAGACTGTACGGACGCCGCGGGGCCAGGCACCGTGCGGAGAAGGCGTTGGAGGCGATGCGCGATGAGCGCGTATGAGGCCGTCAGAATCCGGCTCGACCCGACCCCACGGCAGACACGGCTGTTGGAGTCCCATGCGGGTGGCGCGCGTTTCGCGTACAATCTGATGCTCGCGCACGTCCGGCGCCAAATCTCCTTGGGTGAGAAACCGGACTGGACGTTGTACGCGATGCGCCGCTGGTGGAACGAGTGGAAGGACGAAATCGCCCCGTGGTGGCGGGAGAACAGCAAGGAGGCGTACGGCAGCGCGTTCGAATGGCTGTCCCAGGCGTTGAGGAACTGGTCGGACAGCAGGAAGGGCAGGCGCGCGGGCCGTAGGGTGGGCTGGCCGAAATACAAGTCGAAACGCTCCAGTGTCCCGCGTTTCGCATACACGACCGGCAGCTTCGGCCTTATCGAGGACGACCCGAAGGCGTTGAGACTGCCACGCATCGGACGCGTGCACTGCATGGAGAACGCCACCGAACGCGTCCACGGCAGACGAATCGTGCGCATGACCGTCAGTCGCCATGCGGGCTTCTGGTATGCGGCCCTCACCGTCGAACGTCCCACCGAAAGCGTTCCAGCGAAAAACAGAAAACGGAAGAACCATGATCGTCAGGTCGGCGTGGATTTGGGCGTCAGGACCCTCGCCACCCTCTCGGATGGCACCACGTTCCCCAATCCACGCAACTACGTCCGCACGCAACGGAAACTCCGCCACGCCCAACAGTCGTTGAGCCGCCGCGACAGGGGCATGAGCCATGGATGCGGGTCGAAACGGTACAACAGGGCGTTGGAGCGTGTGCGCCGAATCCACGCCCGCATAGCCGCCCAACGAGCCGACAACATCGGCAAGCTCACCACGTGGCTCGCCGACAATTATTCCGACATCAGCATCGAGGACCTCAACGTGCAGGGCATGAGCCATAACAGGAGGCTTGCCAAACACATACTGGACGCGGACTTCCACGAGTTCCGCCGCCAACTGGAATACAAGACCGCACGCGCCGGCACGAGGCTGCACGTCATCGACCGCTGGTATCCAAGCTCGAAGACCTGTTCGAACTGCGGGACGGTGAAAGCCAAGCTGTCCCTGTCCGAGCGCGTCTACCATTGCGAGGAGTGCGGGCTTGTCATCGACCGTGATGTGAACGCGGCCATCAACATCCAAGTCGCCGGGAGTGCCCCGGAGACGTTAAACGCGCGTGGAGGAAGCGTAGGACAGACCCGCCTTGAGTGCGGGACAATGCGGCATCCGGCGAAACGCGAACCAAGCGGCGGCGACAGTCGCGTGAGACTTGGAGCTGGTCTCGGCAACGAGGCCATGCAGATGACTTCGCTCTAGCGACAAGCTAAAACAAAGTCATCTACAACGGACGAACCAGCCGCGGCACCATGGCGCTGATGCATGACTATGCCGAGCTCATCAATGAATTACGTCCGACAGCAGAGCAATTCACCGAGATCGAGCAATACTGGGTCAAACGAATTCAGGCGTTCTTCACCAGCAAACCATTCAAGCTGGAGTCCGACAACTCGCTTTCCGTTGATGCGGCCGTGGAACATCTGCTGCGGCAGGCAGCGCAGCGGCGAAGGGAGAATCCGGGCACCATGTACGTCGGCACCGTCCTGCAGCATCTCGTCGCGGCAAAGCTCACCATCGTTGCTCCGGAAGTGGAAATCAACGGCGCGTCCGTTGCTGATGATCCGAGTCCGCGGCTTCCAACGGTGAGGCCGCGGACCGTCTCACAAAACCGTCCGCGGCTCCGCCCTCCTGTTTCGTCGCAACTGACTACACCGACGGGTTCGGGCGCTTCGTCACGAAAACGCCATTGCGATGCACCGTATACGCGCCGCCGTCACTGCCCCGTTCCGCCCGGAACAGGACGATCGGCTCCCCTGCGATGTCGCGCAGTTCGACATCCGATCTGCCACGTGTCAGATAGAAGTCGAATATGGCGTCGTCGGATTGACGCACGGTGTGCAGAACGTCAGAGGTCACGCCGCTGGCGGGCGACCGCAGGTTGGCTTCCGGCTGCCGGCCATCCTGCGGCTGCGCGGCAAGCCAGCCTCCCACGAATCGCGTCAGATCGCTCACGCCCAGATCGCAGCCGAGGAAATACGCCTCCCCTTCGCCGTACGTGTTGCGGGTGATCGCGGCCATGCCGTCAAGCTCCCACTCATCCGCTTCTTCGCCGGCATACGAGGCAAGCACCTGCACATGCGGTCCGGCGACGGTCACGTCACCGAGCTTGTCGATGACGCGATCGAGCCAGTCGAAATCCCAATGGTCTTCGATGGGCTGGAGGCGATCTCAGCTGAAGATGGCAAGGGCCACGGTGTTGACGCCGGCCTGGCCCATCAGGCGGATGTCGTCATCCCAGATTTCCTCCGGCCATTGGTCGGGACTATAGTCGCCACCGAAAGCGATGCCGCGTCCGTCCGCGGTCAGCAGTTTTGGCCATGCGAAGTCACGTCATGCACGCACGGTTATCTCCTTTGGCAGGCGGCGCAGGGCCACGGCCCATATCGGATACCAGCTGATACTAGCTGATAGACACTCCTGGCCGATAGTCGACACGCCGCCGGTTCCGGCCCCACTGCCGGAACCGACATGGGTATGTTCATGACCGCCGACCGCAGGAACGAACAGGCCCGTCCGCCACGGACCGCATCTTGCGGTTCAGGCGGACGGGCCTTATGGGAGGGATGGGAACGGGAGATCAGTTCTTAATAACTGCCTGCGCCTCATCGTCGACGATCTCGCCGGAAGCGAGCTTGGCTTCGAGCTCCTCAACGATCTGCGCATGCATCTTCTCATCGATCTTGACCTTGAACCAGAACACGACGAGGCTGAGGATGATGAGAACAAGCGGGACGTAGAAGGCGAAGGTCTTGAACGTGGTGATGTTGGACGCGGTCATGTCGGCTGCCGTGGCATGACCGGTCATGCCAGCCGCGAGGGCAACGGCACCGACCGCACCGTTGGACATCGCGCCGCCGATCTTGTCGAGCATGGGACGCACCGACAAGGTGACCGCCTCGTTGCGCTTGCCGTTCTTCAGCTGGCCGTACTCGATGGAGTCGGTCAGCGACAGAATCGCGGTCATCTGGATGAACTGCGCAGGCACATAGAAGAAGATCAGGGCGACGATGACGACCGGCAGGTTGCTGGAGAACAGGGCGAGCATCGTGTAGCCGATGATCATGGAGACCATGCCGCCGGTGAACAGGTAGCGACGGGGAATCCAGCGGTTGAGAATCGGGTACAGCGGCGCCATGATGAATCCGGCGATCAGCGGAATGATGCCGGTGATGGAGAAGGCGGCAGGCTCGTCAAGCACGAACACGAAGAGGTAGTACATCACACCGGTCGTGATGACGTTTGCGATGGCGTACAGCAGGTAGGACAGGGCGACCCACAGCAGCTGGTCGTTCTGGAACAGCGCCTTGAACGCCTCGAACGGGTTGCCGTTCTTCTGGGCCTTGGCACGCAGCGCGCTGGTGCTTTCCTTGGTGCCAAAGGCGACGGTCCAGGCGGTAATCAGGCCGAGGAGCGCGACGATGAAGCCGAAGGAGGTCCATCCGGCCTGGCCCTGGCCCTTGGCGCCGGTGAACGTCCAGGTGAAGTAGCTGACGATCGGGATGACGATGACGGTGATGCCGTTGTAGCCGATAGAGCCGGTGAAGGTGCCAAGGGCGGTGTAGGTGGAACGTTCGTGGGAGTCGGAGGACAACGCCGGGATCATGCCCCAGTAGGAGATGTCACGCAGGGAGTAGAACACGTCAAGCACGATGAACGTGATGATGAACAGCACGATGAACAGCGTGGTGTTCACGTTGACCAGTCCGAACATGCCGGAGAAGATGAGCATGATCAACACGGAGGAGACCAGTCCGCCGATGAACTGCCACGGGCGGAAACGGCCCCACTTGGTGGTGGTGTTATCCACGAGGTTGCCCAGCAGCGGATCGATGAAGATCTCGGCGATGCGGATAACGACGATCAGGCCGGTGATGACGGCGATCATTTGGGCGGCTAGAGCCTTGCTGTAGCTGACGAACAGGCAGCTGGTGACGTACGTGACGAAGTACGTGCTCATCGCGTTGTAGAAGGCGGCCTGCCCCAAGTTGCCGCACGCGTAGGCGATGCGCTGGCCTAACCCGCCCTTCCTGCGGACGTCACCGTCCGCGACATTTTCGTTGCTCATTAATCTTCTCCTTAAGAACCCAGAGCATGGAATCACTCATTGATTTTGTAAAGTATAGCATACAAGTTTTATCACCGTAAGCATACAAGTTTTATCACCGAAAGTAAAAAGCATTAGTAAACAAGGAGATAAACAGCGTGTCGCAAGGATGGGATAACATGAGCTGAACCGAGACATTGCATGGACGCGGCGTAGCGTCGACGGCAAGCAGTGCCAGTGATTTGGAAGCGGTAAACAGGATTTGCGTTTTATATAAAAACTGTTTATCCTTTTCGGTAAAGGAGGCCCCGGCCTCTTCCATAATATCATTCACAACGAGGTAATGACAGAAAGCAGGAGAACATGACAGACGTCACACATGTCGATCGCGCATCGCAGGCTTGGCTGACCGACCCGACGGTGTTCGAGGTGAACCGGACTCCGGCCCATTCCAGCCACAAGTGGTACGCCCGCGACCCCCAGAGCGGACAATGGTCCGATCTCAAGCAGAGCCTTGACGGCGAGTGGCGGGTCGAGGTCGTTCAGGCCGCCGACATCAACCTCGAAGAGGAACCCGCGACGGCCGAGTCGTTCGACGACTCCTCGTTCGAGCGTATCCAGGTTCCGGGCCACCTGCAGACGGCCGGTCTGATGAACCACAAGTACGTGAACGTCCAGTATCCGTGGGACGGCCACGAGAACCCGTTGGAACCGAACATCCCGGAAAACAATCACGTCGCGCTCTACCGCAGGAAGTTCACCGTCTCCGCCCCCGTGGCAAACGCCAAGCAGGCCGGCGGATCGGTGTCGATCGTGTTCCACGGCATGGCCACGGCGATCTACGTGTGGGTCAACGGCGCGTTCGTCGGCTATGGCGAGGACGGCTTCACGCCCAATGAGTTCGACATCACCGAACTGCTGCACGACGGGGAGAACGTCGTGGCCGTCGCCTGCTACGAATACTCCAGCGCCTCCTGGCTTGAGGATCAGGACTTCTGGCGTCTGCACGGCCTGTTCCGCTCCGTCGAACTCGCCGCCCGCCCGCATGTGCACATCGAGAACACGCAGATCGAAGCCGATTGGGATCCCGAGGCCGGCACCGCCTCCCTCGATGCCGCGCTGACCGTGCTCAACGCGGCCGACGCGGCCACGGTCCGCGCGACCCTGAAGGACGCCGACGGCAACACGGTGTGGCAGACGACGGGCGACGCGGAGGCGCAGACCGCGATCTCCAGCGGACCGCTGCAGGGCATCGCCCCTTGGAGCGCCGAAAGCCCGACGCTGTACGAGCTTGACGTCGACGTCATCGACCAGGCGGGAGACGTCATCGAATGCACGTCCCAGAAGGTCGGTTTCCGCCGCTTCCGCATCGAGGACGGCATCCTGACCATCAACGGCAAGCGCATCGTGTTCAAGGGCGCCGACCGCCACGAGTTCGACGCCGAACGCGGCCGCGCCATCACCGAGCAGGACATGATCGATGACGTGGTCTTCTGCAAGCGCCACAACATCAACTCCATCCGCACCTCGCACTACCCGAACCAGGAACGCTGGTACGAACTGTGCGACGAGTACGGCATCTACCTGATCGACGAGACCAACCTCGAAGCCCACGGCAGCTGGTCCCTGCCCGGAGACGTCCTCACCGAGGACACCATCGTGCCGGGTAGCAAGCGCGAATGGGAAGGCGCCTGCGTCGACCGCGTCAACAGCATGATGCGTCGCGACTACAACCACCCGAGCGTGCTGATCTGGTCGCTGGGCAACGAATCCTACGTGGGCGACGTGTTCCGCGCCATGTACAAGCACGTGCACGACATCGACCCGAACCGTCCGGTGCACTACGAGGGCGTGACCCACAACCGTGACTACGATGACGTCACCGACATCGAGACCCGTATGTACTCGCATGCCGACGAGATCGAGAAGTACCTGAAGGACGACCCGAAGAAGCCGTACCTCTCCTGCGAATACATGCACGCCATGGGCAACTCCGTGGGCAACATGGACGAATACACGGCGCTCGAACGCTACCCGAAGTATCAGGGCGGCTTCATCTGGGACTTCATCGACCAGGCCATCTACGCCACCCAGCCCGACGGCACCAGGAGCCTGCGCTACGGCGGAGACTTCGGCGACCGTCCGTCCGACTACGAGTTCTCCGGCGACGGCCTGCTGTTCGCCGACCGCAAGCCTTCCCCCAAGGCCCAGGAAGTCAAGCAGCTGTACTCGAACGTCCACATCGACGTGACGAAGGACTCGGTGTCCGTCAAGAACGACAACCTGTTCACCGCCACCGGCGACTACGTGTTCGTCCTGAGCGTTCTCGCCGACGGCAAGCCGGTCTGGCAGTCCACCCGGCGTTTCGACGTGCCCGCCGGTGAGACCCGCACGTTCGATGTCGCATGGCCGGTGGCGGCGTACCGCGCCGACGCCCGCGAACTGGTGCTGCAGGTTTCGCAGCGTCTCGCCAAGGCAACCGATTGGGCCGAAAGCGGCTACGAGCTCGCCTTCGGACAGGCCGTGGTGCCCGCGGACGCCACCGCGACGCCCGACACGAAGCCGGCCGATGGGACCATCACCGTGGGCCGTTGGAACGCCGGCGTGCGAGGCGCCGGACGCGAGGTCCTGCTGTCGCGCACCCAGGGCGGCATGGTCTCCTATACCTTCGCCGGCAACGAGTTCGTGCTGCGCCGTCCCGCAATCACCACCTTCCGTCCGCTGACCGACAACGATCGCGGTGCCGGTCATGGCTTCGAGCGCGTCCAGTGGCTGGGCGCCGGCCGCTACGCCCGCTGCGTGGACAACGTGCTCGAGCAGATCGACGACAGCACGCTCAAGGGCACGTACACGTATGAGCTCGCCACCGCGCAGCGCACCAAGGTGACCGTCTCCTACACGGCCCACACCGATGGCCGCGTGAACCTGCACGTCGAATACCCTGGAGAGCAGGGTGACCTGCCCACCATCCCGGCGTTCGGCATCGAATGGACGCTGCCTGTGCAGTACACGAACCTGAGGTTCTTCGGCACCGGCCCGGCGGAGACGTACCTGGACCGCAAACACGCCAAGCTCGGCGTGTGGAGCACCAACGCTTTCGCGGATCATGCGCCGTACCTCATGCCGCAGGAGACGGGCAACCATGAGGATGTGCGTTGGGCCGAGATTACCGACGATCACGGCCACGGCATGCGCGTCAGCCGCGCCGATGGTGCCGCGCCGTTCGCGGTAAGCCTGTTGCCGTACTCCAGCTTCATGCTTGAGGAGGCTCAGCACCAGGACGAGCTGCCGAAGCCGAAGCACATGTTCCTGCGCGTCCTTGCCGCACAGATGGGCGTTGGCGGCGATGATTCCTGGATGTCGCCGGTGCACCCCCAGTACCATATCCCGGCGGACAAGCCGATCAGCCTCGATGTCGACCTCGAGCTGATCTGATCGGAATTGATCCGATAGTCCACCGTGCAAACGATGTGGCCCCCGACTTCCTCGCAGGAAGTCGGGGGCCACATCGTTTGCACGGTCCTTGTTAGTCCAGCGGATGCGCCGGATATCGATGCAGATCCAAACCTAGTCGTTGTAGAGCATCAATGAATAAAGATGTCACTCATAAGCTATCAAGAGAATCCAGAACTTTTTTTGAATTCATATGCTCGACACGCAATGTATCCAGCGTCGTTTATAATGACTCATTGTGCCTTAATGACGCATCGGGCTATAGCGCAGTTTGGTAGCGCGCCTGCTTTGGGAGCAGGATGTCGTGGGTTCAAATCCCGCTAGCCCGACAAACAAGAAAGCCTGGAATCTCAACGATTCTGGGCTTCTTCTTTTATCCGGCCGCTAAACGATTTATCCGTTTTTATCCGATGACCGTAGAACCTATATGGCCTTGCGGTCTAAGGGACTTTTGTGATGTTGGGACCCCACCTGCTAGTCAGTTCGATTCCATGCGACATCGATTTCCGCTTCCCAATCTCAAATGACACCAAAATACCTGCAACCGATTGTGCAATCCCGTGGGCGGGAGTGGGTTGCAGGTAAAAGGTGTCGAGTTACAGCCCAGAATCACCCCTAACTAGTACCGAAATACCTGCAACCGCAGTAACTAACCCCTTTATACCTGCAATCCGGCAAATATGGTTCAGACAATCCGCACATCCAGACCGCTATCCGAACACACCGTTTATACTGGATCACACATCGAATCAACATCTAGAACCGACCGTCTCCAACGACCCATAGGGAGAGCACATGGACGATATAAGACCACGTTGCGGCTGGTGCAATCTCAGCAATCCTGTCTACGTTGCCTATCACGATGCTGAGTGGTCAGTTCCTTCGCACGATGACCATCATCTCTTTGAAATGCTGGTGCTCGAAACCTTTCAGGCCGGACTGTCATGGGAGACGGTACTGAACAAACGCGAACGTTTCCGTCAGGCGTTCGAGGGGTTCGACATCGAACGGATCCGACGCTATGACGAGAACAAAATCGCCGAACTCATGAACGATCCGGGCATCATCCGCAACCGTCGCAAAATAGTCGCGACGGTCGGCAATGCCAACGCATTCCGGGATATCCAGGCGTCATACGGCAGTTTCGACGACTATATTTGGCGGTTCACCGGCCGTCACGTCATCTACGAGACAGGCATGACTACATCCCCTCTGTCCGACGCCATCGCAGTGGATCTCAAGACGTACGGCATGCGATTCATCGGCACCACCATCGTCTACGCCTATCTGCAATCCATCGGCGTCATCAATGCACATGAGCCTGGATGCTTCCTGCACAGGGAAAGGTGACCCGCGCAAGGATTTATAAGGTCGCTCGGGCAGAATCTCTCCGAGAGGAACCCGTGCTTCTAGTTATTTTGCTTATCGAGTTCTTGGTAGCGCTCTTTGACCCCGGTAAGGATTCCGGCAGATTGTTCACGCTACTGCGCGGTGAGCGCTTCGAGCAGTTCGCCGAAAGTCAACCCACCTTCACTACCGGATGACGGATGACGGTTTTGAGATTTTCCGGTTTGGCTCGGCGCGGATCGGATAGGTAGATCTCGTGATGGCGGCGGGCGTCGGAGAAGTCGAGCCCGTAGCCTTGCGAACGCGCGTAGCCGTCCAGAATCGCCACGGTTGCGGGCTCGTCGTCGTACGGGCCCTTGTGCATGACCTGCGCGACCACGCCTTCATCGAAGTCGAAGAGATATGCACGATTGATGTCGACTTCGGGATGCTTGGAGGCAAACGATGCCTTGGCCCACGCAAAGACCTCATCGGTCACGAATTCCGGCAGACGAATCATCGAAGTCCAATAGAAGTCGGTTTTACGCGTGTAATCGACGCCGGGCACACCCTTCTCCATGCTCCATAAGCCCTCCAGCGGAGGCACGGTGTAGTCGAAGTACCCGTCAATGTGCTCGTCCGGATTATTTGACTTCTTGTTCATTTTGATGGTGAACGAAATGCCGTACAGCAGTTGCATCGCCTTGGCGTAGTCGCCGCCTTCTTCGTTCGGATCTCCTACACCGTCCACCGCGACGAACCGCATCGCCGGCACCGTGACGATGGCGGGCATCCTCTTCGGCTGATACAGGTCCTTATATTCCTTTTTATAGTCGAATGCCATCGCTCATTTTCCCTCCGCCACCGCATCGATCTCATCCTGACGCCGCCACCGCTTGAGGTTTGGCAACAGCGCCGACATGCAGTCCTCGGCCTGTTCGACGCTGATATGGCAGGATTCCGCCATCATCGGCGCGCATGCGGCGACCAATTCATCGCTATTGGCATAGTCCTGAAGAAAAACGCCGTCTTCATAGCAGTAGTTGCAATAATCTCCGTTTCGCGTTCCATCCGGTTCGGTGCCGTGATCTTCCGGGCGGTAAAACGGCATGGCACAACTTTGGCAAAAACCATTGTCCGGCATTTCCATAAGCCTCGCCATCGGCACCTCAAAACGGGTGCTGATCAGCCGAATCATGTCGATGCTCGGCTCTGCCGTTCCCTTCTCCCAGCGGGAAAGCGCCTGTTGGGTGACGAACAGCTCGTGCGCGAACTGCGACTGCGTAAGACCTCGCTCCTCGCGCACGACTTTGATAACCTGACCGATTGACATGACTACCTCCCGACATCGGAAAACGATTCGCGCGTCTCGCTGTGCGCTTGCTGATTCCAGTCTAAGGGCATGTCCCGTTCGCCAAGCGCGGGTACAACAAACCGTTGTTCGCGCTTGTATCCCGGAGGAAGAAACGGCTCGGTCGAACCTATTTCCTCTCCACCCCCTTCAATTCTCCCGGTTCCTCTGACTCCTTTGCGAGCGCCGCGGATGGGATGAGCACGCTTACGTATGGGGTTGCGCCAGACAGGACGTCGTCGTAGAAGCGCTGTTTGGCGTCGATGAAGTCGATGGAATCCTGGATTTCCGCGAGCTGCTCGACCAGCCGCGCCCGCTTGCCGGCGAGCATCTACTTGCGTTCGGGGATGCTCGGCTCGTGGAGGAGCGTAAGGGGCGCGAGTAGGGGTTCGCGGCTTTGCTGCGGTCTCTCCCTCACCCGGCTACACTGGGAGCTCCCTCGTCAGAGGGAGCTTAAATTCGGTCTGGTTATAGGCCCATGGGCTTCTTGGGCTTTTTGTCGCTCATGAGCATGAGGAAGCTGCGGGACTGGGCGGTGATCATGAAGCCCGCCTCATAGCTCAGTGCCGGCTCATTCGGGTTGTGCGTATCCACGACCAGCTGCCATTTGCGGCCGTATCGCTCATCCGGCAGGGTGAACATAATCGGCTCGTAATGCGCGTTGAAGATCAGGATGAAGTCATTGTCGACCATCCGGTTGCCGTACCAGTCGACCTCCGGAATATCCGAACCGTTCAGATAGATCATCATGGAGAACGCATGCGTGTTCTGCCAGTCGTCCATATCCATGATCGAGCCGGTGTGGTCGAACCATTCGACCTGCGGAATCGTGTTCGAATCGTCGCCGGGCTCACGGCCGGTGAAGAAGCGACGGCGGTGCAACACCGGATGATCCAAACGCAGATGAATGAGTTTGGAAACGAAGGCGAGCAGTTCCTTGCGTCCTTTGTCAAGATGCCAGTTGGTCCAGGAGATCTCGTTGTCCTGACAGTAGGCGTTGTTGTTGCCCTGCTGGGTGCGGGCCACTTCGTCGCCACCGCAAATCATCGGGATACCCTGGCTGAACAGCAACGTGGCGAACATGTTGCGCATCTGACGCTGACGCAAGTCGTTGACGTCCGGAATATTGGTCGGGCCTTCAACGCCGCAATTCCAAGAGCGATTGTTGCTCTCGCCGTCGCGATTGCCCTCGCCATTGGCTTCGTTGTGCTTTTCGTTGTAGCTGACCAGGTCGTTCATTGTGAAACCGTCATGCGCGGTGATAAAGTTCACGGACGCCACCGGTCGACGGCCGTTGACCTGATACAGGTCGGAGCTGCCCATCAAGCGCGAGGCGAATTCGGGCAACGTGGAGGGCTGTGAGCGCCAGAAGTCGCGCACGGTGTCGCGGTAGCGGCCATTCCATTCGGACCAGCTGGACGGGAAGCCGCCCACCTGATAGCCGCCGGAGCCCAGATCCCACGGTTCGGCGATGAGCTTGACGCGCGAGATGATCGGGTCCTGCTCCACGATGTCGAAGAACGCGGACAGCTTGTCGACCTCCTGGAACTGGCGTGCCAGCGTGGCGGCCAGATCGAAGCGGAAGCCGTCGACGTGCATTTCAGTAACCCAGTAGCGCAGCGAATCGGTAATCAACTGCAGCGCGTGCGGCGAGCGCATGAGCAGCGAGTTGCCAGTGCCGGTGGTGTCGAAGTAGTGCTGCTGGTCGCCTTCCACCAGTCGGTAGTAGGAGGCGTTGTCGATGCCCTTGAAGCTCAGGGTGGGGCCCATATGGTTGCCTTCGGCGGTGTGGTTGTACACCACGTCGAGGATGACCTCCATGCCGGCGCGATGGTAGGCCTTGACCATGGACTTGAATTCGTTGACCTGCTCGCCGCGTTCCCCGGAGGAGGAGTAGGCGTTGTGCGGTGCGAAGAAGCCGATGGTGTTGTAGCCCCAGTAGTTCGACAGGCCCTTCTCCTGCAGGAAGGAGTCGTTGACGAACTGGTGGATCGGCATGAGTTCGATGGCGGTGATGCCGAGCTTCTTCAGGTATTCGATGACGCTCGGATAGGCCAGGCCGGCGTAGGTGCCGCGGATGTCCGGCGGCACGTCCATGTTGAGGTTGGTCATGCCGCGCACGTGCGCCTCGTAGATCACCGAATCGTGGTACGAGATGTAGGGGTGCTGGTCGTTGCCCCAATCGAAGTAGGGGTTGATGACGGCCGACTTCATGGTGTGGGCGGCCGAGTCAAGGTCGTTCATCGCCGAGTTGTCGTCCGGGCTCTTGAACCAGTATGAGAACAGGCTTTCGTCGCCGTCGATATTACCTTCAATGGCCTTGGCATACGGGTCAAGCAGCAGTTTGTTGGGGTTGCATCTGAGGCCGTGCACCGGGTCATAGGGACCGTAGACGCGGTAGCCGTAACGCTGGCCAGGATGGAGGCCGGGAATGTAGTTATGCCATACGTACGAGTTCCGTTCGGTCATTTCGATGCGTGTTTCCACATCGTGCTCGTCGAACAGGCATAGCTCGACTTTCTGCGCAACCTGTGAGTACAGCGCGAAGTTCACACCGGCGCCGTCATAGCTGGCGCCCAGCGGATACATTGATCCAGGTCTGATCTGCATAGTTTTCAGTATCCCACTTTTTTGTGTCAGTGATGTGCCGGGGAGTTGAACGTCAGGAGAACAGCGACGGCTTATCTTTGTCGGAGTTCCTGGCGATGAGTCTGCGTAACGCCTCATGCTGGATGGCGATCATCGAATTGGATGAGGTGATGCGCGTGGCGGCAAGGTCGCTCCACGGAATCCACGCGGATTCCACATGCTCGTCCGCATCGAAATGGCGCTGCTCCCGCCTGAACGGGCCCAAATGCAACACCATGATGTGGGCCAGTTCGTCGGTCATGCCTTCGGACGAGTAGAAATCACCTACGAAGTCAACGCCCATGGTGTCACGGTCCGGCACCACGCCGGTTTCCTCGGCCAGTTCCCTCAGGGCCGCGTCCATGATGTCCTCGCCCTCGTCCATCAGTCCGGCGGGAAGCCCGTAGGCGAACATGTCCGATCCGGCGCGGTATTCGCGTTCGATGAGGTAGCGGTCGGTGGACATGTCGTGCACGAGCATGACCACACAGGGGGCGTGACGCAGCACCTGGCGGCCGATCTCGTGTTCCTTGCCCTGCTTGTCGGTCAGAGCGATGCGCATGTCGTCCACGTGGAAGATGCGCCCGGTATAAACGGTTTCGCTACTGATCACTTTGGCGGGCACGTCCATGTCGATGCCGTCCGAGGAGGCGTTCAGCTTATGGTCGAGCCGATGCTCCAGTTGTTCCTGCTTGCTTCCGCCAAACATGTCATCTCCTCGGAAAAAACGTTTTTGCCACGTTACTATAGCGTCTTAATCTCGATGCGCGGTAATGGACAGCGTCCATGGATCGGTCGTGTCGTGGAACCACTCGACTTCAGGCCTTGCTCCGGTCGCTTGTTCGATGGCGGCTGGCACGTCATCGATCGCGTAGTTGAACCACATGGATTCGATGGCGGCATGAGGGGTGTTGATGAAGCAGGGACGCACATGGCTCTCCCCCGCCATTCCATGGCCGAGCATGATGCCTTGGGACCTCATACGGGCTTCATACCGGGCTTGTTCGATGGCGTCGGTCACCGGGTGGTGACGCAAATCGCTGGTTACGTACACGTCCGCACCGGTGGCACGTACCTCGTTGAACAGGGAGTCCCCAGAGCCAGGCAGAATGGCCACATACTGAACAAAAGTGTCCGAATCGCCGCATACCTGGATGCCGAGCGCGCTGGTCATGCCATGATCGGACACTTCGTCGAATACTCGCTGAGCGAAATCCTTCAGGGCAACAGGCTTCGGCAAACGACCCACACGCCCCAAGCCGACCGGATGAGAGGCGTTTGCATCGTCAATCGGCACGAGTGGTTTCTGGTCGATGAGTCCGAAGTAGTCGGCCGCCGCCTGTCCCACGCCGCGATACGCAGCGTCGGCATTAGTGTGCCCTACCCACAGCCCGCAGCCGTGCTGGTAGAGTCTGCGGACGATGTCGCCCCGGAAACCGAGTCCGCTCGTCTCGTGTACGGAACGGAAGAACAACGGGTGATGGGTGATGAGCAGGTCCGCGCCAGTAGCGATAGCCTTGTCAATGATGGCGGAGGTCGGGTCGGCGGCGAACACGATGCGGTGCACGTCGTGACTCAGATCGCCGACAATGAGGCCCGGCTCATCCCATTCCTCGGCGTAGCGCAATGGGTACAGGGTCTCGAGAACGTCGATGACTTGCTTGAGATTCGGCATATGTCCCATTGTAGTGGGCTATTGCTGCAAGGGACTCATTCTGCAATTGCGGACAAGCCATGCTCGTGCTCTTCATTGCTCGACTATCGGCTCGCCTTCGCCTACAAACAATCCACTGGACTGTTTGCTCAACGGCTCAGCCCCCTCACCCGAGGGGAGCTAGAAATTGTCAGTGTGCAGCGAGTTGCCAGTCGGAACCGATGCCGCACGATACGTCCAGCGGCACGGCAAGGTCGACGGCGTGTTCCATGGCGTTGCGCACCAGTTCGGTGACCTGGTCGCCTTCTCCCGGCGCGATTTCCACTACCAGTTCATCGTGAATCTGCAGAATGATACGGCTCTTGACGTGAGCCTCGGCCAAGGTCTGTTCGGCGCGAATCATCGCAATCTTCATGATGTCGGCGGCGGATCCCTGAATCGGTGCGTTGAGTGCCGCGCGTTCGGCGGCCTCACGCGCAACACGATTGGTCGAATGCAGGGCCGGGAAGTAGCGACGTCGTCCGAAAATGGTTTCCGTATACCCTTTCTCTCGGGCATTGGCCACCAGCGATTCAAGGTAATCGTGCACCTTGCCGAAGGTATCGAAATACCGGTTTTTCAACGCTTCCGCTTCACGTGGCGCGATCTTGAGTTGCTGGGCAAGACCATACGTGCTCAGACCATAGGCCAATCCGTAGCTCATGGCTTTTACGTGGCTGCGCTGGTCGCCGGTGATCTGGTCGACCGGCAGCTTGTAGACCATCGAGGCCACGTATTTGTGGAAGTCGGCTCCGGAGCGGAACGCTTCGATCAGCGCCTCATCATCGGACAGATCAGCCATAATGCGCAGCTCGACCTGTGAGTAATCGCAGCTCATCAGGGCCTCGTACCCCTCCCCCGGCACGAACACGCCACGAATCTCACGGCCGGCGGCGTTCCGATTGGGGATGTTCTGCAGGTTCGGGTCCACGGAGCTCAATCGGCCGGTGGCGGCAACGGTTTGCTCGAAAGTGGTGTGGATGCGCTCATCTGATGTGTTGGTGGCATCGATCAGCGTTTGGACGATCTGCTTGAGCTTGTTGATCTCGCGATGGCGCAGCAACGCTCCGAGGAAACCGTTGGCCCGCTCATTGTCCACTGATTTGACATACAGATCCTGCAATGCGGCCGCATTCGTGGTGTATGAGCCGGACTTGGTGCGTTTGGTGGGTTTCAAACCCATATCTTCGAACAGCACCTTCTGCAGCTGCTTGGGGCTTTGCAGGTTGATTTCGGTGCCGGCATACTCCCAAGCCATTTCCTGCGCTTGGCGAGCCTCGGCGGCAAACTGGTCACGCATGGAGACGAGTCGAACGCTATCGACTTTGGCTCCTGTGTGCTCCATGCCGTGCAGCACGCGGGAAACAGGAAGTTCAATCGCGCGCATCAGCCAGCATTGTTCACGCTCGTCGATAATCGGCCCGAGCGTGACGGCGAGGCTGCGGATAATGGCCAAATCACGCAGACGATGTTCGTTCGGATCTTCTTCGACCTGATCGTCGTCGAAGTCCAACGTGCCTTGCGAAGGCTGTTCGGTTTCGGTGAAGTGGATGTCGAGGAAGTGCTCGGCCGCCTGTTTGAGGCTATCGGCATGGAAATCCGGTTGGGCCAGATACCCGGCAAGCTTGGTGTCGAACATCGGCAGGTCCATGTCAAGATCGACCGCGCCCAAAAGATGCAGCAATTCTTTATACCCATGCACGATGGTGCGGGAGTGTTCGCTTTTCAGGAACTGCGCAAGCTGTGCTCGCAGGGTATCGGTGATTGGAAGGGGCACTATGGCCGCTGATGTTGCCGTGGCCACGGCAATGGCTTGTGCCGTGGCACGCCCCGGCCTTTCGTCGCCCCATGCGGCCACGGTCCAAGCGTGGCCGACCGCGTCGCCGCAGATGGCATGCCGCTGCGAGCCATCGCCATAGTCGGAAACCGTGAAATCGGCGATTTCACCGGGAACCTTGACTTCGACGCGATGGGCCTTGACCCATTCGTCGAACTGCTCCGGAGCAGTGATGCTCGTGGGTTCCGGCAGGTTCAGATCGAGGCTGCTATCCTGCTCGTTCTGCTCATTATTCGTGGACTCGCCAGCTCCGGATGTGTTGGATGCCTTGGCCCCGGTATTGAAGGTTTTCAGTACACGACTCTTGGTGCGAGGTCCGAATTCAAGCTCCTTGAACAGGGCGTCGATCTGTGCCACGTCCACGGTGCCGAATGTCAGATCCTCGATATCGACGCCTAGATCGACGTCTCGTACCAGTGCGTTGACTTTGCGATTGAGTTTGACCTGGTCGATATTGGCCCGCAGTGATTCGCCTTTTTTGCCGCCGATTTCATCGGCGTGCTCGCAAATGCCGTCGAGGGAACCGAATTGGTTGATCCACTTGGCCGCAAAGCCGTCGCCTACGCCGGGCACACCGGGAATATTGTCGGCGGTTTCGCCTCGGAGTGCCGCCAGATCCGGATATTGTGCGGGAGTGACTTTGTATTTGTCGATGATGGACTGCGGCGTCATATGCTTCAGGTCTTTGAAGTGATGGCCCGGGTACAACACGGTGACGTTGTCATCCACCAGCTGGAAAGCGTCTCGGTCACCGGACAATACCAGTGTGTGGTAACCGGCCTTGTCTCCCATGGTGGCGAGGGTGGCGATCACGTCGTCGCCTTCGAATCCCGGCTTCTCGATGTAGGTGACGCCGAGGGCCGTGAGCATGCGTTGAATCAATGGCAGCTGGGTGAGCAGCTCTTCGGGAGCCGCCTCACGGGTGCCTTTGTATTGCGGAAGCATCTCATTGCGGAATGTGCCGCCCTTCACATCGAAGGCGACGCCCAGATGGTCGGGCTTCTCCGCGTCGATCACCTGCGCGAGCATGGTGGCAAAACCCCAGACGGCGTTGGTGGCTTGGCCGCTGGAGGTGCTGAAGTTGTCGACCGGCAGGGCGAAAAATGCACGGAAGGCCAGCGAGTGGCCGTCCACCACCAGCAATGTTTCATTGGTGGGTACGGTCACGCTGGCCTCTCCCATAGTGTGTTTGTGTTGCTTTACGACTCGGTACGGCGACGCCGATAATCAGCGTTCGCCCGAATCAGAAGGCTTCGGATCGCCGTACTTGGCGATGATGGCCTGAGCCAGGCGCTTCTTGGGGATGCGCTGGTCCATGGAGGTCTTCTGAATCCAACGGAAGGCACCCTGCTCGGAGAAGTCCGCCTTGTCCATCAGCAGACCCTTGGCGCGGTCGACGAGCTTGCGCTCCTCAAGCGTGTCTTCGGCCTTCTTGAGCTTCTCTTCGGTTTCCTTGAGCTGGTCGGTGGTTTCCTTGAGCTTGCGTTCGCTGCGCTCCACGCTGTCCAGCAAATCGTTGATCTCGGCGAAACGGCCCATGGCCACCTCGAGGGTCGGCAGCAGCTTGGATTCCTCGTACGGCTTGGTGACGTATGCCATGGCGCCGGCGCCGGTGGCCTTCTTCACCAGATCGGTCTGGGAGAATGCGGTGAGCATGACGACGGGGGCGATGTTTTCATCGCAGATAATGCCGGCAGCGGTGATGCCGTCCATACGCGGCATCTTGACATCCATGCACACCACATCAGGGCGGTACTTGCGGGTCAGTTCCACGGCTTCCTCGCCGTTGGCGGCCTGACCAACGACCTCATAACCGTTGTCTTCCAGCATGGCGACCAGATCCATGCGGTTCACGGCTTCGTCCTCGGCCACGACAACGGTACGCGGACCGTCCTCGGGCTTGGCCTTGCGCTCAGCAGGTTCGCTTTCATTGGCCACGGCCTTGAGCTCTTCGTCGGTCAGCACCTCATCGATGTTGATACTCGGTTCTTCGGACTTCTTCCTTGCAGCCATGCCAACCTCTTTCTTGAATTACCCAACAATGGGGTTCACAATAATTTCAGCGAACTCCTAACTAAAGTGCCCTCGGTGGGACTCGAACCCACACTGCGCAGATTTTGAGGCTGCTTCCTCTACCAATTGGGATACGAGGGCGTGCCAAAGCACTCTGAAGAGAGTAGCATACCAATTCGACTCTTGCGACACAAGACACGCGCCAATCCTCCATTCCCCCGGTAAAACAGGCGAAACACGTCGATATCGCGGACGGCGCACCCGTGTGTTGCCCGTTCTCCTGCGTGGTTTCACCGCTTACAATGGGCTGTAGTTTCGATGTATCGCTTTTGTTAGGAGGGCTTATGAGCAACGAAACTTACCGTCAGTTCGATCCCTGGCGCCCCTCTCCGGTCAAGGAGATTTCCCGTAGACAGATTGTGGAGACGCATTATTTCAATGTCGATCACGTCTCCTATGAGTCGAATCAAATCGGTTCGTTTGAACGCTACTTTGTTCAGGAGAACAATGGCGACACTGTGGCTGTGCTGGCCGTCACCGATGATGGCATGATTCCGCTGGTCGAGCAGTATCGCATCGCCAACCATCGTTGGACATTGGAGATTCCGGCCGGTCACGCCAACAACCCGTCCGAACGCCCGACCGATGTAGCTAAGCGCAAGCTGGCCGAAGAGGCCGGTTTCGACGCCACCAAGCTTACGCAGTTCACCCGTTTTATGAACACGCCGAGCTATTCCACCCAGCACACCGCAATCTTCTTCGCCACCGGTCTAACCCCGGCTTCCCGTCAGGAAATCGGCCCGGAGACTCCGCGTTCCGACGTGCGTATGGTGTCGGTGGACGATGCCTATGAGATGGTGGTCAATGGCACGATTGTGGATGCCAAGACCATGGTCGCCATTTTGCGCCTGAAGAGCGGCACGCTCGATCATCTCAACGACTGATCGCCACGCTCGATCACCGCGGTGACTGTGGGCCATTGCAATCACCACACAATCGCAACATAACAGATAACGAAAGCCCCCATCCACTTTGGATGGGGGCTTTCGTGTGCTATATGCTAGCTGTCAGCAGCTACCAGAAGCCTGAAATCAGTCGCAAGCGCCAACGGTGTGCACGTAGATGGAGTCAGTGCGGCCCGGCTGGTGATCGCCCTGAGCAGAGCTCAGGATGACGATCTTGTCGCCGTCAGCAACCTTGCCAGCATCCTTGAGGACCTTGTCCGTGTAGACCATGAGATCCTTGCGGGACTTGTCGTGGTAGTCCTCCTTGAGCAGGAAGGCTTCGGTGCCCCAGGACAGAGCCAGCCAGTGGTAGGTGTGCTCGTTGCTGGTCAGGCCGTAGATCGGGGCGGCCGGACGCTCACGGGAGACGCGGTGCACGGTGGCGCCGGTCTGGGTGTAAGCAACGATGGCCTTGGCGTTGAGCTTGTCGGCCAGGTCCACAGCGGCGGAGGAGACAGCGCCGGTGGAGGACATGTCAAGGTTCTTGAGCTCCGGGATACGGTCGAAGCCGTGGTCGGTGGCGTAGCCGGAGATACGGGCCATGGTGGCCACGGTCACATCCGGGTACTTACCAACGGCGGTCTCGTTGGAGGTCATGGTGGCGTCGGAGCCGTCGAGGATGGCGTTGGCGCAGTCGGAAGCCTCTGCACGAGTCGGAACCGGGGAGTTCACCATGGAGCCGAGGACTTCGGTAGCCACGATGACCGGCTTGGCGTACTGGCGAGCCAGCTCGATGATGCGCTTAGTGGCCAGCGGGACCTCTTCCAGCGGGCACTCAACGGCCATGTCGCCACGGGCGGCCATGACGCCGTCGAAGGTCTTGACGATCTCTTCGAGGTTCTCCAGAGCCTGCGGCTTCTCGATCTTGGCAATGATCGGGATGCGACGGCCTTCCTCGTCCATGATCTCGTGGGCGCGGTCGATGTCGGTGGCGAAACGCACGAAGGACATGGCGATGATGTCGGCACCGGTGCGGATGGCCCAACGCAGGTCGGCCTCATCCTTCTCGGTCAGAGCCGGCAGGGAGACGGCGACGCCCGGCAGGTTGATGCCCTTGTGGGAGGACACAGGACCGGCCACGACGACCTTGGTGTACACGTTGTTGCCCTCGACCTTGGTGACCTCAAGACGGACCTTGCCGTCATCGATCAGGATCGGGTCGCCCGGGTGGCAATCGCCCGGCAGGCCCTTGAAGGTGGTGGAGGTGATGTGCTCGTCGCCCTCGACGTCATCAGTGGTGATGACGAATTCCTGGCCGAGCTGCAGCTGAACCTTGTCTTCGCCATCGGCGTTCTTCTTGAACCAACCGCAGCGAATCTTCGGGCCCTGCAAATCAACGAGCGCGGCAACGTTGCGACCAGTGGCTTCGCTGGCCTTGCGCACGTTGTTGTAGACCTTGAGGTGATCCTCGGGGGTGCCGTGGGAGCGGTTCAGACGAGCAACGTCCATACCAGCTTCAACGAGCTTCAGGAGGTTGTCGTAATCCTCGGTGGAAGGACCGATGGTGTCTACGATCTTGGCTTTACGCATGAATGCCTGCCTATTCTTGTTCAATTTGGTTCGAGGCGCGATTGCCCCATTTGCCGAAACCCAGTCTACTAGCGCGAGCCGACTCATGACAAGTTTTCTTCACGGTGTGTTGTGAGCGCTCACATTGTTGTGTTGACTGGGTTTAAGGGTTGTATTCTCTAACGATTTCAGGCCTTTTCAGCGCTTTCCATGCTCTTCATCTTGATCACGGAAGCCACGGATGCGCCGCCAATTGCGAGCACAATCACAGCCAGCGACAGCCATGTGGGCACCTCCGGCACCCAATGGACGCCTTCGCCGCCGTTGATGAACGGCAAGGTATTGCCGTGCAGGGCCTCCATGATGAGCTTGACGCCGATGAAGCCCAGCACCACGGACAGGCCGGCAGGCAGGTAGACGAGCTTGTCGAGCAGAGCACCCAGCAGGAAGTACAGCTGCTGCAGGCCGAGCAGTGCGAACACGTTGGAGGTGAACACCAGGAACGGATCCTTGGTCAGGCCGAAGATCGCGGGAATCGAGTCGAAAGCGAACATGACGTCGGTGGTGCCGATGGTCAGGAACACGATGAGCATCGGGGTCCAGTAACGCACGCCGTTCTTGGTGGTGCGCAGCTTCTCGCCGTCGTAGTCGTCGGTAATCTTGATGATCTTGCGCAGATTACGGATGATGCCGTTCTCGTGATATTCCTCATCTTCATCGCCGCCGAGCACCAGTTTGACGGCGGTGTAGATCAGGAAGGCACCGAACAGGAAGAACACCCACGTGAAGCGGGAGATCAGGGCCGCGCCGATCAGAATGAAAATGCCACGGAAAATCAAAGCAATGGTGATGCCGATGGACAGCACATACTTCTGAATCTGCTTGGGCACCGCGAAGTTCGACATGATAATGACGAACACGAATAGGTTGTCGATGGACAACGAGTATTCGGTGAGCCAGCCGGAATAGAACTCGATGGCGGGCTTGGAGCCGGCGAAGAACCAGATGCATCCGCCGAAGATCAGCGCCATAACCACGAAGAAGGCGATATGCTGCACGCATTCCTTGGTGGAGGGCACATGCGGTCGACGCCCGATGACGAACAGGTCGACGATAAAGAACAACGCGAGCACCACGAAGGTGATGATTTCAAATGCGAGTGGGGTTTCTGCCATGATTCCCTACACTAACTTATGTATGTGACGGTTTTGGGGCCGTTCCGGTAGCGCTGATCGCCAGGCAGTCAGGGGATGTGTTGTTCGACACGCTCCGGGCCGCTCAGGCCAAGTCTTTACGGTCGACAACGCATCCCCTGACTGCCCGCCTCGGGTATGGGAATTTGGTTACTTGTTGGCTTCCGTCATTTGACGGAGTTCTTTTTTGAGGTCTCGGATCTCGTCGCGCAGACGGGCCGCAAGTTCGAACTGGAGTTGTTCGGCGGCGGTGTGCATCTGTTCGCTCAGTTGGCGAATCAGGTCGGCGAGGTCCTGCGCGGGCAGGCCGGCCTTCAGGATCTCCTCGTGGCGTTTGTCTGCCTCGTTGGGATCGAGTACCGGCACGCCCAGGTGCGTGTTGCCGGCCTTGCCCGCGTTGCGGTAGCCCCCTTCAAGCAAGGTCTGGGTGTCCACATCCTCCTTGGCGAGCATGTCGTTGACGTCGCTGATCTTCTTGATCAGGGGCTTGGGATCGATGCCATGCTCCTGGTTGTAGGCAATCTGCTTGGCGCGGCGACGGTCAGTCTCGTCGATGGCTTGCCGCATGGCTTCGGTGGTCTCGTCGGCGTACATGATCACCGTGCCGGACACGTTTCGGGCCGCACGGCCGATGGTCTGGATGAGCGAACGATAGGAGCGCAGGAATCCTTCCTTGTCGGCGTCAAGAATCGCCACCAGCGATACTTCCGGCAAATCGAGGCCCTCACGCAGCAGGTTGATACCGACAATCACATCGATCTTGCCTTCGCGCAACATGCGCAGCAGTTCGACGCGGCGCAACGTATCCACATCAGAATGCAGGTATTCGACCTTGATGCCGCGTTCCAGCAGATAGTCGGTCAAGTCCTCGGCCATCTTCTTGGTCAGAGTGGTGACCAGCGCGCGCTCGTTCTTGGCCACACGGGCCTTGATCTCGGCGAGCAGATCGTCGATCTGCCCCTTGACCGGGCGTACGTCGATCTTCGGGTCCAGCAGACCGGTTGGGCGGATAATCTGTTCGACCACCCCATCGGACAGTCCCATCTCATAGTCGCCTGGCGTGGCGGACAGGTACACGGTCTGGCCGACGCGCTGCAGGAATTCCGGCCATTTGAGTGGTCGGTTGTCCATCGCGGAGGGCAGGCGGAAGCCGTGTTCGACCAGCGTGCGCTTGCGGGAGGCATCGCCCTCGTACATGGCACCGATCTGCGGCACAGTGACGTGTGATTCGTCGATGACCAGCAGGAAGTCGTCAGGGAAGAAGTCGAGCAGCGTGTGCGGCGGGGTGCCAGCGGCGCGGCCGTCAAAGTGGCGCGAATAGTTTTCGACGCCTGAGCACACGCCAACTTGGGTGAGCATTTCCAGATCGTAGGTGGTGCGCATGTTGAGGCGCTGCGCTTCCAGCTCCTTGCCTTGTTTGCGCAGTTCTGCCAGGCGTTCGTCGAGTTCCTCGCGAATGGTTTTGAGCGCCCGTTCCATGCGTTCGGGGCCGGCCACATAATGGGAGGCCGGGAAGATGTGGACTTCGTTTTCCTCGTCGATCTCGTCGCCGGTCAGCGGGTGCAGCGTGGAGATGCGGTCGATCTCGTCGCCGAAGAATTCGATGCGCACGGCCAGTTCCTCGTAGACCGGGATGATTTCGACCGTATCGCCGCGCACGCGGAAGGTGCCGCGCGTGAAGGCGATGTCGTTGCGCTTGTACTGCATGGCCACGAATTGGCGCAGCAGGTCGTCGCGGTTGATTTCCTGCCCGACTTTGAGGAAGAGCATGCGACCGGCGTATTCTTCCGGCGTGCCCAAGCCGTAGATGCAGGAGACGGTGGCCACAACCACGCAGTCGCGGCGGGTCAGCAGGTTTGCGGTGGCTTGGTGGCGCAGGCGCTCCACATCGTCGTTGATGTTGGAGTCCTTTTCTATATAGGTGTCGGTCTGCGGGATGTATGCCTCGGGCTGGTAGTAGTCGTAGTAGCTCACGAAGTAGCTCACGGCGTTGTCCGGCATGAGTTCGCGGAATTCGGCGCATAGCTGCGCAGCGAGCGTCTTGTTGGGCTCGATAATCAGGGTCGGTCGCTGCAGCTTTTCGATCAGCCAGGCGGTGGTTGCGGTTTTGCCGGTACCGGTGGCACCCATAAGAACCACATCATTCTCGCCGTTTTCGATGCGTTCGGCCAGTTCGGCGATGGCCTGCGGCTGGTCGCCGGATGGCTTATATGGCGATTTGACGACGAAAGGCTTGTCCGCGCGCTCGATATTGAATCCCATAGGGCCTCATCTTAGCGACCTGCGCACCATCCTGCGTATATCTCACCCACTTGGGCCAGCATCTCGGGCAATGGATGGGTGGAGTCGATGACGATATCGGCTATGGCCCGCCGCTCCTCCTCACTGGATTGGTGGCGGATGCGGGCCTCGGCCTGTTCCAGGCTCATGCCGCGTTCCTCGACCATACGGTCGAGCCGCATGCACACGGGAGCTTCGACCGTGACGATATGGTCAAAGGCGAATGGAATATCGTCAATGACCTCGGCGAGCAGTGGAATGTCGTGAATGATGATGGCTGCCTCGGGGTGCTCATGCTCCAGTCGCGCCGCCTCGGCATAGATCAATGGGTGCTCGATGGCGTCGAGCCGTTCACGTGCGCCCGGCGCGGCGTTCGCGCCGAAGACATGATCGGCAATCCATGGCCGGTTCATAGTGCCATCGGCGAGCAATGCATCAGGACCGAACTCGGCGACGATCTGTGGCAGCGCCACTCCCCCGGGTTCGACGATCTGATGCGCCAGCGCATCGTAGTCGATATGCAACGCGCCGAGTTGCTTGAGTTGCGCCGCCACCGTACTTTTGCCCGCGGCGATGCCGCCGGTCAGTCCTATTCGCATCATGGTGCCCATGATAGCTGGCGCTCCCCTCGGCCGGCTATCGCCGACAGCTCCCCTCAGGGAGGGGAGCCGGCTCGCGTAGCGAGACTGAGGGGAGTCATTGGCGGATAACTCCAAAAACACAAGAAACCCGGCCCAATCGGACCGGGTTTCCGTTAAACGCTAAGCGCTAGCTTCGCGGCAAACTCACTTGCCGAGCAGCTGGTCGCGCAGGGCGGCGAGCTGATCGGAGTCGGCGAGGGTACCGGTAGTCGGAGCAGCGGAAGAGTAGTTGGAGGTCTCCTCGACCGGCTTCTCTTCCTTCGGGCCCTGGCCGTCGGCGGCTGCGGATTCGGCAGCGTTCTCCAGCTCCTTGGCCACGAACTCCTTGTGCTCCTCCCACAGCTCGTGAGCGGCGGCGTACTGAGACTCCCACTCCTCGCGCTGCTTCTCGTAACCAGCGATCCACTCGTTGGCGTTCGGGTCGAAGCCTTCGGGGTACTTGTAGTTGCCCTGCTCGTCGTACTCGGCCGGCATGCCGTAGATGGCCGGATCGAAGTCCTCGGAAGCCGGATCAACGGAGTCGTTGGCCTGCTTGAGGGACAGGGAGATGCGGCGACGATCGAGGTCGACGTCGATCACCTTGACGAACACGGTCTCGCCCGGCTTGACCACGGTCTCCGGGTTCTCGACGTGACGGTTGGCGAGCTCGGAGATGTGCACCAGGCCCTCGATGCCGTCCTCGACGGAGATGAAGACACCGAACTGGACGATCTTGGTGACCTTGCCCTTGACGATCTGGCCGGGAACGTGGGTGCGAGCGAAGCGCTGCCACGGATCCTCCTGAGTCGCCTTCAGGGACAGGGAGATACGCTCACGGTCGAGATCGACGTCGAGCACCTCGACGGTGACCTTGTCGCCGACCTTGACGACCTCAGACGGGTGGTCGATGTGCTTCCAGGACAGCTCGGAAACGTGGATCAGGCCGTCAACACCGCCGAGATCGACGAAAGCGCCGAAGTTAACGATGGAGGACACCACGCCCTCACGGATCTGGCCCTTCTTGAGCTGGGACAGGAAGGTCTCGCGAACCTCGGACTGGGTCTCCTCGAGGTACTGGCGACGGGACAGGACCACGTTGTTGCGGTTCTTGTCGAGCTCAAGGATCTTGGCCTTGATCTTCTGGCCGATGTACGGGGAGAGGTCGCGGACGCGACGCATCTCAACGAGGGAGGCAGGCAGGAAGCCGCGCAGACCGATGTCGACGATGAGGCCGCCCTTGACGGCTTCGATGACGGTGCCCTCAACGACGCCGTCAGCTTCTTTGATCTTCTCGATGTCGCCCCAGGCGCGCTCGTACTGGGCACGCTTCTTGGACAGAATCAGACGGCCTTCCTTGTCTTCCTTGGTGACGACAAGGGCCTCGATGGTGTCGCCGACCTCGACGACTTCGTCAGGATCAACGTCCTTCTTGATGGAAAGCTCGCGGGAGGGGATGACACCCTCGGTCTTGTAGCCGATGTCCAGGAGGACTTCGTCGTGATCGATCTTGACGACGGTGCCCTCAACCAGATCACCATCATCGAAGTTCTTGATGGTGGAATCGACTGCCTTGATGAAGTCCTCTTCGGTGCCGATGTCGTTGATGGCAACCTTGGTGACTTCAGTGTTGTTCTCTGCCATGTAAATATATGGTTTCTAATAGTGGATGGATAATTTCTCGATATTCAGTTATACGCACACCCTACAGGCATACAGATACTCACAATACAAGCAACTCTGCCCAAATTTCCTAGGAAACTCTAGGCGTGTCGTTCGGCCATTTCCACGACGTTGGCTAGGAGCATGGCTCGGGTCATGGGACCCACGCCTCCGGGGTTGGGGGTGTAGGCGGAGGCCTTGTCGTAGCAGGCCTTGTCCACGTCGCCCTTGATGCGGTAGCGACCGGCTTCTTCGTCGTAGACGCGGCTGACGCCCACATCGACCAGCACGGCGCCGTCCTTGATTTTGTCGGGCGTCACGAATCCGGCCGAACCCATTGCGGCGACGATCACGTCGGCGCGGCGCATGTGGTCGGCCACATCCCGGGTACCGGTGTGGCACAGGGTGACGGTGGCGTTGACGGCGTTGCGCGTGAGCATTAGGCCAATCGTGCGGCCAATGGTGATGCCGCGGCCAAGCACGCACACTTCCTTGCCGTTCAGATCAATGTCATAGGCGTCGAGTAGCTCGAGCACACCGCGCGGAGTGCAAGGCAGCGGCGTCGAAATGTCGCCGCGCACATGCAGCACCAGTTCGCCAAGGTTGTACGGGTGCATGCCGTCGGCATCCTTGGCCGGGTCGATCATGTCGATGATCGCGTTCTCGTTGATGCCCTTGGGCAACGGCAGCTGGACGATGAACCCGGTGCAAGCCGGATCTTCGTTGAGTTCGCGTACGGCAGCGGCGATGTCGTCGAAGCTGGCGTCCGCCGGCAGTTCCTTCTTGACTGAGGTAATGCCCACTTCCTGGCAATCGGCGTGCTTGCCGGCCACGTACTTCATCGACCCGGGGTCCTCGCCCACCAGCAGCGTGCCCAGCCCCGGTTGGATGCCCTGCGCCTTGAGCTTGTTCACTCGCTCGGCAAGGTTGGTCTTGATTTCGGCCGCAATCTGCTTACCGTCGATTTTTGTGGACATCAACGCCCTCCCCTGTAGTTTCGGTGCATTCTATCGAAACGATAGGCTATCGTTGGAACAAGTCAGGATTATATATCGTTCGCTCTCACGAAGAAGGCGTGCCATGGGGACTCAAATCACACGACTTACGCGACTCGCCGCAGCCGGCCTGAGCGCCGTCCTGTTGTTCGCGACCACCGCATGCGCAGCCACCTCCCCCGCTGAAACCGAGCCGGACAACAAGACCAGCGTTCCCGCACCGACCGGGCCGATCAATGTGGTGGCCTCCCTCAATCAATGGGGCTCGCTGGCCGCCGAGCTGGGCGGCGATGATGTGGAAGTCACGTCCATCGTGAACTCCACCAATGTGGATGCCCACGATTTCGAGCCAAAGACCTCGGATGTCGCCAAGCTGTCCAAGGCCCAAATCATCGTGGCCAACGGTGCGGGCTACGATTCCTGGGCCACCAAATCGATGACCAAGACCACGAATATCGTATCCGCCGCTTCCGTCATGGGTGCCGTCGAGGGCGATAACCCGCATCTGTGGTTCTCCAAAGACGCTCGATCCAGCATGGCCACGGCCATCACCGATGCATATATAAAGGCACTCCCCAGCAAGAAGAAAGCCTTCCAGAAGCGGCTCAAGGCATGGCAGGCGGACGAGAAATCGTTGGAAACATGGGCGTCCGAGTTCACCAAGTCCCACTCCAACCTCACCTATGCAGCCACCGAACCCGTGGTCTATTATCTGATGGCCGATCTTGGGTTCAAAGATCAGACGCCCAAGGGGTATACGCAATCGACCGCTTCCGGCGGCGAACCGGCACCCGCGGACCTGCAGTCTTTCCAGAAACTCATCGAAGACAAGGGCGTGGATGTGCTGGTCAACAACACGCAGGAAGCCAGTGACGCGACCAATATGATCACTGGCGCTGCCGGTCGCGCCGATGTGCCGGTAGTCGACGTCTCCGAACAAATGCCCAAGGACGCCGACACGCTGAACGCCTGGATCAACCAGCTCATCAACACCATCATCGACGCGGTGGATCCAAGCTATGGCTGCGAAGACGCCACGGACGGCGATACCGCGGACAGCAACGCGAATTCCGATGATTCCAGCGCCGAAGGCTCCGCCACGGATGATGCCAATGCGCAAGACTCCAAGGCCAGCACCGGTTCCAGCACGGACCCCAAGTACATCCGTCAGTGCAAGGCGGCCGCATCCAGTGACTCATCTCAGGATTCGGCAAAGGCCGATGCCGCCAATGGCGATTCCGGCGATGCCTCCGGCAACGACCAGACCGACTCCGGCAAATAGTTAGAAGCAAAGGACACCGGCATCGGATTCGTGCCAATGCCAATAGACGCCTTGCATGAGAAGGGTTGTGCGACCATTGTCGAGATGGCCGCACAACCCTTCTCTTTGGTTATCACCATCCGTACACGATATTGAGAACGATTGTCAGCATCGTTTGCCACAATCGGGCGTTATGAGTGAAACTTCCGATTGCATCGTGTTCAGCGATGCCGCCATCAAGCGTGGCGACCATATCATCTGGCAGCATGGCACCTTCGCCATTCCCACCGGTTCGGTCACGGCCATCGTCGGCACCAACGGCACCGGCAAAACCACGATGATGAGGGCCGAGCTGGGCCTTTTGCCGCTCTGTCATGGCAGCCTGACCGTGCTGGGCAAGCCCGCAGGCGAGATGAACAAACGCATCGGATATGTGCCGCAGAGCTATGTGGCGAATGTCGATTCCAATCTCACCGCCGAACAATCCGTGTTGCTGGGCCTGACCGGCACCCGATTCGGCATCCACCCCATCACCAAGGCCCAGAAAGCCAAAGCGCTCGAGGCGATGGAGTTCACCGGCATCGCCGACAAGGCGCGGTACCGTCTGTCCGAACTGTCCGGCGGTTTGCGCCAGCGTGTGGCCATCGCCCAGGCGTTGGTGTGCGACCCACAACTGCTGATGCTTGACGAGCCGTTGGCCAACCTCGATCTGGCCAGTCAGCGCGCCACCGTACACGTGCTGGCCAAGCTGAACCGCGAACTGAACATGACCATCCAGGTGGTTGCGCACGATCTCAATATGCTCTTGCCGATTCTGACCGGTGCCGTCTACTTGCTCGACGGTCACCCGCACTACGCCGATATGCACAAAGTGCTCGACTCCGACCTACTCACCCACCTCTACGGCACACAGGTGCAGGTGGTCACCACTCCGCAGGGAGACATGTTCGTGACCCCGACGCCGGATGAGCTCCAGGACCAGCCGCAGGATATGCACACGGCAGCCGAAGTGGCGCAATTGCACCATCACGAGCACGGCAATGCCACCAATGGCAGTGCCGCCATCAGCGCCGAGAATCGATAACATCAAGCGAGCCGACCCACAGCCCATCAACGGACTGCAGCTCAGGCATGGAGAAAATACAGAGACATGAGCACCATCAACTTTTCGTATGATCCCGAATGGCTGGATACACTGTCCGCTCCATTCATGACCAACGCCTTCATCGCCGGCCTGTGCATTGCCCTAGCCGCCGGTGTCATGGGATACTTCACCATCGCCCGTCGTTCCACCTTCGCGGCCCATGCGCTGGCCCATATCGGTCTGCCGGGCGCGACCGGCGCGGTGTTGCTCGGCCTGCCCGTGTCACTGGGCATGGGCGTGTTCGCACTGGGCGGCGCACTGGTGATCGGTGCTTTGGGCAAGCGCGTTTCCGAGCGTGAAATCGCCACCGGCACCGTGCTGGCCTTCGCCACCGGCTTGGGTCTGTTCTTCGCGCGATTGTCGAGTTCCGCCTCCCAGCAGATGCAGTCGATCCTCTTCGGCTCGATCCTGACCATCACCACCGGCCAGATCATCGGCTTCGCCGTGTTCGACGTACTGCTGCTGGCATTGTTGGCCATCATCTACCGCCCGCTGCTGTTCAGCTCGCTGGATGAGCAGGTGGCACAGGCCAAGGGTGTGCCGATCGGGCTGATGAACGTGGCGTTTATGGCGATTATGGCCGGTGTGATCACCATCGCCGTGCCGGCAGTGGGCACCTTGCTGATTTTCGCACTGGTGATTACGCCCGCGGCCACCGCCAATATTCTGGCCGGCTCCCCATTCAAGGCAATGGTGATCGCCAGCGTGCTGTGCTTGGTGTCGATTTGGGCCGGACTCGTGCTGTCGGCGATGTTCCCCGCTCCCCCGAGCTTCATCATCGTGACGCTTTCCACCCTGTTCTGGGCTATCGCCAAAGCCGTGGAGACGATGCGGAAGTAATCTCATCCATTTTTTCTTGCCCCCGCTGGCGAATTCATAGCGGGGGCTTTGTTATATCTTCTCCACCAAGGCAGTGGCGATGGCGGCGATGCCTTCGCCGCGGCCAGTGAATCCCATATGGTCGGTGGTGGTGGCAGTAACCGATACCGGGCAACCAACCGCCGCAGACAGGGCGGCTTCGGCTTCAGCACGGCGTGTGCCGATTTTCGGGCGGTTGCCGATGATCGCCACCGAGGCCGATGCCGGCGTATACCCGTTGGATGCCAGATGCGCCACAACTTCTTGCAACATATCGATGCCATGCATTCCGGCACCATGCGCGTCCGCACCGACACCGAACAGTGAACCAATGTCTCCCAATCGGGCGGCGGCAAGCAACGCGTCAATCAGAGCGTGCGCGGCCACATCGCCATCGGAATCGCCTTCGATCCCCTCGTATTTGGCGGCATCGGCCTCGCTGCATGAATCAGGCACCGGCCAGTAGAGCCCGGCAATCCACAGTTCACGGCCTGAGCCAGCAGGCGCAAAACGGTGAGCGTCAAAACCTTGCCCTATCAGCACTCCTACAGACCCCATGCAGTCCCCTTCGATGGCGTTGCCCAGACGAACGGCAGCAAACGATTATGAATCACGAAGCCCCGGCGCATCGCATAAGGACACGACCGGGGCCTCAAAACAATCAAATCACTTCTTCTTGGACTTCTTCTCGGCTTCAACACGAGCCAAAGTATCGGCCGCGGCCTCTTCGGGCTCGGCGGTGTGATGCTTGTCGTCACCGGGCTGAGCGGGCTCGTAGCCCAGATTCACGTCGAGCAGACGCTGGGCTTCCGCCTCGTCGATCTTCTCGGACAAGGCGATCTCAGAAGTCAGAATGGCACGGGCCTTGGTGAGCATGCGCTTCTCGCCCGCGGACAGGCCGTGCTCGTCGACATCGCGCTGGGCGAGATCGCGAACCACTTCGGCGATCTTGTTGACATCGCCGGTGGCGATCTTTTCGACGTTCAGCTTGTAACGGCGAGACCAGTTCATCTCTTTCTCGATGATCGGGGTCCGCAGGATGCCGAACACCTTGGCCACTTCGGATGCGGAGACGATGTCACGCACACCGACCTTCTTGGCATTGTCCACGGGAACGTTGATGACCAAACCATCGGAAGAGAGTACGGACAACTGCAGATATTCGCGCGTCACTCCCTTGACCGTCCGCTCGGTAATGGCCTCCACCTTCGCTGCACCATGACGCGGATAGACGACCATATCGCCGACTTTGTAAGACATGTACCCTCCGAGAACTGACGGCTTACACACGAAAACTCGAATAATTATGCCATGCGGTCTGGACCACCCCTATGAGAGCGCTCACAACCACGGAAACACAACGAAAAGGGCAAGAATTCGCCATTTTCGACGCGCCAATGTAGCGTTTTCGACTTCAACGCACGTAGACTTTGGGACATGGCTGAAGAAACGAAGATCAAGGAAGATACCGTCACCGTGCCTGTCGCCCAAGGCGACCTCGATGCGACGAGCAATGCTGAATTCTACAACCCCCACGGAGTTCTCGGCGGGCATCTCGGCATCGGCAAGCATGCCGACACCGCCACAATCCGCGTGCTGCGTCCGCTTGCCAAGTCCGTGACCATCCTCACCCAGGATGGCGAATACCCGATGACCCACGAATACAACGGCGTGTTCGTGGTTACCGTGCCGGCTTCCGGCACTAAGAAGCAGCCCACGATTCCCGACTACCGTGTCAGGACCGAGTGGGAAAGCGGCGCAGTGCTCATTGAGGACGACCCATATCGCTATATGCCCACAGTCGGTGACATGGACACCTATCTGTTCGGCGAGGGCCGTCACGAGAAGCTCTGGGAGACGCTTGGCGCGCATGTGCTGCGCTATGACGATCCGATGGGCGGCGCAGACGGCACGCCCGGCGAACAGGTGGTAGGCACCGCATTCTCCGTGTGGGCCCCGAACGCCCATGCCGTGCGCGTAGTCGGTAACTTCAACGCTTGGGATGGCCGCCGTCATGCCATGCGCGAGCTCGGCTCCTCCGGCGTGTGGGAGATCTTCATCCCCGGAATCGGCGCGGGCGAGACCTACAAGTTCCAGATCCTGAACGCCAATTACACGTGGGAGATGAAGGCTGACCCGATGGAGCGTCAGCACGAAGTTCCGCCGAACACCGCCTCCATCGTCACCGAATCCACCTACAAGTGGAACGATGACGCCTGGATGCAGCACCGCCGCACCACCAACCCGCATGATGGCCCGGTCTCCATCTATGAGGTGCACGCCGGCAGCTGGAGGCAGGGACTGACCTACCGCGACCTGGCCAAGCAGCTCGTGGACTACGTCAAGCAGGAAGGCTTCACCCACGTGGAGTTCATGCCACTGGCCCAGCACCCGTTCTCCGGCTCCTGGGGCTATCAGGTCACCGGCTACTATGCGGTCGACTCCCGTCTCGGTTCCCCCGACGACTTCCGTTACCTGGTCGACCAGTTCCATCAGGCCGGCATCGGCGTGATCATGGACTGGGTGCCCGCCCACTTCCCGAAGGATGCCTTCGCGCTCGGCCGCTTCGACGGCACCCCGCTGTACGAGGACCCGGACCCGCTGCGCGGCGAACACCCTGAATGGGGCACCTATGTGTTCAACTTCGGACGCCGCGAAGTACGCAACTTCCTGGTGGCCAACGCCCTGTTCTGGCTTGAGGACCTGCACGTCGATGCACTGCGCGTGGATGCCGTCAGCTCCATGCTCTACCTCGACTACAGCCGCGAACCCGGCCATTGGCGCCCGAACATCTACGGCGGACGCGAGAACCTGGAGGCCATCGACTTCCTCAAGGAGGCCACCGCCACCGCGTACAAGAACAACCCCGGCGTCATGGTGATCGCCGAGGAGTCCACCGCATGGCCGGGCATCACCGCCCCCACTTCCGCCGGCGGCATCGGCTTCGGCATGAAGTGGAACATGGGCTGGATGCACGACACCCTCGAGTATCTGCACGAGGAGCCCATCAACCGCAAGTGGCACCACAACGAGATCACCTTCTCCATGGTGTACGCCTACTCCGAACACTACGTATTGCCCATCAGCCACGACGAAGTCGTGTACGGCAAGGGTTCCCTGTACGGCAAGATGCCGGGCGATGACTGGCAGAAGCTGGCCGGCGTGCGTTCGATGTTCGCCTATCAGTGGGCTCACCCAGGCAAGAAGCTCTCCTTCATGGGCAACGAGCTGGCCCAGTGGGGCGAGTGGGATCACGACGCCTCCATCGATTGGGATTGCCTGAACTGGCAGGAGCACCGTCAGGTCCAGACCATGGTCGCCGACCTTAACGCCTTCTACAAGGCGCATCCGGCACTATGGAGCCAGGACTTCGACCCGGCCGGCTTCCAGTGGCTGACCAGCGACGATGCCGACCACAACACGCTGAGCTTCCTGCGCATCGGTACCAAGGGCGAGACCTTGGCCGTGGTGGTCAACTTCTCCGGTGAGGCCTGGTCCGATTACCAGGTGGCGCTGCCCACCGGCGGCAAGTGGACCGAAGTGTTCACCACCGATGACGCCAAGTACGGCGGCTCCGACATCCACAACGGCACCTTCGAAGCGGTCGAGGGCGAATATCATTCACGTCCGTTCTCGGCGAAGATCACCGTTCCGGCTCTGGGAGTTGTATTCTTGAAGCCGGAAGACTGAACTGGTCAACAGGCTGAAAGGTAACCGGTTTATTTATGCTCAATACCACAGCGCGTCAGAATACGACACCGCGCACGGTGCTGGTGGTCGAGGACGAGCCCACGCTCGCCACGGCCATCGCCCAGCGCATCACCGCTGAAGGATGGACCGCTCGCGTGGCCGGGGACGGCGCTTCCGCCGTCCAGGCCGCGTCCCAGCTACGCCCCGATCTGGTGATCATGGACATCATGCTGCCGGTTATGGATGGTCTAGAGGCCACCAAACGCATCGTCGCCGAACGTCCGGTGCCGGTGCTGATCCTCACCGCACGTGATGACGAGGCCGACAAGGTCATCGGTCTGGGAGCGGGTGCCGATGATTACATGACCAAGCCGTTCTCCATGCGCGAGCTTATCGCCCGCTGCAAGGCGCTGCTGCGCCGCGTGGAGCGTGCGAAGGTCATCGCCAAGAACTCGGAGAACGAGAAGCTGCTCGACTTCGGTTCGATGGTCATCGACCCGGCCCAGCGCATCGTCACCGTGAACGGCGAACAGGTGCATCTGACCCCCACCGAGTTCGATCTGCTGGCCACGCTGGCCCGCCGCCCGAAGTCGGTGCTCACCCGCGAAAAGCTGCTCGAAGAGGTCTGGGACTGGGTCGACGCATCCGGCACCCGCACCGTCGACAGCCACGTCAAGGCGCTGCGCCATAAGCTCGGTGCCGATACCATCCGCACCGTGCATGGCGTGGGCTACGCTTTCGAGCCGCCGACCGCGTGATGGCATCCAAAAAACAACAGCAATCCCGGCTTGATGCGATGAAACCTCGCGTCAAGCCGGTTGATTTGTTCTCATCTCTGAAGCTGGAACTCAGCGCACTGATCGTTATCGCCACTGCCATCGCGTTTGCCATGTGCTGGTTCCTCCTGAAATTCGGCTGGTCCGGTTGGATCGCCATGCCGCTGACTTTGGTGGTGGCCTTGGGCATCACCTATTTCTTCTCTCGCGGCATCACCGCTCCCCTACGCCAGATGCGCGATGTGGCCGAAGCCATGGCGGATGGCGATTACACGGTCCGCGTGGATATCGATCAGGATCGTCATGACGAGGTCGGCAAGCTGGCTCGCTCGTTCAACGAGATGGCCGGCGAACTCGAGCATGCCGATAAAATGCGCCGCGACATGATCGCCAATGTGAGCCATGAGCTGCGCACGCCCGTTTCCGCTTTGCAGGCGATGGTCGAGAACATGGCCGACGGCGTCACCGAGCCCACTCCCACCAATCTGGAGAGCATCCTCACCCAAACGCAGCGTCTCTCCGATCTCATCGCCTTCCTACTGGACCTGAGCCGTATGGAGGCCGGTGCGGCGAGTCTGAATATCGAAAAGTTCAACTTCGCCGACTTTCTTGACGAGACCATCGAGCCGTTGGAAATCGCCGATGGTGGCCACGCCCACGACATCCGCGTCACCGTGCCGGCCGACATCACGATGGAAGGCGATCAGGACCGCCTGCGCCAGCTATTCACCAACATCATCGCCAACGCGCTGAAACATTCGGCCGACGGCACCACCGTGCTGGTCGACGCCCACGAGGACGAAAACCAAGGCACCATCGTGACCAATGTGGTGAATTTCGGCTCCCAGATTGCGCCTTCCGACCGTTTGGACATCTTCCGGCGCTTTGTCAAAGGCAAGACGGGTCCCGGCACCGAGTCGGGCGGCACCGGTCTTGGCCTGTCCATCGCGCGCTGGGCGGCCCAATTGCACGGTGGCACCGTCAAAGTGGTCGACGACACGCGAGGTGCCGATTTCGAAATCATCCTGCCTAAATATCACATCGCCGAACGCTGATATTGTCCGACGTCCTACCGTATACTGTATTCGAACAGATGTTCGAATACAGGGTGGGAGGCGCAGCATGACACAGCAATCCGAGTCACAGGCCATGGCGCACGAGGCCACGCTGTTTGTTATGCAGATGGCCGGCGATTCCATGATCAATGCCGGTATTCACAACGGCGATCTGCTGATTGTCGATCGTTCGTTAACACCAGTCCCCGGAGATGTGGTTGCGGCTGTCATGGACGACGAAATCGCCATCAAGCGGCTGGTTTCACGGGCCGGCATCACCATATTGCACGCCGAGAATCCGCGATACCCCGATTACATGCCGAGCAACGGCGCTTCGCCTGCTATCTGGGGCATCGTAACCGATGTCATTCACCCGTTGATATCGTCATCGGACCGTCGCACCACGGCATCCGCCAATACCAGCACGCCCACCACCTTGGTGCCGGCCTGCTGAAACGCCTGAACGCATTGCCGCACAGTGGCACCTGTGGTGACGATATCATCAACGAGAAGCACCGCGTCGCCATTGCCGATGAGATCACGCTTCACCCTGACATGACCGGTGATACGACGGGCACGCTGTGCCGAAGAGACCTGCTGCACGGAGCGTGCCTTGGTGGAGGAGCTCAGGGCATTGCATGGTCGCGCATCGACGCCGTACCCACGCAATGCCCCTGCCACCGATTTGGCCAACGGTGCCGTATGGGCACGTCCTCTTCGGCGCATTGACGCCCGCGATGATGGCACCGGAACCACCAATACGCGATGACCCAAGCATGATGATGGTATTGGCGTCTTGTTCAGCAGCGACACCATGATGCGGCCGAACGGGCCGTCAAGCTCGGTATCGTCGTGGTCCTTCCAGTCGAGAATGGCACGACGTACCGCTCCCTGATAAATCGATGCGGACCATATACGGGCTCCGCCACCACTGTCTGCATCCCGTTCCCGGCATTGCGCGAACAGGGCCCAGCATGCCGCACACAATACCTCATCCGGCGCGTCACACCCAGCGCAGCCGCGTGGAAACAGCAGATTGCAGACCTGTGCCCACATCGCATGCCACCACTTGTATACGCTCGGCCCGTCCATAACGCGTCACTATCGAGCTGGAGTATCGAATCGCGCAAGCAGTGCATCCAGCAGTTGTACCGTATCTTGCGGATTCTCAACACGAACACCGATCGCACCGGCCTCAACCGCGGGATAGTCATTACCCGTAGGCGTCATGCGATCACCCACGAACACCATTTCATCGGCCCGTATGCCAAGTGTCTGCGTCAGCTTGCGCACGGCATAGGCCTTATCGATGCCGCATTCGCTGACATCCACACTGGTGTATCCGCCGGCCCTGACCCGCATATGCGGCAGATCGGCCTTGACCGCTTCGACCAGCGCCTGTTTCTTCGTGTTATCGCGATCCCATGCCTGCTTGGCCGCTACGGGCGCGAACTGCCCAAGAGCGGAGAAGGTGATCTGGCTGCCCCTGTTCTCGATTCGAGGCCCCCATACCTGCTGTTCCCACAATCCCAGTTCCCGGGCATGTCGCTCAAGACTTTCCGAGACAGCGGCCACGGTGGCTTCGGACAGATCATGCGCATACACCAAGGCCCATTGCGTGCCATCCCACCGGTAATACCGGGAGCCGGAGGTAGGCACGACATGCAGATTGCCGCGCCTGGCATTCGGGGTGAGTACATCCAGCACCTGCGAGGTGACCACCGCCATGCCGCCCCCTGAGATCAGGGCCACCACCGTATGGTCGAGCAACGCACAGAACCGTTCGATCATCGCGGGCTTCATCGGCTGTTTTGAGCTGGCCAGTGTGTTGTCCAAATCGAAACCGAACACCTTGGCGTTGGAGCAGACATTATCGAAATCAAGTTCGGACCACGAACGTACCACCATTTGTCGTGCCTCCCTCGTTGACGAATGTTCACAGCCAATGAACCAATCCTAACGCATGTTGCCTCCGCCATGCCCTATGGTGGGAACCATGCTTCAGCCACCTTGGAACGCACGAATCTACCGCAACCGCCACGGTCGCGGCACACGAACCCCGATGTTCGGCACCCGTCTGCCCCGTTACCGCACTCGCACCGGCATGTTCGACGATATGGTGGCGGCCCAGGTTCGCAGGCTCGGCCAAGCGTGGCCGGAACTGATACGTCCGCTCCAGTTCGCGGTGGAGGATGTGCCGCCTTCGGATCCGACGCCTTGGCAGACCGAGCCGAATATGACGTCCCAGTGCTTCCCCGCCAGCCACGGCATTCCCGCACGAGTCGTGCTCTACCGCATGCCGTTGCAGACCGAGGCACCTACCAAGCTCGAACTGCAATTGGCCGTCAGGGATGAGCTGGTGGCCCGCATAGCGGAATTGTATGGGCGCAGGCCCGAGGAAATCGACCCCGACTGGGGCCTGTGACAACACTGCGGGCCGTGTCACTTGTAATAAGGTAGTGGCACGGCCCGCAGCTATATCGCCGCCGAAACATCATCAGACTGACGCTTCGGCGAGCATACCCTTCTACTTGACGATGGAGGAATCGTTCCGAGCCCAGACATGAACCGTGGCGGGCATCAGCGTTGAAGCGTCGATGACGGACAATCCGGCGATGTCCTTGTCTTGCAACGAATCGTGACTGAACCGCGCTCCCCAGCTCACTTTCTTGGATGAGTCCTCCAACATCAGCACGACCGCGGTGCCATGATCGCCGGAAAGATTGCCGGCTTCAATCGTTTGTGCTGCGTTCGCATCCAGTGTGATTTCCTTGGAGGTTACCGAAGCACCGGCATCATCGTAGGCGCGCAAGGTGACCGTCCTGCGCGCATTGGACGTATTGGCCAGCGTGATGGAGGCCTTTACTCCGTCGGGAAGGGCCAACCCCGAGAATTCGGATGGCTCGCCGGCATTGACCAATGCGAAATCGGCTTGGCCGGAGTCACCGGAGCGTGTGGCCTTGACGGAGAACGACACGGCGTCCTCTGCGGTGGACATCACGCCCAACGCCCCATCAGGAGCTTCTCCCAAGTCGATCGCCGTCACTTTATCAGCAGTGACGGTGGCATCTTTGGCGGGAACCAAGCCTTTGGCGGTAATCCATGACAGCCCGGTGCTGGTGTCTGCCTTGGCGAACAGATAAGCGGTGACCGCATCGCCGGCAGTGATGGACGGCGCCACCGATGCATTGGATGCGGTCGGCAGCGGCAGCGCGAAATCAGAACCCTTCGGTGTCAGACCATCCATGGTCACCGTGCGCACCACGGACGCGATAGGAGTCTCCTTGCTGGAAACGGTCACGAACAGACCATGCTGCCCATCGACCGCGGCGGACAGTTCCATCGAGGACTCCCCCTCGGCTGGCACAGACAGCGTGGATTGGGTGGACAATGCCATTTTCCCGGCTGTCTCGGAACCCCAGACGGCAATGTCGACGGTGGTCGGCTTGGTGGAGAGATTCGAGACGATGAGCTGCTGTGTGGTACCGGTCGTGCTGTCGGAGAGCAGGAACGACTGGCTGAGCGAGGTCGATACGCAGGATGCCGCCGATATGCCTCTCACATCGCCATCATCGGCCCATGATGCGATGGTGCCGACGGTGCCGGTGCCAGCTGCGGCCTGCAGCATACGGGTATTGATCAGACGAGCTCCCTGATTGATCTTCTGAGCACCGGTTTTCACCGAGGAATCGTCGGTCGAATCGGCGTCTTTCAAAGTTACGTCATCTGAACTGGACTTTTGTCCGATCGCCGAGACAGTGGCGCTGTAGACGGAGCCGAACGCCGCATAGCGCGCTTGTGTGCTCAGATTGCCGACAGTGGCCTGGAAGGCGCTGTCGCCGTACGTGCCGGTATCGGCCAATCCTATAGGTGCCGGGCAGTAGGTTTCGGACTGGGTCGGACTAACGGTCTGGTCGATGGCATTATCGGAAGCGGCCACCTTATCCACCCAGATATTGGGGATGGGGGCCATGACGAGAACGACGAACAGCGCAATCAACACCAGCATGGTGATCACACCGAGCACGATGCCGATCGCACGTTTGAAACCAGAAGTTTTGTTGCTCATGCCTGCTCCTCCAATCCGTAGGACGGTCGTCTGCGAGGCATGGCGACCAAGCAGTACAACGCCGTGATCACACCTAGGCATATCAGCCAGGCGTGCCTCCAGACACTATGCTGTGCACGTTGCTGCCATGAGGTATCCACCTGCTGTGAGGCGCTGCTACGCAGCGTCAGACGATAGTAGCTGCCGCTATCCGTGGAGACCAGGGACTGGGTGCCGTTCGATGCGGCGATATTCGCGCTCAACTGTTCATACGGCATGTCGTTCAAGGAATCGCCGGTCTCGGGAACCACGTAGATGCCGCCGAATCCAAGCGCGCTGATGGCCGCGATGGCCTCTTCGTCGGGATTGGACAGCAGCGAGGCACAGGACTGGGCCAGTTGTTCGTCAACCGCATCATGCTTGCCGGACAGCAGGCGCGCCCGCTGGACCGGAGAGCTGTCGATCAAATCGCCGCGCGAGGTGCGCATCACCGCATAGTTGACGATGTTGCGGGTCTCCGCGCTCACGGCAAGCACACGATGATCGGCACCGGCCTCCAGATAATCGGTGGTGACCATGGGCAGGCCGTTTTCAGACACGCCCAGTCCCGCATCCTTATGACGTTCGATGCCATACATGCATTGGATGCCAATGCAGCACACCAGTATCAGAGCAAGCACCACACGGCCAGACACGATGAGCACATGCAGACGGTCCTTTTTCGATGCGGGATCACTGCCAGACGCATGCAACGGTTGGAATCGCTTCACCGCCCCACCAGCGACGAGACACACGCAGGCGAGGAAGCCCAATATCATCATCGCGATGCCCGGCTGCGCGGAACCGGCCACGACACCATCGGCATCCACGGTTATGGCCACACGGCTGGAGACCAGGGCGAGCGCGCCTCCGCAGACGATTACCACCCACATCAGTCGCGAGGTCCGCAACGCGAACGGCAGCACCAGCGAAGCAAGAGCAAGCAGCGTGATGACGCCAAACAGCACAGTGACCGCCAAATCGGCATAATCAGTCGACCCCATTCGCCATCCCAGCGCACGCTGTGCGGCCTCAAGCAGACTCAGCGACGCCGGCGACCCGTTGGCGGATGACGTTGGCACCGTGATGTCGCCGAACAGTTGACGCCACATGCCCAAATCGGCGTAACGCACCGCATTGACGAGCGTAGGAGCCACCGCAAAGGCGGCAGGAACCGGAATTAGCAACAGCATGGCGCGCTTGCGACGCACGAATAGCAGGAACATCAGGAACACGACGATCAGCGCGAACAGCAGCTGCGGTTCAGCGGCCACCACAGGGATGAAGCACAGTGCGGCGATGGCCGCGGCCTGAACGGATGTGCGCGGCTTGAGCGGGTCTTCGGTATGGTACATGCCCACGGCACGGAACACGAATGCGAACGCGGCCGGCAGGAACACCATTACGGTAAGCATCGGCATATTGGCCTGCGCATACCAGCCGAACATAATGCCGGTGGATGCCCACAGCAGTCCTCCCAGCACACGAACCACGTCCGAGCGGGTGAATACGCCCGCCAGCGCCCAGAACGACAATGCGCTCAGCGGCGCGGCCACAAACAGTATCATCGCCAAAGCGGCGGTCACATGGCCGAGCGTGACCAACGAGGCCAGCATCAGCACCAGCAGCCACGGCGTGGGCGGCGCAGGAATGCCGGTGCCGCTGCCAAACACCCACGGCGTGGTGGCGGACTGCACCAGTTGCGTGAAGCTGGCACCGGTGGGAAGCAACACATCGGAATACAACGATCCGCCGGAGAATATCGAACGGAACACCGGCCAATACATCACCGCGATGGCCGCAAAGCACACCAGCGCCATCACCACGGCCGCGCTCCAGCGATATATGGTGCGTGTCCGCAGATGGGCACGTTCCAGCGGACTGAGCAGCACTCTGCCCTGCTGGGATTGGAATGCATCCCGACGATCATGGAACTGCTTGATCTGCTGGCTGTCTGCGAACAAGACATGCAGGGACGATGCGGCGACCTTCGATTGTCTGGCCACCAGACTGCGTGATTTCATGTTTCCCGCGATATCGGCCAAGGCCAGCCATGGCAGGCACAATTGCACCCATGCTTCATACGGCTTCTTGCCGAACATCATGGATATGGCCATGCCAAAACTGCGGAGCAGCCTCCACAGCCAGACGATAAACCAGGACGACATGGCCAGGTCCGTGTACAGATACCGCTGTTGGGAGCGATGCACCGTCATCGCATGATTGACCGTGTGATCGTCCTTAAGCGGTTCCCCGCCTCGCGTACGAATGCCCTCATACCGTGCGCGACGATGTGATATCTCCGCTTGCGGGACAACCACCACGCGTCCGCCGCTCAGGCAGACACGGCGGCAGAAATCAACCGATTCGCTGTAGGTGGTCAGCCAGGCATTGATGCCCCGCAGTCGCGTGAATTGCGACATGGACACCAGCGCGCCTGCCAGCGACACCGCAAACACATCCTGCCGCCCGTCATACTGCTCCTGATCGGGTTCTCCATCGACCACCAGGGAATGCACGGCGTGGTGACCCGCATACATACCGACATCATGCAGATGGGAGCCTTCCCAATCGCACTGTTTGCACCCGAGCACACTGGCGCCCGGCGTATTGCGCCACGCCTCAAGCAATCGTTCAAGGCATGAGTCATCCGAAGGGCGGGAATCATCATGGAGCAGCCACAATGCGCGGGGAGCGTCATCCAGATCGGCACGATCCAATGCCCGGCTGACCGCATCGCCGAAGGAGCGTGCGCCCTTGGCCGAGACGATGTGAATGGTCACATGCTTGGACTGCGGCACCTCCATCACCGGCCCCGATGGCGAGGGGATGACCTCGAACGAGGTGGTTATCCTCGAACTGGTGCGCCCGGTCGCGTCGGCGATGATGACGACCCCCGGAAGAACATTCTGCGTCAATACCGAACGCAATGTAGACCGGAGGAAACGCATATCCTCCTCAACGGTGATCACAGCCGTAATGCCGGTATCCACATCCTGCCTATGCGTATATGGTCGAGAAGACATGGCGTCGGCCAACGCCTCATGAATATCGCTATTACCTGTCGGACTCATAAACTCCCAGTGTACGCACCAGACTTGAAGGGGGTGTGTGGAGCTACGCCCGCTCCCGGTGCTCTCGCTTATATCGACGGCGTTCGCGCTCGCTCATGCCACCCCAAATACCGAATCGCTCATCATGGTCGATGGCCCATTTCAGGCATTGCTCACGCACTTCGCATTTTGCGCACACACGTTTGGCATCACGGGTCGAGCCCCCCTTTTCCGGGAAGAACGCCTCCGGATCGGTTTGCGCGCACAACGCCTTGTGCTGCCAAGATACATCGCCATCAGGTCGGAATAGTCCCCACAATTCGTGCCATGGCTCTTCGGCTGAATCGTCGACCACACCCCACATGCGATTCTCCTTGCCTATTGAGCTTTTCATACGGACTAAATTACACACATGCAATTTCGGTTTTGTCAAATTCTTTCTCGTGTCATTACATCATTTTTATGGAACTGTGTGCTATGGCGTGAACGCGATGCCCTGACGCCGTTGCACATGATATTGTGCCGTTCCTGCGCAGGAACACCATAGCGCAGGAACACCCGGCGGATGCTGTGTCAAAGTGTCATTCAGACAATCGACAGTTTCAGGAGGGGTTATGACGCAGGAATCAGGTGGGGCGGATCCGCATATCAACCCGCCAAGCTTCATTCCTGCGGGAAATCGACGCACCCGGCCTTCCGGGCAGGTGCCACGCTCCTTCGCCCCCGCCCGAACCTCGCGCCAGTCAGGTCAAGCTCCATCGGCCCGTCCGTCCGTCACGGGAAATGACATCGAAGAGCCTCAACTGAACGCCAACGCCACGGCAAGCGCCAACGTCGCGGACAACGGCAGGCGGACTCCGCCCAGTTTTTCTCCGAAAACCGGACGCGCCACTCGCAGCACGGCTCCGGATGCCGCCGCACCGCGCAGCATTCCGCCGTCGCGAGCGCGGATGTCTTCCGGCTCATCCCGCAACGCCGTGCGCAATCCGTCGGATATGCCGGTTTCCCGGCCCTCATCGCCAGCAGCAAACGTGTCCACGAAGTTCAGCCATCTTGGCCGGCCGGCGGCGGCAACGGCGAAAACGGTAACGGCACGCCGTCCGCGAGCCTTACGCATCACCCTATGCGCAATCGCGGTACTGGTGGCGGCGTTGATTCTTTCCGTTTTCGGTGCCTGGCAATGGGTGGACAGCAAACTGAATCGGAGCGACTGGCTGACCGACACCCCCAACACGCCGGCCTCGACTTGGCTGATTCTTGGCTCCGATGAGCGTGACGGTTCCACCGATTACGGCGGCGTAGACAATATCTCTGGCTTCAGGACCGATACGATTCTGGTGCTGATCAAGCCCAAAAGCGGGCCGAGTTCGTTGGTTTCCATTCCCCGCGATTCGCTCATGAACGTCGATAACCAGTACATGAAAATCAATGCGGTGGCGCTGATTGCGGGCAAGAAGGCTTTGGTAAGCAACGTCGAGCAGATCACCGGCCAGAAAATCGATCATGTGGCACAGATCAAGTTCGGCGGTCTGCAGAACGTGGTGAACGCCTTGGGCGGTATCGAACTGTGCTATGACGAGGATGTTCAGGATTCCTATTCCGGACTGAACTGGAAGGCGGGATGCCATACGGCGGATGGTTCCACCGCATTGTCCTTCTCTCGTATGCGATATGCCGACGCGCGAGGAGACTTCGGACGCAACGAACGCCAGCGACAGGTCATCTCGGCCATCGTCAAGAAGGCTTCCAGCAGTGAGACCCTGACCAATCCGTCCAAAATCGTGGCAGTGTCCAATGCCGCGATGAGCGCACTCACCGTGGACGAGAAGACCAACCCTTACACGTTGCTCACCATGGCGTTGGCGTTCAAAAGCGCCACCGGCTCGAATGGCATCTCCGGCAGCGTGTACTGGTCCGACCCCGATTATTACGTTGATGGCGTTGGTTCCTCGGTGCTGCTTGACGACGCCAAGAACACCGAACTGTTCAATCAACTTGCCGACGGCACGTATAAGGCCGGCACCGTGGGCAATCTGGCGGAAGGCTGACCGACGCTTTCCCGGAGCCCATCGGCTTCATCATCGGCGCATGATCGTCACCGTTGCCTACACCACCAATCATGCACGGGCAAAATGTCATGTGGATAACTCGGCAAGCTAGAACCACATACCTTGATTCGGCTTGCGCTTTCGGCATGCGTTCCCCCACGCTGGAAGCATGACATCACAGCAGAACGATTCGAAGCGACATTCCGTCCATACGGCATCCGCCGTATCCCGGGCGAAGCACCGTTTGGGCGCGCCGCCATTGCGCGCCCGCCTGACCATGTTTGCCGCGGCATGCCCGATGATCGCGCAGGCATTGATGATGGTCATACTGCTGTTGCACGGGCAATGGCTGTTCGCCGCCATGATCGCACCGGGCATATTCGCCTGTCTCGTGTCCCTGCTGCTGACGCTCCCCTCGCCTCCAGGCCCGGAGAAGGCTCCCGATCCGCAACAGGCAACGATCGATGTCGGTATCACGGGCGACGCCGATGACCGCGCCGCAGACCTCCGTCATGCGCCGTCGCAGCCGATAGAATCGCTGCTGCACTTCGCACGCCTGCCATGGCGCGCCATTGTGGGCCGCTGGCTTGAACCCCTTGACCTTGCGGTGCCGATCGGCATGACCGGAAGCGAGCCGCTGATGCTCGATCTGAACCGTCAGGGGCCGCATGCTCTGGTGGCCGGCACCACTGGTTCCGGAAAATCCGTGTTGCTGCAAAGCTGGTGTCTGGCGCTCGCCTCGATGAACGGGCCTGAGCATCTGAATTTCGTGTTCTTGGATTTCAAAGGCGGTTCCGCGTTCCGCAAACTCGAACGGTTGCCGCATACCGTGGGCAGCGTATGCGATCTGGATCTGGCGCATGCCGTACGCGCGTTGCGTGCGCTGGAAGCCGAACTGACACGCCGTGAACAGCTGTCCGCCGCTGTCCATGCTTCCGATATCCGCGATATGGTCAATCCACCACCGCGCCTGATCGTGGTCATTGACGAATTCCATGCCCTGAAGGACCAGCTCCCGGATTATGTGAATCGTCTGGTGCGTATTGCCTCGCTCGGCAGGTCACTGGGCATGTATCTGATCGCCTGTACGCAGAATCCCATGGGTCAGGTCAGTGCCGATATGAAGGCGAATATGTCCGTCAGCATTTGTTTACGGGTTCGGGACCGTCTGCAATCATGCGAGCTGCTTGGCGATGGTCGTGCCGCCGACCTCAGTCCGGCAATGCCCGGTGCGGCGTTCTGCAACGATTCCGAACAGGTGACGGCATTCCGCTGTGCAACGGCACGCGATATCGATGCGGTGTGCCGCCAGATCGCGTTCGCATCGCGGTTCGTCGGAAGCCCGCCGCAACCGTCCCTGTTTACCGCGCCACTCCCCCGGCACGTAAAAGACCGGACTGTGGCCGACCACGCACCGCAACGCATTCGATTTGGACTTGCCGACGATGGCATCAACCTGCGAGAGGCGACGGTATCCCTCACCGGTGGCAATATCGGTGTCATCGGCCCGCAGGGGCGCGGCAAAACCACGTTGCTGAAAACATTGGCTCGACACGCCAGCATGGCTGATGGCTTGGCGGTACGTGTCAGTTCCCCGCATCGTCGGGTATGGAGCTCGCAATGGCTTCATGGCGGCCGCTGCACGCCGTATGCCAGCTCGGATGCACCACCGCCTCCGCATATCGTGTGGTTCGTCGACGACGCCGATGAGTTGTTCGACCCATTCCGCACCGACGAGCAGGCGCTGTCTTTCACACATGCGTTGGCCGATGAGTCCGTCAGCGTGGTATTCGCCGTCAGCACGATTCGCCCGATACGTATACCGGAGCATTGCAATACCAGAATCGTGTTCCCGTGCGGGGAGAGAACGTCCGATCTTATGGCCGGAGTCCCCGCTCGCCTATTGGATATGATGAGTCATATCGATGCCGACAACGCGGGCCGGGCCGTGCTCATCGAGGGCACATCGGCATGTCTGGTGCAGTGCGCTTCGTGAAAACTTCGGTTTTTTCTCGGCAAAACCTCTTGAAAATCACCACGGTTCGTGGTTACCTTGGTACTGGGCTTAAGGAACAACACCAGCCACGGGGCTTTTAAGGGAGGCAAGCAATGAGCAGCGCTTTTGATTGGCGAGCCAAGGCCGCATGTCGTGACAAGGATCCGGAACTCTTCTTCCCGGTGGGCAACACCGGTGCAGCCTATCAGCAGATTGAGGAGGCCAAGGCCGTGTGCCGCACCTGCAAAGTGATTGACGCATGCCTGAAGTGCGCACTGGACACCAATCAGGATTACGGCGTGTGGGGCGGCTTGAGCGAAGATGAGCGTCGTGCGCTGAAGCGCCGCGCCATGCGCGCCCGCCGTTCTCAGGCCATGCAGATGCAAATCTGATGTTTTGATTATCGCTTCGTCATACTAGGAAACCCTCCCGCTTGGGAGGGTTTCCTCATTTCGGGCTTCGCATCACTCGTCCTGAGCAGCCCTGAGCTTCATATCAAGCACCACGCGGGTGCCGCCTTCGCGGCGCGGCTCCCAATGCACGGAACCACCGAAATCATTGGTCACAAAGGTGTTGATGATCTGCGTGCCCAAACCGGAACCGGAAGAACGAGCCAATCCACCCTGTTCTTCGGAGCCGAGACCGGAACCGTCATCCTCGACCACCACATTGAGGTTCGGGCCGGAGCGGCCCACGGAAATCGTGATATGGCCATCCTTGCGGCCTTCGAACCCATGCTCCACCGAATTGGTGATGAGCTCGGTCAGCACGAGGGACAGCGGCGTGGCATCCTGAGCGGGCATCATGCCGAACTTGCCCATGTAGTTGATATCGATGTGCTGGTCTTTCATCGTGGCTAGGTCCACGGCCATGCGCAGCAGGTTGGCGATCACCTTGTCGAAGTCGACGACCTCGTCGGCGGTCTGGCTCAATCCCTCATGCACCATGGCAATGGTCTGCACGCGGCGTTGCGCCTCCTGCAATTCCTTCTTGACCTCATCCGACTTGGTCTTACGAGCCTGAAGCCTCAGCAATGCGGAGACGGCCTGCAGGTTGTTCTTGACACGATGGTGAATCTCGGAAATCGTAGCGTCCTTGGTCTGCAGCTCCTGCTCACGACGGCGCAGCTCGGTGACGTCACGGCATAGCAGAATCGCTCCGATACGGCCGTTGTTGTCATACAAGGGCAACGAGCGCATCGAGACGGCGGAACGGTTGGCGTTGAGTTCGGAGTCGACCGCGGCTTTGCCTGTCAACACCAACGGCAGGGTTTCCGGAACAGGGTCGTTCTCCTTCAATAGCTGTGTGCCGAGTTCGCTGAGGTAATGGCCAGGCATGGTGGTCAGCAGACCGAGACGCCTAAAGCAGCTGATGGCGTTCGGGGCTGCGTATCGAACCACGCCGTCCATGGTCAGGATGATGAAGCCGTCCGCCACGCGAGCGATATGGCGTTGGCTCATCACCGAATCCTTGTAGGGGAATTGGCCTCGCGGAATCATCTCGTACAGATGCTTGCCGGCGTTGATGCTTTCCGACTCATATCGGCCGTTGGATTCTCGTGTGGCCATATTGGTCTCACGCACGACCAAGCCCAAGGTCTTGCCATTGTGCCGAACCGGCGCGTACACGTTGCAGACGGTCGCCTTGCCCACGGTTCTCAATACCGTGGAGCGGAACACCACGCTGGAGAGCATGGCGGCGTCCAATTCGCCGACCATGTCGTCCGGCATGACGTTTCCCACCACGTCTTCCGCCCGCAGCGTCATAACGGTGGATGGACGGCATTGCTCGGCCACCACGTATTTGCCATCGCCATCCTGTACCAGCAGCAGCAGATCGGCAAAGCTCAAATCGGCGATCACCTGCCAATCGGCGACAAGATGATGCAGCCACTCGCGGTCCTCGTCGTCGAAGTCGGGGCGCGTTGCAAGGATATGTGAAAAATCAGCCATATCCCTATCATACGCAGACGCACCGCCGCCGTCGCGGCAAGCCACACGGGCAAGTACGACGACTATGACGACATCGCATCTTCAATACCGCGCCAATCGCGTTGCACGGCTTCCCGCCCGTGGCCAAGGTGCCGGCATGTTGCTTATCGTACACGGCAAGCATCACGTACAGTTTGATATCCGAAGCCGCCACCATATTGCCGGCATTGCTGTGTCCATGGAACCCATCATCGCGTTTGCCTGCGCTTTGGTGTGATCGACGCCAGGACGCCCGGCGGGAGGTTCAGGAGAAGCAGGGGCCGCCGGATTGGCCTCGGGCTGCTCCAATGGGCTTCCGCACTGCGAACAGAAGGCATTTCCTTGCTCGTTGGCAAACCCACACTCCGTGCAATACACCATCGCCGAGCCCTTTATTGCTGCGACGTTCTCATCTTCGGATTCCATAGTATCGCCGCCATTGGGTGATAGTGTTCGTGCGAGTCGGTATTGACAAGCATAAAAGTTACGCTAACGTAGGTTACGGCAGCGTAAGAAGCGTATCGTCAACTCGTGAAACGGGGGCATCACCATGGCATCAACAACCGGCGACTCGGAAAAGACGATGCATCACGACGCTCATAACAGCGCGACGATTGCAGAGGATGCCACCATCGCATCCAAGCGTCAGGCGGCTATCGAGGCGCGCGAACAGGCGTTGCAGGCCAAGGCTGATGCCGTACGGGCCAAGGCCCAGTTCAAGGCCGAGGCCATTCGAGCCAAAGCCGAGGAGAAGGCCCGGCACCAGCTCGCCAAAGCGGAGAACCGTGCGCTGAAAATCGAGGGCATTGCCCCTGCGGAAGTGGAACGCAAGATTCGTCTCGACGTGCACGGACGGCCAAAGCCGTTGATGCGCGGCTGGATTCACGCGATTGCCGCTCCCCTGTCATTGGCGGCAGGCATCGTGCTTATATGCTTGGCACATGGCGCGAGTCTGAAGTGGGCGTGTGCCGTGTTCATGACAGCGTCGCTGATTCTGTTCACCAATTCGGCCTGCTACCATCTGGGCGATTGGAGCCCGCGCGTCACCGATGTGCTGCGGCGTATCGATCATGTCAACATCTTCCTGCTCATTGCCGGCACGTATACCCCGGTTTCGTTTGCGCTGGAACCGTTCTGGCGCAATGTGATCATCATATCGATGTGGGCGTGCACGGCCATCGCCATCGTGATTCATGTGATCTGGATCAATGCACCACGCTGGCTGTATACGGTGGTGTACATCATCTTCGGCATCTACGGCCTGGCTTATATGGTGTTGTTCTGGAATTCGCCGTATGCGGGGCCAGCCGTGGTGGTGCTGCTGTGCGCCGGCGGTGCCTGCTACATCCTCGGCGCCATCGTCTACGCCTTGCGCAAGCCCGACCCTTGGCCTCGCGTCTTCGGATTCCATGAGATTTTCCACTGCGGAACGGTGGCCGGATATGCCTGCCATATGGTGGCCATCTACATGGTGATCGTCTCGCTGTGGCAATAAGCGCTACGACATATAAGTATGCCCCCGCCTACGGGGGCATACCAGTCACTTAACTCAGGCCAGCGGCTTGGCGGCCTTGACAGTCACGGACAGCTCGCGGCCGTTCGGTGCGGTGTAGGAAACGACGTCGCCCACCTTGGCGCCCTCGATGGCCTTGCCAATCGGGGAATCCGGGGTCATGATGTCGTAGTCGGTGCCGGCCACGATGTCACGGCTGCCGAGCACGTAGGTCATCTCGTTGCCGTTGAGCTCGATGGTCACCACAGAGCCCTCGCCCACGGTGCCTTCCGGAGCATTCTCGATGATCTTGGAATCGCGCAGCTTGACGGTGAGCTCGGTGATGCGGCCCTCGTTCTTGCTCTGCGCCTCACGGGCGGCCTGGTAGCCGCCGTTCTCGGACAAGTCGCCCTCGGCACGCGCCACGGCGATCTTGTGCGCGATTTCCTCACGCAGCTCACCTTCACGATGGGCGAGCTCTTCCTTCATCTTGTTGTATGCTTCCTGCGTCAGCAGGTAGACCTTGTCCTCAGCCATATCGTCCTCCTGAACCGTTGTCGATGCTGAAACAATCTTCGTTATTTATGACAAAACGCCGGCTATGACCCCGGCGTTCGTCATGTGCTGACCTATGGTCAGCGGGTGGAAATGATGTCGATGACGAACACCAGCGTGTCCTCGCCGCCGATGCCGGCCTGCGGGATGCCGCAGGAACCGTAGCCGTATTCCGGCGGAATGGAAACCACCAGACGCGAACCCACGTTATGGCCCGGCACAGTCTGGTCCCAGCCCTTGATGACCTGTCCCACGCCGATGCCGAAGCTGGCGGGCTGATGACGGTCGAAGCTGGAGTCGAATGGGGTGTCCTTACCCCACACCACGCCGTGGTAGTTCACGGTGACGGTGTCGCCGCGACGCACGATCGGGCCGTCTCCCTCGGTCAGCTCCACAACCTTGAGGCCCTTCGGGGCTTCGGGCGTCGGGAACTCGATAACGGGCGTGGTGCCGAATTCGGCGTTCACCTGAGGCATCTGATCTGTCATTAGTCCTCCTTCAAAGACACAATGCGCCCTACCTTAGCACCATCGGCGAATCGGCGGTAGTCCTTCATCCCTGTGCGATACGACACGCTGGCCGTATACGTCAATTCCGGTCATCATGCTGGTGAATACCGGACATGTCAATCAGCATTCGACGACATTGACGGCAAGCCCGCCCTTGGAGGTCTCCTTGTATTTGGCCATCATGTCTTCACCGGTCTGCTTCATGGTTTCGATGGCCTGATCAAGGGTCACGATGTGTGAGCCGTCGCCGAGCATGGCCATACGCACGGCGTTGATGGCGGTGTTGGCGGCCATGGCATTGCGCTCGATGCATGGAATCTGCACCAATCCGCCCACCGGATCGCAAGTCAGACCCAAGTTGTGTTCGATGCCGATCTCAGCAGCATTCTCCACCTGTTCCGGCGTGCCGCCCACGACTGCGGCAAGTCCGGCCGCCGCCATCGAACAGGCCGAGCCGACTTCGCCCTGGCAACCGACTTCCGCACCGGAAATTGAGGCGTTGCGTTTGAACAGGTATCCGATGGCACCGGCGGTCAGCAGAAACGTGACCACGCCCTGTTCATTGGCGTTGTCCACGAAATGCCAGTAATAGTGAAGCACGGCGGGAATGATGCCGGCGGAACCGTTGGTCGGAGCGGTTACGATGCGCCCGCCTCCGGCATTCTCCTCAGAGACGGCCAAGGCGAAGAGATCCACCCATGCGGCGTCGGAAGACTCGAGCACGGCGTCTTTGCGCCGGCTGTCGCGGCGCAGCACATCGGAATTCGAGGCGAGACGCCGATACATTTTCGGCGCGCGGCGGGGTACGTCAAGGCCACCGGGCAATGTGGGTTCCGCCGAGGTGCATCCGTGGTCCACACAGGCGCGCATAACACGCCAGATGGCATCAATATCGGATCGGACCTGGATGCCCGAGCGTGAAGCGGTTTCGTTGGCCCATACAAGTTCGGCGATGCTGAGATGATGTTCCCGGCATAACGACACCAGTTCAGTGCATGATGAGAACGGGTAGGGTGCCTCGACGCCGAAATCAGTGGATGATGACTCGTCCGCATCGGCAAAGGAGGCGCCTTCCGGAGGGCGTTCATGAATGCCGATCATCGGGTCTTCGGGAGCGCCTTTGCGCACGAATCCGCCGCCGATGGAATACCAGACCTGTTCGTCGACCAAGCTTGCGGCGGCGTCGAACGCCTGGAATCGCATGCCATTGGGGTGCGCGGCCATGCGCTTCCATTGTTCGAACACCACGTCACGGTCGTAGTCGAAATGGATGCGTTTGAGGCCGGCGAGGTTCAGAGTATCGTCCACCGCGCAGATCTCGCGGATGTGCATCATGTGGTCGGTATCCACGGTGGCCGGCAGATTGCCTTCGAGCCCGGCCATCGTAGCACGATCGGTGCCGTGGCCGAGACCGGTCAGCGCCAGAGAACCATAAAGCGTGATTTTGACACGTGCGGTGCGATCGACCAAATGGTCGGCCTGCAACGAGGAGGCGAAAGCATGTGCCGCGACCATCGGGCCTACGGTGTGCGAGGATGAAGGTCCGACGCCGATGGTGAACATGTCAAGCACACTGAACATTTGGCTCCTTCTCCCCTGCTGGTTCGGCATGCCGGTGTTACCAGGCGTCATGCCATCACGATATCGTATCCCAGCCCAGCGCCCGGAATCGCTTTCGCCTTGTGCGATGATGGCCGCGCGCGTCGTGCCGGCGAGCGATAAGTCAGTCAGTGAGACAGTGCGGAGAACATCATGACCAGTACGATGATACCGATGATGGCCAATACGATCTGCACCACCATCAGCCCGATGGTCAGTCCCTTCTTGGTGGCGATTTTGGGCGCGTACGCCTGTGCCAACAGGAAGGCGATGAAGCCGAACACCGCGTAGTTGACGGTCAGGGCCATCACATCGCCGTTCGACAACACCACGCCGTTCAGCGGCTGGTTCAGCGTGTTCATCATCGCGCTCATCACGAACATGCCCCACACGCCGTAGCCGATTAATCCGACGACGCCGTACAGCCATGGCTTGAGTTTGTCGTTGGCACGCAGGGTCAGGGCTTCGGCACACCACAACAGGGCGAAGCCGACGATGTAGGTGAACGCCACGGCGATCAGTATCACGATAGTCGCCCATGGCAGGAGTGCGGCCACATTGCCGATCATGGACAGATAGAATCCCGAGCAGGCGATGGCACCAACGGTGAGTGCAGTGCCCGCAATGACGGCTTGGGCAAGCATGGTGGGCAGTGCGCCTTGTTCGACTCGTTCGACATCGGTCCAGCGTGAAGCCATGTGGATTCCTCGTTTCATCAGGTACATCGTCACAACGCCACATAGCCTAACGGCCTTTTGTTTCGGCCTTATAAGCTCTCCACATAGTGAGCTGCGAGCCCCCTCTGACGAGGGGGGGCTGTCGGCGAAGCCGACTGGGGAGAGACCACGGCACAGCCGCAAAAACGGCATCGGCCACAGGCCGATTTCAAGGTGCCTCCGGTGGGACTCGAACCCACAAGCCGAAGCGATCGATTTTAAGTCGACTGCGTATACCATTTCGCCACGGAGGCCAACTTTTCTATTATAAGCTATCTCCTGCCCTGAGCATTGCTTGCGGGTTGCTGCACTTCGTGCAGCCGTCGCGGCATAGCCGCTCCCCTCGCCTACAAACAGCCCACCGGGCTGTTTGCTTAACGGCTCAGCCCGCTGGAGGCACTTACCACTTACGCTATTGAGCCAGCAACCGGCGACCATAATCGAGCACAATGCCGTCCAGCAGACCGTGTTCGCTGGCAACGAACGAATCGATGGCTTCACCATGATCGGCCTTGGCGGCTTCGCTGACACGCGCCAGCACACGGCTCCAGACCACAGCGCCGCCGCCGACCACATCGATACGGCCGGGGTGGATGGTCTTGTATTCGCGGCGCTCGGCGCGCGTCATCCTAAGGAACTTGTCGTCCACGGCATAGGCGTCTTCAAGGCTCAACCGATGCCCGTCGACCACGGTGTGGTCGTATTCCTTCAATCCCATGGCCAAGGCGGTCATCGTGGTCACCGTGCCGGACACGCCAATGATGGTACGGGCCTTGCCTGCGTCCACGGTGCGGAAGGCCTCATCGATATGTTCATCGACGTCCGCAACGGCCTCATCGATCTGTGTCTGGGTCGGCGGATCATTGGTCAGATGACGTTCGGTCATGCGCACGGAACCGATGTTCATGGAAAACGCGCCCTGAACCTGGGTAGTGGGCGCACTGACGCCGTTGCCACCGATGACCAGCTCGGTGGACCCGCCGCCGAGATCAACCACCAGATAGGGGGCGGGCAGATCGTCGCGATTGACCACGGAAGTGGCACCAAGGAAGCTCAGGTCGGCTTCTTCGGTGCCGGGAATGACTTCGGGGCGCACGCCGAGGATACGTTCGATCTCATCCTCGAACTCCTCACGGTTTTCCGCGTCACGAGTTGCAGAGGTGGCAACGAAACGCAGGCCGTCGATGGGATGTTCGGCAATCACACCGGCGAATTCCCGAGCGGCCACATAGGCGCGTTCCAACGCTTCGTCGGCAAAACGATGGGTCTTGTCCACATCCTGGCCGAGACGGATCACACGCAGGATGCGCGGCACCACCTCATGCATGCCATCGGCATCGACACGTGCGATTTTCAGTCGAATGGAGTTCGTGCCGCAATCAATGCCGGCGACGGTTACGGATTCCTTGCTCATTGCCTTCTCCTCGTATCCCTTAGTGCGTATGAATGGACTGTTCGCGCTGGCTCATCTGTTGATCAATCGTCCAGCGTGCAGCGGCAGACGGTCGGATCGAATTCGTCTTTGACGCGTTCCAGTACCAAATCGCCAATGGGGTTGACGCCCGGCCCCATAACCAAGGACTGGGCCAGCAGGGCATGCAGGCACTTGACGCGCACCGGCATGCCGCCGGCCGAAGTGCCTTCAATATGCTCCTCACTGTCGCCAAGACGTCCTGCCAGTTCGTGGCGGAATGCCAGATACAGGTTATGGGCCTGCTCATATGCGGCCTTGAGCTCCTCGTCCGAGGCCAACATGTCGTTGTATTGCTGCATCACGCCGGCGGCCTCGACATGGGAGGCGGCCTTGACGGCTTCCGGACCGGTCAGATAGCACGTGGTGGGGAAAGGGATTCCGCCGGGCAACACCGGACGGGTGATTACGGCAAGTGGCCTACCGCAGACGCATCGCGCCCCCACGGCGACCATGCCGCGCGGGTATCGGCCGAGCTGACGCTGCACCAGGTCGATGTCATGATCGTTGGCGGGCTCGGCAAGCACGGTATCGACAAGGGCCTTGGCCTTGGCGGCGATATCGATGGTCACTGTTGGGTTCCCTCCCCTGTGTTCTGTTGGGTATTCTGTTGGGTGTTCTGATCGGATTGGGTGTTCTGGTCTGACTTATCGGACCGCTTGGATGAGTCGTTGGATGACGAGTCAGAGGAACCGGAAATATCGGATTTGCCGGACTCGCTATCGGTCACAGGCTCATCGGCCTTTTTGAGCGAGTAAGACAGTTCGCTGTACCATGGCAGGACTTTTTTGTTGCTGCTACTGGAATCTTCCGTTTTCTGGGATTCGCTATCGGAGCCGGTCACGGCTTCGGGATGAAGCACACGCACGGCCTGTTCGCCGGGGAATACGAAGCCGAGGCGTTCACGGGCCTGGGCGGTGATGTAGGCCTTGTCATCCCAACGCTTGATGTCGTTTTCCAACTCCTGCTTTTGGGCAATCAGCGAAGCCTCCTCACGCTTGAGACCATTGAGTTCGGCCAGGTTCAGGGCATAGGTGTGGAAGGTGGAGACCAGCTGGATGGTGCCAAGGGCGATAATGAACAGGGAGACGAAGAACGCTATAGGCCCCGCCGACCCTTTTTTCCTAACTCGTGCTTTGCCGGTTTTGCCAGGTTTGCCGGTACGGGACGACTTGCTCATGTCACACGAAAATACCCGCCGCATTCGACTTGACGAATACGACGGGTATCGAGCTTCAGTGGAAACTCACGCCTTTACGGGCGTTTCAGCTCACTTGGCCAGGTACTTCTTGCAGGCCTTGAAGGCGCTGTAGCCGGCGTACTGAGCGGTGGAGCCGAGCTCCTCCTCGATCTCGAGCAGGCGGTTGTACTTGGCAACGCGCTCGCCACGGGCCGGGGCACCGGTCTTGATCTGGCGGGTGTTCTTAGCAACAGCCAGGTCGGAGATGGTGGTGTCCGGGGTCTCGCCGGAGCGGTGGGAAACCATGGAGGTGTAGCCGTTGGCGGTGGCCAGCTCGATGGCGTCGAGGGTCTCAGTGACGGAACCGATCTGGTTCAGCTTGACCAGCAGGGAGTTGGCGGCGCCGAGGTCGATGGCCTTCTGCAGACGAGCCGGGTTGGTGACCAGCAGGTCGTCGCCGACGAACTGCAGACGATCGCCGAGGCGAGCGGTGATGGCAGCCCAGTCTTCCCAGCCTTCCTCGTTGAACGGGTCCTCGATGGAGACGATCGGGTACTCGTTGATGAGGTTCTCGTAGTAGTCGAGCATGTAGGCGGAGTCACGCTCTTCACCGTCGAAGCGGTACTTGCCGGTCTCCTTGTTGTAGAACTCGGAGGAGGCGACATCCAGGCAGATGCCGATCTGCTTGCCAGGCTCGTAGCCGGCGGCGGAGATGGCGTCCATGATGTACTTGAGGGAGTCCTCGTTGGACTTCATCTTCGGGGCGAAGCCGCCCTCGTCGCCGAGGCCGGTGTTCAGGCCTTCCTTCTTCAGGACGTTCTTCAGGGTGTGGTAGACCTCAACGCCAGCGCGCAGAGCCTCGGAGTAGGTGTCGAAGCCGTACGGGGAGATCATGTACTCCTGAATGTCGGTGGCGAAGTCAGCGTGAGCGCCACCGTTCATGATGTTCATGTTCGGGACCGGCAGGATGTGGCCGTTGGTGCCGCCGATGTAGCGGTACAGCGGCAGGCCGGCGGACTCGGCGGAAGCGTACAGAGCAGCCAGGGAGACGCCCAGGATGGCGTTGGCGCCCAGCTTGCCCTTGTTCGGGGTGCCGTCGAGCTCGATCATCAGGTCGTCCAGAGCGCGCTGGTCAGCAGCGTCCATGCCGATGACCTTCGGAGCGATGACCTCGTTCACGGCCTTGACCGCGTTAAGAACACCCTTGCCGCCGTAGACGGACTTGTCGCCATCGCGACGCTCCCAAGCCTCGGCCTCACCGGTGGAGGCGCCGGACGGGACCAGGCCCAGGCCCTGGGCGCCGTCTTCGGTGTCCAGAACGACCTGAACGGTCGGGTTGCCGCGGGAATCGAGAATCTGACGCGCGTACACGCTTTCAATTACTGCCACAACTACTCCTTAAAACGGTTGTGTATCTTGAATGACATTCTTAAGAGTAGTGCGATTTGTGGACGTTGTGAACAACACGCCCAAAAATTAGCGTTAGCGCTCACAATGCCAGTGTGCCGCCTGATTGCAAGGCAGTACGGACGAAATCGCTCAGTCAACGTCCTTGCCATTGAGGTAGCCGATCTCACTGTCGGACAATTTCAGTTCGCTGGCTTTGAACGAGTCCTGAATCTCCTGCGGGTTTCTGGCCGAGGGAATCGTGAACAGATATTGGTATTGCGCAAGTTCCCACGCGAGCGTGACGCGCTGGTAGGAGCAGTCGTGAATCTTGGCGACTTCGCGGAACCGGTCGAACAGATGCTCGTTGAACGGGTCGAGGAATCCGCCGAGTGGCGACCAGCAGACAAAAGCCAAACCGAGCTTTTCGCAGGTTTCCAACGTGTGTTCAGGGTCGCGGTGGACCGGGGAGAACTGGTTCTGGACGGCCACGAGACGATCGCCCAAAATATTGCGGGCGGTTTCGATGTCCGCGTTGTCGATTCTGGAGATGCCGACAGCTTTGGCCACACCTTCGTCCACGAGCTGCTTGAGTGCGCCCATCTGGTCTTCGTACGGCACCTGCGGATCATTGCAGTGCGAGTAGAGCAGATCGAGCGTATCGACACCGAGGCGGCGGGCTGATTCCTTGGCATTGGCGATCATGGTTTCAGGTCGGGCGTCGGCCTGCCAGCCGTAGTTGCCGTTGCCGTCAAGCGTGCGCAGCCAGCCGGTTTTGGTGGCTACGAGCACCTGATCTTTGGGGCCATGCCACGAGTGCAGAGCATCGCGGACCAGATATTCGCCATAGCCCATATCCTCCGGTTCGCCGGTGCCGGGTGCGCTGGGCAGATAATAGGACCAAGCCGTGTCCAAATAACGGACTCCGGCATCGAGCGCGGCATGGATGGTCTCGATTGCCTGATCACGGTTGGAGGGGCGCCCCTCGATGGCGAGCGCCATCGTGCCCATGCCAAGGCGGGGAATCTCATAGCCGGCAAGTGTTGCCGTGGTCGCGCTCTGGTTCGTGCGGCTCGTAGTCGTTTCGCTCATAGCAGTCACTTAATCTCGCTCGCTGGACAGTCGGAACGATTCCGTCTGGGGTGAATCATCGTCACAAACGACGGCATGAATATGAATATGGCTCACCGGAGGTTGCCCGGTGAGCCATAGCTGGCTCGACTGTCGCCTCGCACCCCGTCTACAAACGGCTCTGCCGTTTGCTTGACGACGGGGTCCATGCCAAATCATCAAGTAACTGGTTGGTCCAGAGGACTACCTGGTCGGAGCTCATGGGACCCTGGCCCAGGGAGCCGGTGAACGGGGTGGGGACGATGAGTTGGTGGGTGACCGGGCGGTATTGGGTGCCTTTGTAAATACGGCCCATACGCATCTGGATGGATTCGGGCGGGTCGATGCGACCGATGCGCACGCGGTTGGATTGCGCGAGAATCTCCGAAATGCCGAGCTTGCGGGCCTTGAACTTCAGACGGGCCACGTCGAACAGGGTCTCGAATTCGACCGGCGGCTTGCCGTAACGGTCGGTAAGTTCCTCTTCCAAATCCTTCAGATCGGCCTCGTTGCGGGCGGAGGCGAGCTTGCGGTACGCTTCCAGACGCAGCTTGTCCGAATCAATGTACTCGATCGGAATCGACGCTTCGATGGGCAGGTCGATGGACACGGCCACCGGCTCGACGTTCTCTTCGGGCTCCTTGTACTTTTCCACGGCTTCGGACACCATGCGTACGTACAGGTCGAAGCCCACGCCCTCGATATGGCCGGACTGCTCGTCGCCCAGAAGGTTACCGGTGCCGCGCAATTCCAAGTCCTTCATGGCCACGTCGAAACCGGAGCCGAGCGCCGTGTTCTGCGCGATGGTGGCGAGCCGGTCATGGGACTGCTCGGTCATCGGCTTGGACGGGTCGTACAAGAAGTAGGCGTACGCGCGCTCGCGGCCGCGACCGACGCGGCCACGCAGCTGATGGAGCTGGCTCAAGCCGAAACGGTCGGCATGGTCGACGATCAGCGTGTTCGCATTGGAGATATCAAGACCGGTCTCGATGATTGTGGTACACACGAGCACGTCGATGTCGCGATGCCAGAAGTCGCGGATGATCTGGTCGAGCTGCTTCTCCCCCATCTTGCCGTGGGCGATGCCGACGTGCGCCTCGGGCACCAGCGTGTGGATCTTGTCGGCGATGGACGAGATGTCCTGCACACGATTGTGGACATAGAACACCTGGCCGCCTCGCAGCAGTTCGCGGCGTACGGCTGCGGTGACCTGCGCATCCTCGTAGGCGCCCACATAGGTCAGCACCGGCAACCGGTCTTCGGGCGGGGTGGCGAGCGTGGACATCTCGCGAATGCCGGTCACGGCCATTTCCAGCGTGCGCGGGATAGGCGTGGCAGACAGGGACAGCACGTCCACGTTGGTGCGCAGGGCTTTCAGCGTCTCCTTGTGTCCCACGCCGAAACGCTGCTCCTCATCGATGATGACGAGTCCCAGATCCTTGAACTTGATTTTCGGGTTCAGCAGCTTGTGCGTGCCGATGACCACGTCCACCGTGCCGGTTTCCAGCCCCTCGATGGTCTCGTTGATCTCTTTGGTGGTCTGGAATCGGCTCATGGCCGCCACATTGACCGGGAAACCCTCGAATCGTTCGCTGAACGTCTCGTAATGCTGCTGGACAAGCAGCGTGGTGGGCACGAGCACGGCCACCTGCTTGCCGTCCTGCACGGCCTTGAAGGCGGCACGCAGTGCGATTTCGGTTTTGCCGAAGCCCACGTCGCCGCAGATGAGGCGGTCCATCGGCACGGGCTTCTCCATGTCGGATTTGACCTCGTCGATGGTGGTGAGCTGGTCGGCGGTTTCCTGATAGGGGAAGGCGTCTTCCAGTTCCTTCTGCCATGGGGTGTCCGGGCTGAACGCGAAGCCCCTGGCGCGCTGGCGGGCGGAGTACAGCTTGATCAGGTCGTCGGCGATCTCGTGGACGTGTTTGCGGGCCTTGGCCTTGGTGGCCGCCCAGTCGGAGCCGCCGAGCTTGTTGAGCTTGGGGGCTTCGGCACCGATGTATTTGCTGACCTGGTCGAGCTGGTCGGTGGGGATGAACAGTTTGTCCGCCGGGGCGCCGCGCTTGGAAGGCGCATATTCGATGACCAGGTATTCGCGAGTGGTTTTGTTGGCGCCGGTGCCGATGGTGCGCTGGCGCATTTCGATGAACCGGCCAATGCCGTGCTGCTCGTGCACCACGTAATCGCCTTTTTTGAGTTCCACCAAGTCGATGGCCTTGCGCCGGCGTTTCGGCGCTTTGGCCACGGCCACGGCCGAAGTGCGGCCGGTCAGGTCGCGTTCGGTGAGCAGGGCGATTTTGGCGGCTTTGTCCACGAAGCCGTCGATGGCCTGAGAGCGGATGACGTCGAAATTGGCGATGCCGGTAGTGTTGATCGCACGCTTGAGCCTGGCCAAGGTGCCGGCCGCAGCGGCGGTGATGGTGACGTGGAAGCCGGCATCGAGCAGGCCTTCGATGCCTTGGGAGGCCTTGGCCTCATCCCCTCGGAATTCGGCCGGGTTCTGGGCGTCGAGCTGCACATGGCCGGTCAACGTGGTGTCCACGCCGAAACTGGTGAGGCGAATCACCGGATGTTCGGAGTATTCGAGGGAGCTGATGGTTTCCGCATAGTCGAGGAAGCTGGCTTCGTCGAAGCTGATGGGCGCGCCGGCGCCGTGGCCGGAGGCGGCCACATGCCAGCTGGCGGCCAGGAACTCGTTCGCGGTTTTTGCCAAGTCTTCGGCGGAGCGGCGTAGTTTCTCCGGGTCGCTCAGGAGGATCACGGCGTGCTTGGGAAGCATGGAGCCCACCGGTTCCAGATGGTCCACGAGTGCGGGCATCAGGGATTCCATGCCTTCGACCGGAATGGCGTTGGCGATGGATTCGAGCATGTCCTCAGCATTGGGAATCGAACCGACCAAGGCTTTGGCGCGGGTGCGCACGGCGTCGGTCAGCTGCAGTTCACGGCATGCGGTGGCCCAGATGGTCTTGAGGCCGTCGCCGTAGGTACGCTGGTCGGAGGCGTGGAATTCCTTGATGGTGTCAATTTCGTCGCCGAAGAATTCGATACGCACCGGGTGCGGTGCGGTGGGCGGGAATACGTCAAGAATGCCTCCGCGCACCGCGAACTCGCCACGGTCCATGACCAGGTCCACGCGCGTATAGGCGTTTTCGATCAGACGTTTGGCGGCTTCGTCGAGGGGCAGGTCCTCCCCCACGGTGAACACGAGCGGCTCGACATCGCCCAGTCCTTGGACGACTGGCTGGATGAGCGAGCGGATCGGCATGACGAGAATGCGAATCGGGCCGAACATCGAATCGGTATCGCTCGGATGCTTGAGTCTGCGGAACACGGCCATGCGGCTGGCCACGGTGTCCGCGCGCGGGCTCAGACGCTCGTGCGGCAGGGTTTCCCAGGCTTCGAGCTGGGCGATGTCGTTCGGGTCGCCATCATACCAGGAGCGCAGCGAGCCCACGGTCTCTTCGGCTTCGCGGCCGGAGGCCACGACCAGCACGACCGGCTTGCCGGGTTTGCCGGCCACACCCTGCCCGATGGCGGCGGCCAAAGCCGGGCGCAAGCCTTCGGGGATGCCGGCCAGGACGGAGTTGTCGACGTCGTCCGAAGCCTCGATGTCGCCGGCGGCGAGCTTCAGGAAGGTCTTGTCCTGTTCCAGCTCAGACAGGATGCCTACCAGTGAGCCGTTGATCAGGTCCGGGTGCGTCGCCTCACCGGCCATTGAACTTCTCCTGGGTCTTGGCAAGACCGTGGAAGATGATGTCCTCGGCGGCGTCGGCGCCGTCAGCCAGGAATTCGGGCAGCTGCTTGCGCTGGTCCGGACCGAATCCGCCCAGCACCCAGTTCACCGTGTTGTCATGCGCGTTCGCACCGCGCTTGGAGTGACCGACGCCCATGCGCACACGCGCGTATTTCGGCGTGCCGAGGGAACGGTCAATCGACTTGATGCCGTTGTGGCCGCCTGCGGAGCCGCCTGCCTTGACCTTGATACGGCCGAATTCCAAGTCCATGTCATCGTGAATCACCACAATATGGTCGGGCTCGATCTGGTAATAGGCGCTAATGGAAGCCACCGCATTGCCGGAATCATTCATATAAGTCAGCGGCTTGGCCAGAAAGAACTTGACGGTGCGGCCGTCCAGGTTCATCACGCTTTTACCGAGCATGGCCAAGCCCTTGTGATCGGCGAAGTTCACCGTCCAACGTTCGGCGAGCACGTCGGCGGTCATGAAGCCCATGTTGTGCCGCGTGTCCTCATATTTTTTGCCGGGGTTGCCCAGTCCCGCAATCAGCCAGAAATCCGATGCCATAATCCGCTCCTCGTCCGTCTTCCTTTATTCCCGTATGCACGTTCTGTATGTTCCGTACGTCATGCGCGCGTTCGCCTCGCGCACTGGCCCATGCCCGGCCGGATCCAACCGTCAAGATTGTACTCAACGCCGCCGTCAAGCTCGTTTGCTCCGGCATCCTCACACTTTTCTTGACTGAAATGACTTACTGCAAGGCTACAGGTCCAAATACCAGTAGGACATGTCCCGCATGGTGCCGGTGGAGTCGGTGGCAGCGGCGGGCATGAGTCCGAATTGGGTGAAGCCGAAGCGGTGCATGAGGGCAATGGAGCCGGCGTTATCGGCGAAAATGATGCCGCAGGCCTTGCGCATGTGGCGGGCCAGCGCCTCGGTGAGCAGCCTGTCAAGCATGAACGTGCCTACTCCCCTGCCTTGCCATGCCGGATCGATGTAATAGGCCAAATCGGTGACACCGTCATATCCTGCGCGGTCATAGAACACGGAGAGCGCACCGAAGCCAATGATTGAACCGTCTTCCGATTCCACAACAAAAACGCCGTAGGGCGGCGTATGGGATTCGACCCAGGCGCGGCGTTGGTCGAAGGTGCGCGGGGTGAGGTCGGCGGTCGCACCGCCGGCCATCACTGAGGCGTTGTAGATGTCGGCGATGGCTTGGACGTCGGATTCGACGGCCGGACGGAAGGTGTATGGCATGAGGTTCCTTTGAATACGCAAATAGCCCGTCCTTATGATAAGGACGGGCTATGTCAGTTGAGGTAACCGACTCCCTTCAGTCGCCTTCGGCGATGGCTCCCCTCACCCTGAGGGGAGCCAATTCCTGTCGGAACTACTTGTCGAGCTCGATGGCCTTGTTGAGGGCGTCTTCAAGCTCCTTCTGCGCCTTGCCGTAGGCGGTCCAGTCGCCGTTCTTCATGGCGGACTGGCTGTCCTTCATGGCTTGGGCGGCATCGTTCAGCGCCTGCTGGAGTTCGGGGCTACGGTCGGAAGACGAGCCGGAATCCGACTTGCCGTCCGTGGTGCCGGACTGGCCACCATTGGTATCGGAACCAGATTGGTCACCGGATATGCCGGACGACTGGTCACCAGACGATCCGTCACCGGACACGTTCTCGGCATCGCCTGCGGCCGCGCCGGAATCACCACCGAACACCTGATCCAAGGCCTCATCCAACGTATCCGCAAATCCTACCTGATCACCGAACGCGACCAGCGTCTTCTTGAGCAGCGGGAATGAAGTCGCACCCGAAGACTTGACGTACACGGGCTGCACGTACACCAGTCCGCCACCGAGCGGCAGGGTGAGCAGGTTGCCGCGCACCACTTGCGTGTCGCCGGATTGCAGCAGGTTCAGTTCCTTGGACACGTCGGCGTTGGCGTTGAAGTTGTTCTGCGCCTGGCCGGGGCCCGGTACGTTCGAATCCTTGGGCAGCTCCTGCAATCGGATGGTGCCGTAGTTTGAGCCTATCTTGCCCTTCTCATTGCCGGCATCCGAGTCGACCGACAGGAAGCCGGTGAGGATCTCACGGGTGGACTGGCCAGCCGGAATGTAGGTGGAGGTCAGCGAGAACACCGGTTCCTTGGTGCCACCGGTCTGCAAGGTCAGGTAGTACGGCGGCTGCAGGATGTCCTGGTCCTGCTGGGACTGGGATTCGGTCGGATCGACCGGCGTCTGCCAGAAGTCTTCGCCTGAGTAGTACTGGCTGGCAGAGGTCACGTGGTACTTGGAGAGCAGCTCGCGCTGTACCTTGAACAGGCTTTCCGGGTAGCGCATGTGGCTCATCAGGTCGCCGGAGATATCGGAGAGCTGGTGGTACTGGCCAGGGAAGATCTTCTCCCATGCCTTGATCACCGGATCGGATTGATCCCACACGTACAGGTCCACGGAACCGTCGTAGGCGTCCACGGTGGCCTTGACCGAGTTGCGGATGTAGTTGGCCTTCTGCGAGCCCAAGGATGAGACCGTTGCGGAAGAGACGGTGGTGGAATCCTTGGTGGCGGAGCCGAGGTCGGTCATCTGCGAGTATGGGTAGGCATCAGAGGTGGTGTAGCCGTCGACGATCCACTTGACGCGGCCATCGACCACGGTCGGATACACACGGCCGTCAAGCGTCAGGTACGGCGCCACCTTGGCCACGCGCTCCTTGGGGGAACGATCGTAAAGAATCTGCGATTCGCTGGTCACACGGTCGGAGAAGAGAATCTGATCGGAGCCGAAGCGGATTGCGTAGAGAATACGGGAGAACAGGTTGCCAACCGAGGGGCCGCCGTCGCCCTTGAACGTGGTCAGGGCGCCTTCCGAACCGGTCGGGTAGTCGAACTCCCAAGCCTGCGTGCCCTCCGGTGCGCCGACGATCGAGTATTCGGTGGTGTTCGGCGAGAAGTAGATGCGAGGCTCATACTTTTCGGATTCAGTGAGCTTGCCCTGAGTGGGGATGCCGGATTCGAAGAATTCAGGCTGGCCGTCGGCGGTCACCTTGTTACCGTAAGCGGCCACCACGCCGTAACCGTGGGTGTACACGGTGTGGTCATTGACCCAATTGCGGTTGTCGTTGCCGGCCAGGTCAAGCTCGCGGGCGGCAATCACGGTGTCTTGGGAAACGCCGTCGATCTCGTACTTGTCGACTGCCAAAGTGTCGGCGAAGGTGTAGTACTGCTTGGACTGCTGCAGCTGTTTGAATGTGGGGCTGACGACCTGCGGGTCGAGCAGACGAATCTGCGCGGTGGTGTCGCCCTCCTTGGCCAGAGCGCCCTGCTCGCCCTTGTCGGTTACCTTGTATTGCTCAGTCTTGAGCTTGTCAAGACCGTAGGCGGCGCGGGTGGCGTCGATATTGCGCTGAATGTAGGTGGATTCCATCTCCTGTGCGTTCGGGTTGACGCGGAAGCGCTGCAACAGCACCGGCCATGCCACGGTGAGCACAAGACCCACCACGACCACGACGGCAATGGAGGTCACCGGCACACGCCAAGCCTTGAGCGCGGCGGAAGCGCGCACGCCGATGGACGCCTGGCCTTCGAGCGTGTGGGAACGCATGAGCCAGATGCCCAGCACCACGCCGAGGATGGCGGTCAGCGCGGCCATGATGAACGTGACGGGGATGTTGGCATGTACGGCGGTGTAGGAGGCACCGGTGATGCGTGAACCCTGCACGGTGAGCTGGTCGAAGACGCCGATCATCTGGCGCGCTGCCCAAGCGAACATGTTGAGCATCAGCCAGATGCCAAGCTGGCGACGGCAACGCTTGGTGATGGAGAACAGGCCGCGTCCGTTAACCGGCATGGTAATGCGGATACCACCCATCAGCACATGCGTGACCACGGAAAACACAAGGCCCACGCCCAGCAGCATGGCCACGGCGGCGAGCACGAGCTTCAGGCCCGGCAGCACGAACACGTAGAAGCCGTTGTCCAGACCGAACTGCGGATCGGTGGTGCCAAACGACTGCGCGTTGAACATGAGCAGAATCTCGCTCCAGTTCGCGTTGAACTGAGAGCCGAAGATGACGCCGACGATCAGCGAAATCACCACGGCCACGCGGCGAGCGGTTTTCGAGCTGACGGATTTGCCGACCTCGACCACATCGCCGTTAATGCGAATGGTGGAACCGTCGGCCGAATCAGGGCGTGCCCGGATAGCCAGCCAGGCGGAAACGAAGCCGGTCAGGGCCATGAGCAGCGCGTAGGCCACCCACAGGCCGATCTTCACCCCGAGCTGGGTCCAGACCACGGACTGGAAGCCGAGCTGGCCGTACCACATCAGATCGGTGATGAATCGGGACAGGCCGAAGAACAGACCGACGATGATGGCCAAGGCCAGCACCACGCCGATCAGAACCTTGCTGCCATGGCTGGATCCTGAGCCACCGGACGCTGGTTTACGGGTGATACGCGGATTGGCCGGGCCACGTGGAGGGCGGGATGACCCAGAGGGGCCGGCGTTGGTGTTGCGGGCCGGACCGTCCCCATCGGCCTCGACATCGAGGATGATCGGATCGTCATTGTTCGCATTATTGCGTCGTGAATCGCCGCCATTGCCGAACAGTACTGAGAAAGGATCGTTAAAAGACATAACTCAAGCCTATCGAAAGGGCGGGAGGTAGGTTATGCCCTGAGCACAGAATGAGGCAGCGTTCTGTTCTACGCTCCGTTCTACGCTTGCCGGTATGAACAGCCAACGGCCACAACATCTGCGTCCCTCAGCACACGCCACACGCCAACTTCGGCACAGGAGCACTCCAATCGTGGCGACAATATGTGCTTTGGCAGTGGTGTTGGCCGGCGTGGCAGCCTACGGATGGCATGTCGGATGGTTCGCCAAATCCACATCAAACGGCAACACCACCACTCCCCAGACTTCCCAGACAAGTGCGTTACCACGCACCGACGTTCCTTCCCCGAAGAAGAACGACGACCCGGCCGCACAAGCCCAACGTGCGGTATCCGCCATGACGCTTGAGGAACGTGTGGGACAGTTAGTGATGGTGCCGTTATTCGCCGGTTCCGATCCCTCCTCGCTGGCTTCAACAATCGCCGACGAGCACATTGGCTCGGCCATTCTCATTGGCAATTGGAATACCGGCGCCGATACGGTCAAGACCGCGACCGCGCAACTCCAAGGATATGCGCCGGCCGGCAATCGTCTCATCATCGCCACCGATCAGGAGGGTGGTCAGGTGCAGCATCTGACTGGTACCGGTTTCGACACAATGCCCAGTGCCGTTGAGCAGGGCACAATGTCCGCTGACGCATTGCGTCAATCGGCAGGCACGTGGGGTTCGCAATTAGCTGCTGCTGGCATAAATGTCGATTTGGCACCGGTGCTCGGCACGGTGGTGGGCGATCGTGCCTCAAATGCTCCGATTGGCGCGCTGGATCGTGATTTCGGATTGGATGCGGCCGGCAACGCCGAACATGGCATCGCCGTTATTGAAGGTTTGCGAGACGCTCAGGTCGGCGCGGCGGTCAAACATTATCCTGGGTTGGGCGCGGTAAGCGGCAATACCGACTTCACCACCGAAGGCATTCTGGATACGACCACCACGTTGGGCGGGGCCGAGGCAGGTGCCTTTGACCAGGCGATCACCAAGACCGATCCTGCGATGGTGATGATGTCGTTGGCCACGTATCAATCCATCGACCCGAATAATCCGGCGGTGTTTTCTTCTACGATTATCGACGGTCATATTCGCAACGCCCTGAAGTACACGGGCGTGGTGATTTCGGATTCGATGTCTGCCGAAGCGTTAAGCAGCTACGATGTAAGCCAATTGGGAGTAAAGCTTGTCGAGGCGGGCGGCGACATGTCCTGCATCGGTCAGACGGATTACGTAAAGCCAATTGTGGACGGCCTCAACGAACGGGCGAAGTCCGATCCGGCTTTCGCTTCGAAAGTGACGGCGGCGGCGACTCGCGTAATGGCATTGAAAATCAAGATGGGACTGGCCTGACTGCTTATCTTTTGCACTGGTGAGGATTGATGCGCACTGATTCGCGCTAATCCTCACCAGCCCTCGTACAAATGCACACTAGTCCTCGTACGAATCGTCAGTCCTCGTATGAATACAGACCATGCTTGCCGATGTATTGCACCACGCCGTCAGGCACCAGATACCAGACCGGCTCGTCGTGTTCGGCGCGGCGGCGTACATCGGTCGAAGAGATGGCCAAGGCCGGGATCTCAAGCGTATCGACCTTTCCTTCGGGCAAGGTCACGCCGTCCGGACTGGAGTAGCCGGGGCGCGTGACGGCCACGAAGTGGGCGAGGTCCCACATGAGGTCGGCGTCCTTCCACTGCATAATTTCGGCCACGGCGTCTGCGCCGGTGATGAAGAACAGCTCGGCGTCGGGATGTTGGGCGCGGATATCGCGCAGGGTGTCGATGGTGTAGGTGACGCCCGGACGGTCGATGTCGACACGCGAGACGGTGAATTTGGGGTTGGATGCGGTGGCGATCACAGTCATCAGATACCGATCTTCGGCGTTGGTGACGTGCTTGTCCAGCTTGAACACAGGTCGGCCGGTGGGTACGAAAATCACCTCATCGAGGTCGTATACCCAAGCTACTTCGGAGGCGGCGACCAAGTGGCCGTTGTGAATCGGGTCGAACGTGCCGCCCATGATGCCGACGCGCAGGCGCGTATGCCAGTTGCCGCGTGCGGAAAGCCTGCCTTTGCCATGGCTGCTGGCCCCGGCCGGCGCGGACAGGTCAGACATGCGCCGTTCGGTTTCGCCTTGGGTGACGGCAACGATTTCGGCGGGCTCGGCGGATTCCACTGATTTTTCGGACTGAACTGACGCAGCCGTTTTGTGGCTGTCGGTAACACCACTCATGCCTGGTCGCCCTCGCCGGCGGCGTCATCGGCTGATTCGGTTTCCTCTTCGATTTCGCCGGCGGTGGGATTGTCTTCCCTGGGATCGATCTTGCCCATGTCTTCATCCCATTCGTCCTGGACCACGCGACGAATTTCGGCGAAGGTGGGCAGCGGGAAGTCCGGCTGGTAGAGGCGGCGGACCTCGGCCACACGCTCGGTGATGCGGATGAGCGTGTCGGTCATGCCGTCAAGGTCACCGTCGTGCTCCATCTGGCTGTATTTGCCGATGTAGCCTTCCATGAGCTCCATGTGTTCGCGCACGATCTTGAGCTGGGCATCGTCGAGGTCCGCGACTTCGGGCGAATCGGTCTCGGGCCAACCGATGAGCACGGCGTCCGCGTATTCGAGCGACGCACGCTGGGCGGCGGAGGCGATGCCGTCCTCGATCTGCACAAGGAACACGTAGCGGACGATGCTGAGCCGTTCGGCCGCGATCTTCAGGCCGAGCTTGGGATCGTTGAGGTCGATGTCGGGCCGCAGTTCGCTTGCCTTGTTTGCCGTGTCAGCCGTAATGTTCATGTTGCCGTCCTCGTTCATGCGCGCACCTGTCCTGTTCCGTAACCGATCCACTTGGTGGTGGTCATCTCCCGCAATCCCATGGGACCGCGTGCGTGCATCTTCTGCGTGGAGATGCCAAGCTCGGCACCAAAGCCGAACACGCCGCCGTCGGTGAAGCGGGTGGAGGCGTTGACCATGACCACGGCCGAGTCGATGCGCTTGGTGAATTCCTCGATGGCCGCATAATCCTCGGCGATGATGGATTCGGTGTGGCCTGTGGAATGCGTGTTGATGTGGTCGATGGCCGCGTCCAGGTCCGACACCACCTTGATGCCCATTTTGAGGGCCAGGTATTCGGTGTCCCAATCCTCTTCGGCGGCGTGGTTGAGGTCAAGGCCCTCGATTGCCGCACCGGAGATGATGCCGTACGACGTGGTGTCGGTCTGCAGCACGACGTTCGCCTCGGCCAGAGCGGCGGCGATCTGCGGCAGGAATTCGGCGGCGACATCCTTATGAACCAATAGCTTTTCGGCGGCGTTGCACACGCCCACGCGCTGGGTTTTGGCGTTGATGATGATCGGGATGGCCTTGGCGAGATCACCGGACTTGTCGATATAGATATGCACGTTGCCGGCACCGGTTTCGATGACCGGCACTTTGGAGTTGCGCACGACGGCTTGGATCAGACCCGCTCCTCCTCGCGGCACGAGCACGTCGATATGGCCTCGCGCCTCCATCATGGCGGTGGCGCCGGCGCGCCCGTACTGGTCGACGGATTGCACCAGTGCGGATTCGAAACCGTGGGCTTCAAGCACCGGGGCGATGACGCCCAACGTGGCGGCGTTAGTGCGTTCGGCGGCGTGGCCGCCTCGCAGCAACGCGGCATTGCCGGACTTGAGGCACAGGCTGGCCACGTCCACAGTGACGTTCGGCCGGGCCTCGTAGATCATGCCGATGACGCCCATCGGCACGCGCGTCTGGGTAAGGCGCAGACCGTTGGGCAGGTTGTATCCGCGCACGATCTCGCCGACCGGATCGGGCAGGGTGGCCACATGGCGCACGCCTTGGGCGGCGGCGGCCACGCGCGGCACGTCGAACAGCAGGCGGTCGAGCTTGCCCGCATCCATGCCGTTTTCCTTGGATTCGAGCATGTCCAGCGCGTTGGCGGCTTCGATGTCCGCAGCATGCTCGTCCAACGCGTCCGCAATGGCAAGCAACAGTTCGTTTTTGGCTTCGGTATTTGCCTGTGCAAGACGCTCCTGTGCGCGTGCGGCCTGATCGGCCTGGCGGCACACCGCGTCGAACACCTCAGGACTCAATTCATCGCTCATAAAAAACAAGAGTAACCCACAATGGGCCGCATTGCCCGTTTCGACCCATATTGCACCGAAGATAGCCGGGGATATAAGCGCGGCTCCCTCTGATGAGGGAGCTGCGTACATCCGCAAAAAATCAGTGAATCTGGTCCAGGTCGGGGTAGAGCGGGAAGTCTTCGGCGAGCTTGTCGACGCGGGCCTTCAGCGCGGTCACGTCGGCGGACGGGCCGGCGGCGAGCGCGGTGCCGATGATGTCGGCCACCTCCTCGTATTCCTTCGGTCCGAAGCCGCGGGTGGCCAGGGCGGACGTGCCGATTCTCAGGCCCGAGGCCACCGAGGCCGGGCGCGGGTCGAAGGGCACGGTGTTGCGGTTGATGGTGATGCCGCAGGCGGCGAGCAGATCCTCGCCCTGCTGGCCGTCCATCTCGCTGTTGCGCAGGTCGACCATCACCAGATGCACATCGGTGCCGCCGGTCAGCACGGAGATGCCGTTGGCCTTGACGTCGTCGGCCAGTAGTCGTTCGGCAAGGATCTTGGCACCGTCGAGCGTGCGCTGGCGGATGATCTCCGGGTCGGTGCGGAAGGTCTCGGGGTTCACGCCGTACGCCTCGGCGTGGTAGAAACGGCCGGGGTAGCCTTCGGCGTATTTGTTGGTCAGCACGGAGCCCTGGCATTGCAGTACCGCTCGCGGCACGAAGTTCTCAGAGGCGATCATCTCAAGGCCACTGCGCTGGCGGCCCAGTTCGGAGTCCAGCAGTTCGGCGATCTCAGGATCGGTTTCGCAGATCGGCGCGTTGAAAGCATCGGTTGCCTTCTGCGCAAGGGGTGAAGCGGTCATGGGTGCTCTTTGGTATAAGCGACAATTGATTCGCCGTTGTCGCCTTACCGTATGGCCCGTTTGCAGCCGGCCTGTTCCATGATATGGCCGGTCCCCGTTCGATGGCAATGGTGATTTTCGCCGGTGCGACCGGTCGGTTATGCGAGACGGACGGCCCTTCTGCCCACGGCCCACGCTAGACTGATGTGGATTCATCATCCCTTTCAGGCAGAAGGATTCATCGTGACAACCACCTTCCATTCCACCCGTAGCACCACCGATTCGCTGACCGCCAAGCAGGCGATTCGTAAGGGCATCGCCGATGACGGCGGCCTGTTCGTTTCGGACGCGTTGGGCAAGACCAAGGTGGACGTGGCCTCCCTGCCGGGCAAGTCGTACCAGCAAATCGCCGCCGAGGTGCTGGGCGCGCTGCTGCCGGACTTCACGGCCGAGGAGCTGGGCCAGTGCATCGCCGACGCCTACGGCGAACAGTGGTCCGACGAGCGCATCACCCCGCTCAAGCCCCTGGGCGACGATTACGTGCTCGAACTGTTCAACGGCCCGACTTCCGCGTTCAAGGACGTGGCGCTGCAGATCCTGCCGCGCTTCATGGCGCACACCACGCCGGCCGATGGCGACGCGGACGAGAAGATCATGATCCTCACCGCCACCTCCGGCGACACCGGCAAGGCCGCGCTGGCCGGCTTCGCGGACGCCCCGGGCACCGCGATCACCGTCTTCTACCCGGAAGGCAAGGTCTCCCAGGTCCAGGAGCTGCAGATGACCACGCAAGCCGGCTCCAACGTGCAGGTGGCCGCCGTGGAAGGCAACTTCGACGACGCCCAGTCCGCGGTCAAGCGCATCTTCGGCGACCGCGCCCTGGCCGAGCGTCTCGCCGGCAATTCGCACGTGGTGCTTTCCTCCGCCAACTCCATCAACGTGGGCCGTCTGGTGCCGCAGGTCGTCTACTACTTCTCCGCTTACGCCCAACTGCTCGCCGACCAGGTGATCAACGTCGGCGATGAGGTCGAGTTTGTGGTCCCGACCGGCAACTTCGGCGATATCCTCGCCGGCTACTATGCCAAGCTGCTCGGTCTGCCGGTCAAGCACCTCGTGGTGGCTTCCGACAAGAACAACGTGCTGTTCGACTTCCTGACCACCGGTACCTACAACCGCCAGCGCCCGTTCTTCCAGACCATCTCCCCCTCGATGGACATCCTCATCTCCTCCAACCTGGAGCGCATGCTGTACTACTTGTCCGAGGGCGACACCCGTCTGATCTCCATGCTGATGAACGACCTCAACAAGTGGGGCACGTACGAGATCCCGGAAGAACTGCTGGCCAAGATTCGTCAGATCTTCGGCACCGGTTGGGCCGATGAGGATCAGGTACGCGAGTCCATCAAGCACTGTTGGGACGAGAACCACTACGTGATCGACCCGCACACCGCCTGCGGCTACTACCTGCTTGAGCAGATGCCGCGCGACCCGCTGACCCCGCGCGTGCTGCTCTCCACCGCCAGCCCCTACAAGTTCCCGCGCGTGGTGAACGAGGCATTGGGCTTCGACGCCACCGGCACCGACTTCGAGTGCATGGATGTGCTGGCCCACGAGACCGGCACCACCGCCCCGGCCGCCCTGCGTGGTCTTGAGACCGCCGACGTGCGGTTCAAGGACGTCGTGGCCATCGACGGCATGGAAGATTACGTCGAAAAGGCCGCCCAGGCGCTGTGATAGTCCGCTGACGGCACTAACTGACAATTCCCAACCGATACATGCTTTACCAGCATGTATCGGTTTTTTGTTTTCTGATGTCACAAGTCGAAGGTCCAGGCATGTTCAAGCATGTCCGAGCCTTGTCACGCGCGGCTTTCTTGCGGCTTTTCACCTGCAACGAGCCAATGGCGTGTTGCTTGTTTTTTCTAGGAAGGCGGGAATCGCCATGCTGCCGGCGAACGGGAAAATCCATGTGGTTTGTTAGGTTCTGTTTCTGCAACTGAATAGTCCCATGAGGGAGTAGACAGCATTGCGGCGAAGGGCTCGGCCCAAACCGCAATGTGGCAAGTCAACATCGTGGCCGTCGGCAGTTCCGTTACGGTCTGGCTTTGCCTTAAATGACGAGACTCATGTACCGCGGAGTATGCGATACATGGTCGTCAACGATTCGTTTGGCTGCGTGCCGCCATGTTGCGCGGTACGCGAGTGATATTACGCGGGTTTCAGTGCGGTGTGTCAACCAAACGAGAGGAACATATGACCACGGCCAACGGGCAGACGCCCGCACCATTCATGCAGGATGCGCCAGCAGTCATCAGCACGCTGGGCACCGATGCACATCAAGGCCTGACCAGCGAACAGGCCGCGCACAACCTGAACCAGTACGGTCCCAACGCCTTCACCAAGCCGAAGCCGGAATCGATGCTTTCCCGCATCGTCAAGACGGCCGCCGACCCGATGCTCATCATGCTTATGATCGCGGCGGCCATCACCCTGGGCGTCAACATCACCCGCGCCATGGCCGGCGGCCACGCCGACATTCTCGAATGCGTGGGCATCTTCTTCGCCATCGCCCTGTCCGTGACAATCACCGTGGTGATGGAGAGTCGCAGCGCCAAGGCATTCGAAGCGCTGAACGACATCAATGACGACACGACCGTCACCGTGGTGCGCGATGGCGAGGTCACGCTGGTGTCGCAGCGAGACATCACCATCGGCGATGTGCTGCAGATCAGCACCGGCGACAAGCTGCCGGCCGATGCGCGCCTCATCGAATCGAACGATCTGACCGCCGACGAATCCGCGCTCACCGGCGAAAGCGTGCCGAGTGCCAAAGCCGCCGACGCCGTGTTCACCGACCCGAAGACCCCGGTGGCCGACCGCACGAACATGCTGTATTCCGGCTGCTTCGTGACCGCCGGCAATGGCCGTGCCGTGGTCACCGCCGTGGGCGACGACACCGAGTTCGGCAAGATCGCCCGCGAACTGCGCGCCGCCAACACCGGTATGACGCCGCTGCAGGAGAAGCTCGCGAAGCTCGGCAAGGTGATCGCCGTGGTGGGCTCGATTGTGGCCGCACTGGTGTTCGTGCTTCAGGTGGCCCGGTTCGTGGCTTCCGGCACCGCCTCGTTCGACACGATTTCCGAGGCGTTCATCACCTCCATAACGCTGATCGTGGCCGCCGTGCCCGAAGGCCTGCCGACCATCGTGGCCGCGTGCCTCGCGGTGAACATCATCAAAATGTCCAAGCAGAACGCGCTGGTCAAGAAGATGGTGGCGTGCGAGACCATCGGCTGCATCAACGTGATCTGCTCGGACAAAACCGGCACGTTGACCCAGAACCGCATGACCGTGATCGAGGCGTACAACGCGCCGGGCCGCGCCTTGGAGAAGCCCGAGCAGATCAGGAACCGCATGCTGCTGGAGAACTTCTGCGTCAACGGCACCGCCGACGTGACCTTCCCGGGCGCCACCGAAGCCGAGGCCGGCGCGATGCCGGAATTCATCGGCAACCCCACCGAATGCGCACTGTTGGTCGCCGCGCACAAGGCCGGACTCGACTACCGGATTCGCCGCGAGCGCGCGACGGTGCTCCACACGTATCCGTTCTCGTCGGAGACCAAGAGCATGACCACTGTGGTGCGTGACGGCGACGGCATTACCGTGTTCGCCAAAGGCAGCCCGGAGAAGATGCTCGACCTGTGCGCCGTCGACGCCAAGACGCGCGGCGAAATCGAACGGGAAATCGCGAAGTTCCAGGCGCAGTCCTGCCGAGTGCTCGGCTTCGCCCACCGCCATATTTCCGATAAGGACGCCGACACTGCGGCTCTCGATTACGCTGCCGACCGCGCCGGCTTGGAATCCGGCATGATGTTCGACGGCTTCGTGGCCATCGTGGATCCCCTGCGCGAGGATGTGCCCGGTGCCGTGGAGCGCTGCCGCAAGGCGGGCATCGAGCTCAAGATGCTCACCGGCGACAACATCGTGACCGCCACGGCCATCGCCAACGAACTCGGCATTCTGGACGAGCGGCATATCGCCGTCGAGGCGCGCCAGATCGAGGAAATGAGCGACGAGGAACTGTCCCGCGAAATCGGCCGCATCCGCGTGATCGCCCGCAGCACGCCGGTTATCAAGATGCGCGTGGTGAACGCTCTGAAAGCCCAGGGCAATGTGGTGGCGGTGACCGGCGACGGCATCAACGACGCGCCCGCCATCAAGAACGCGGACGTGGGCATCGCCATGGGCATCGCCGGCACCGAGGTGTCCAAGGAAGCCAGCGATATCGTGATGCTGGACGATTCCTTTGCCACCATTGTCAAGGCCGTGCACTGGGGCCGTGGCATTTACGAGAATTTCCAGCGATTCATCCAGTTCCAGCTCACCGTGAACCTGTCTTCGGTGGTCGTGGTACTCGCCTCGCTGTTCAGTGGTCTGGCCGCGCCGTTCACCGCATTGCAGCTGCTGTGGGTCAACATCATCATGGATGGCCCGCCCGCGCTGACGCTCGGTATGGAGCCGATTCGCGACAATCTTATGGACCGCAGGCCCACCCGCCGTGACGCCGGCATCGTCTCGCGCGGCATGCTGGAGCGCATCATCGTCTCCGGCGCGTTCATCGCCGTGGTGTTCATGGCGCAAAGCTGGACGAACTTCATGGGCGGCACCGCCGAACAGCAGTCGACCATTCTGTTCACGCTGTTCGTGGTATTCCAGCTGTTCAACGCCTTCAACAGCCGCGAGCTGGGCAACGCCAGCCTGTTCGCCAATCTGCTGCGCAATAAGGTGATGATCGGCGTGTTCGCGCTGATGTTCGCACTTCAGGTGCTAGTGGTGCAATTCGGCGGCGCGATGTTCCGCACCGTGCCGCTGCCGATCGACATGTGGCTGAAAATCATCGCGGTCGGTTTCGGCGTGGTGGTGCTGCAGGAAGTTATCAAGACCGTCAAGCGCGCAGCCGCCGCCATCCGCGCGCGCCGCACGGCCAATGAAAGCGATTCCCAGCAACCGCACCAGCCAATCGCTCTGGATCTGGTGGACTGATAACACACCGATAACGGAAAGAGACCGACAGATTCCTGTCGGTCTCTTTTCATTCGCGGTCGGACAAATGCGCGGCTAGAGTTCTTTGGCTCGGTAGATGCGGATGGCTATAAGCATGGAGCCAAAATATGCGAGCAGACACAACACGGCGAGAACAAGCGCCGTATGCCACCAGATCGCCAGGAAATCGGTAATATTCAGCAAAAGCCATTGCCAGTCAACAGGCAATCGGGCCAACAGCGCAATGACGGCATACAAGCCAACCAGGACCACGCCAGAGGCCACCATCATCTTGCGGAAGGTGAACCGGTATGCACAGGCCAGCAGCACCGACCCAAGAATGATAGCCAAAGCGAAGATGAAAGCACCTGCTGCCAAGGTACCGATCCACCCCATATCTGCTATATCGCCAAAGACAATGAAGACGCCGCCGCATATCACCACGTCCAAAGCCCAGAGCAGGCCAACCACCAACAGAAAAAGGTACCGACCTACAACTTGTGCAGTGCGTGAAACGGGAATCAGCCCTCGCATGGCACTGGGCCCTGCAGATTCCTCGGATGACGCAGGCCCCAATGCACTCATACATGCCATCGCCGATGCCAAACCTCCGCATCCGCCCATCAGACCACTGGCAACGTGTTCATCGACGTGGGTCGGTATCATCACCAGCGATACCACGATAGACAGCACCGGGAAAACCAGCAGAAATACCATATTCGCCACGCTAAACAGACCCGTCCCGACACAATCGAATCGACATTGCTTTACTACGGATTTCCAGCTCATCGTCACCATTCCCTTGAAGCAAATATGCGAGAGGCAATTACATACGAGATTCCATATGCCACAACCGTCGTTGTCAATACCGCAATAACCAGCCACAATCGTTGCGCGATGATGGCATTCGCGGCATGGGCCAATCCTCTGGTCACCGAAGCAGGCAAAATAGATAGCAGTATGGATACAGCCAATACAACGACATAAATCACCATCATCGTGACTTGAAGACCGCCTAGTTTGGTCCACAGATAACCCGTGGGCACGATAAGCGCGACCATCAGCGCGGTGCAGAAACCTCCCAACGGCGCCGCCCACAGATTGCCCGCGAATGACCAATCCGGATTGACCAGCACTTGCAACCCGTCAATCAGCACGATCATCGATATCGACAATACGGAAATCACCAATCCAACCACATATCGCGCGGCCACCTGACTCTTCCTCGAAGCCGGAATAATGCCACGAAGCCGATATCCGTTCTGTAAGTCAGCAACCGCCATGGTCAGCACCCACATGGCACAGGTGAATACCGTCATGATGACACCCATGCGATAGCCGAAGCCATCACCATAAGCTTCACCTTGAAAGATGACGGAGAACAACGGTGCCAACAACAACGAGAACACAGTCCGTTCGCCGACGCACAGGTAGGCCATATCGACGCGCAATGCAGTGGTCAATGCATGTTGCCGAGACCGCGACACCCTCAGTATTGCCTCCATGGCCGCTCACCTCCCGCTCAAGTCACGATTGGAATCATGGGCATTGGTCAGTCGAATGATGTCATCAATGGAAGCCGATTCAACGACAAGCCCCGAAACCACCGACGCAACAGCATCAAGCCTGTCTGACCGGACCAGCGCATCGAATCCGGTGGCATACGTATGTGAGCCCAGCACTACGTCCGCAGGCAGTTGTGCCAGTTCGTCTGGACCGCCCTTAACCAGGCGGAACGATTCCTCAAACTCGTCTTTCGGACCGGTGTAGTAGAGACGGCCATCGGTGATGTAGGTAATGAAGTCAGCAGCACGTTCGAGGTCGGCAGTGATATGGGTGCTGAACAGTACCGAATGCTCGCCATCCTCAATGTAGGCATGCAGGATATCCATGAGTTCGTCGCGGGCAAGCACATCGAGTCCGCTGGTCGGCTCGTCGAGAATCAGCAGCTTGGCATCATGACTCAATGCGATGGCCAGCATCAGCTTCATCTGCATGCCGCGGGAAAGATCCTTGATATGTTTCTTGCCGTTCTGTGCGCCACCAAGGCCAAAAGTATCCAGATACTTGTGATAGCATCCACCGTCCCATGATGGATACAGTGGCGCGACAATACGTTCAATGTTCTTGACTTGCCACTGTTCATGCATGTAGCTGAAGTCGAACACCACGCCGAGTTGTTCTTTGACGGGCTCCTCGTTGGCGATGTTGTCGAGGCCGAGCACGTGAATCGAACCGGCGTCGCGGTGAATCATGTTGAGGATGAGTTTGATGAGGGTGGATTTGCCGGCGCCGTTCGGGCCGATCAGTCCCATGATGTAGCCCTTGGGCAGGTCGAAGGTCACGTCGTCCAGCGTGAAGCCGGAATCATAGTGTTTGGTGACGTCGGTGACCTGCAACGCCATCGCGTCGGATTCGGATATGGCGGTCATGTCCATGGTCCTTTCTTGAGGTTATTCCTTGCGGTATTCCTCTTCGAGCATGCGGTCCAATGCGTCCAGCGGAATGCCGGCGGCTTTGGCGCCCCGGCTTGCCTCGGCCAGGCTTTCACGAATCTGGGTTTCGAGCTGACGTTGCATCAGTTCGTTGCCCTTGTCCATCACGAAAGTGCCTTTGCCTTGGATGTTCTGCACCACGCCCTCATCGGCCAGTTCGTTGTACGCCCTGGTGACGGTGAGTACGGAGATGCGCAGCTCCTTGGCGAGTTTCCTCAAGGAAGGCAGGGCCTCGCCCGCCTTCAACTCGCCGCTGAGCACCGCCGAACGGATTTGGGTTTTGATTTGCTCGTAGATGGGTTCACCGGACACGGATGAGATGATCAGTTTCACCTATGCCCCTTTCGATTGTGGTTGACTAGCACCCCAGCTGTTTAGCTGTTATACAACACAGTATAACTGTTCTGCTTAACTGTCAAGGTGTGTTACATAACAGTTGAACAGTGAGCAAATACATCGTCAACTTATAGTGTCGAAACATGACTCGTGCCTACAATGGCCTCGGAAAGGGGTACCCATGCCCAACAACGCCCCGCCGACAGCCCCGCCAGCGGGGGTGTAACTTTTTTATCACAGCACGCGCGGAGCGTCGTGGAAGTCGAAGAGGACACCGTCGGCCAGGTGGCAGATCTCGGGCCAATCGGAGGCGGAGGAGTCGTCGTGCATGGCCCAGACCTTCATGCCGACCGATTTGGCCGACTTCATGCCGACCAGCAGGTCTTCGAACACCGTGCAGTCGACCGGCGCGGCGCCTAGGCGCTTGGCGGCGAGCAGATAGACGTCGGGCTGGTCCTTGCCGACGTCGTTCGCGTCATCGACGGAGACGATATCGTTGAACAGATCGAACATGCCGACGTGGCGTAGCGCCGGCTCACGCAGATGCGGGGGCAGCGAGGTGGCGACACCCAGTTTGACACCGGAGGCTTTCAGATCGCGCAGATAGTCAAGCGCGCCGGGTTTGGCTTCGACCGTGGTGGAATAGGCGACGCTGGCCATGTCGTCCCATTCCTGCATGAGCTCTTCGGGCGTGTCTGTAAGGCCGAAGCGTGCGATGGTGTATTCGGCGATCTGGCGGAATTGCATGGCGGAGACTTTGGTCATGTAGTCGGGCGGCACTTCGATTCCGCGCTTGTTCAGGAAGTCGATGTCGACTTGGTCCCAGACTCCCATGGAGTCTAGGAGGGTGCCGTCGAGGTCGAATATGGCGGCTTTGGCCATTTGCTAATCTCCTTCTTCTTCAACCACCCTCAGTCGCCTGCGGCGCCAGCTCCCGCCAGCGGGAGCGTAAGCCGAGAATCGGATAGGAGTTCTCGGGCGTGGTCTAGGGAGGCTTCGGATTCGCTGCCGGAGAGCATGCGGGCGATTTCGTGGACGCGGGTTTCGCCGTTGACTTCGGCGATGGTGGTGACCACGCCCAAATCGTCGTCATCGGCATCCGGCGGCTCCTTGGTGACCACGAACTGCGCGTCCGCCCACGAGGCGACCTGCGCCAAGTGGGTGACGACGATGACCTGCGCGCTGCGGGCCAGCCGTGCCAGACGTTTGCCCAGTTCGACCGCGGCCTTGCCACCCACGCCGGCGTCAACCTCGTCGAAGATGAAGGTCTGGTCGGCACCGCCGCGCGTGTCGGCGGCCACCAGTTCCAAGGCCAGCATCAGTCGGCTCAGTTCACCGCCCGAAGCGCTTTTGCCCATCGGCAACTGCGGCGACCCCTCGAACGGCGTAAACAGGAACGCGATATCGTCGCGACCATACGGGCCGAGCGGATCATCGGCCTTGTCTCGCGGCGTGACGCGCACTTCCAAGGAGGCGCCCAGCATGGCGAGCGAGCCGAGTTCTTCAGTGACGCGCGCGCCCAAGTCGGCAGCGGCAGCCACGCGCGCGGCGCTCAGCACGTCGGCGGCGGCGAGGGCCGCATCGTACAGCGTCTGCCGTTCGGATTCGAGTTCGGCGACCTTTTCCGGCGAGGCGTCCAGATCCTCCAAATCGAACGCCGCCTTGTCCCGCCAAGCGAGCACGTCGGCCAAGGTGGGGCCCCACCGACGGGTGAGGTCGCCAAGCTCGTGGATACGGCCGTTGATCTGGTCCAGATCCTCCACGCTGCCTTCGTCACCCAGCTCCTGGCTCAGGGCGAACACCACGTCGCCCAAATCGGCATTGATGGATTCAAGCCGATCGGCCTGCTCGGCGAACGTGCCGCCGACGCGAATCGCGCGCAACGAGGTCACCGCATGATTGATGAGTTCCACGGCCGAAGCGCCGTCGGCGGCGTCCACATCCACCTGCGAGGCATCCAGCGCGCCCAGCGCCGAACCCACGCCTTGGGCGATGTCGGCCGCGTTTTCGATGCGTTCGCGGCGCGCCTTCAGCTCCTCGTCCTCCCCCGGCTGCGGGTCGGTTCGGTTGATGCGGTCGATGGATTCGCGCAGGTAGTCGGCCTGTTGGCGGGCAGAGGATTCCTGCGAGCGCAGGCGTTCCAGCCGCTCATCCATGGCGGCCAGCGCATCCCACGCCTTGCGGTAGGCGGCCAGTTCGGCTTCGTCTCCGGCCACCCGGTCCAGAAACTCGCGTTGCCGTGCGGCGGCCGCGATTTTCAGCTGATCGGTCTGGCCATGAATGATGACCAGTTCGCCGGCGATGGCCCCCAGCACCGAACGCGGTACGGACTTGCCGCCGAGCACGGCCCGCGAACGTCCGGAAGCGCGTACGGTGCGGGAAAGGAACAGTTCGCCGTCTTCGGGGTCGACGCCCGCGTCGTGGGCTTTGGCCACGGCCGCGGCAGCACCGGTGAGCCCGCTGTCAGAATCGTCAGAACCGGCATCGTTGGTGTCGCCGGAATGTTCAGATGCGACGGCATCATCCGCGAGCGCGAAAATCGCCTGGGCCCAAGCCTCGTCCGCCCCGGCCGAGACGCGCGAGGATTCGGCGGCCCCACCGGAGACCAGTCGGATCGCGGAGAGCAGCATGGATTTGCCGGCGCCGGTCTCACCGGTGATGGCGGTCATGCCTGCGGCCGGCGCAATGGTGGCTTCTCGAATCGGCCCCAGATTGCGGATATCGAGTTCTTCGAGCATCAGGCTCCTGCCTTGCCGTCGCGTTCGCCCGGCTTGTCGGGATCGGTACCAGCGACGCCAGCGTCACCGGCAACGGCAACGGCAACGCCAGCCGCATACGCGGCCGCCGGGAACGTATGCCCGTGATGCAGCGACTGGCTCGAGGCCTCATTGCGCGCGTGCTCGCGCCAGCCGACCACGGGCAGATCGAACTTGGAGACCAGACGGTTGGTGAACGGCACGCCGGAGAGTCGGGCGAGGCGCAAGGTATCGCGCGATTCGCGCACCATGACGCGCGTACCCTGCGGCAGGGCGCGCTGGCGGCGGCCATCGCAGCAAATCCAGCCTTCGGACATGGATTCGTCCAGAATATCGATGGTGAAGGTCGAGCCGGAGCCGATGATCAGCGGCCTGGCGAACAGGGCGTGCGCGGCCAACGGAATCAACTGCAGGGCCTTGACGTTCGGCCACATGACCGGACCGCCCGCGGAGAAGGCGTAGGCGGTGGAACCGGTGGGCGTGGATACGATGACGCCGTCCGCGCCGAACGAGTTCATTTCCACATCGTCCACGCGGATGGACAGTTCGACCATCTTGCCTCGGTCGGCGCGTTCCAGCGTGATATCGTTCAGCGCCCAATCCTCGATGGGCTTGGTGGCACCGGGCAGCCAGACGTCCACATGGGCGATCATGCGTTCGTCGATCGAATAGTCGTGGGTGGCGACCCGGCGGATCGCCTCGTCGATCTGGAAGCTTTCGAATTCGGCCAGGAAGCCGACATGCCCCATGTTCACGCCGAGAATCGGCACCTGGGTGCAGTGGACGAGTTCGGCGGCGCGCAGTATCGTGCCGTCGCCGCCCAGGACCACGACGATTTCGGTGTCGTCCGACACGCACGGCGGCTGCACACCGAAATCGGGGGCCTCGGTGTTGTCGATGATGGTGACTTCGAAACCGGCCACTCGCAGCTGGCTCACCGCCTCGGCCACTACGGTTCCGGTCTGCCTGAGCCTGGTATGCGTCACCACCACCGCGTTGCGCTTGGCCATGGCATCCTCCTGTCGATTCGGTCGCACTGCTCATTATTCTAGCCGCAGACACCGTCATCACTCGTACAGGTGTTCGAAAAATGCCGCTTCGTGGCGCGTCGCCGACAACGTTCCGCAGAGTCGATTAACGTAAGGCTTCGGCATACAATGGCATACAGCCGCGCGATCACCGTACGCGTGCCGTGCGCAGCGCGATGGCATGCCGTATGACCATACAGCAGTATCAGTTGAGGAGCTTGAGGACCCATGGCCAATGACTTCGACGAATCCTCCGCCAATGAGGAGGCCTCGAAGGGCCTGTCATGATGGTATTCGGCCGATGTACTGAGCCGAGACAAAAGCGATAAAACCGCCAAACGCATTCGCCGCATCAGCATCACCGACCGTCTGCTCAGGCACCCGGGCCGTCTGTCCATGGTGTATTTCGGCGCACTGATCATCATCGTCACCGGCTTGCTGCTGCTGCCGATCTCCACATCGGACATCATCTTCACCAACTTCCCGGTCGCGTTCTTCACCGCCGTCTCGGCCCTGTCCACCTGCGGCATTCCGGTGGTGAACACCGGCGAATACTGGTCGACGTTCGGCCAAGTTGTCATCCTATTCTCCATCCAGTTCGGCGGCCTGGGCGTCATGACCTTCGCCTCGATGGTGGCTCTTGGCGCTTCCCGCAGACTCAAGGTCTCCCAGCGCATGCTTACCGCGAACGAACTGGGCACCACGAAGCTTTCCGAGGTCAAAGGCGTACTCACCATGGTATTGGGCACCTCCATCATCGCCGAGGTGCTTACCTTCGTGCTGCTGCTGCCCGACCTGTTCCGCGTGAACCACGGCAATATGGGACGTACATTGTGGCAGGCGCTGTTCTACGCGGTATCGGCCTACAACAACACCGGTTTCACGCCTGACGCCACCGGCCTGCATGTGAACCGTTGGGGCGTGGGACTGCCGATTCTCATCAGCGCATTCATAGGAACGCTCGGCTTCCCCGTGGTGCTGAATCTGGTGCAGTGCGCACGCCGACATCTCAGCCCGAAACGTTGGACGTTGCACACCAAACTCACTTTGGTGACCACCGCTGTGCTGGTGGCCACCTCACTGGCTTGGTTCCTGCTGGCCGAGTGGGGCAATACCGGCCTGTTCCCCGCAGACGGTCCCGGCATGAAGATGCGCCGTGCGATGAGCGCCGCCGTCATGCCCCGCTCCGCCGGTTTCGATATTTCCTGGGTGCCCGAAGTCACGAATGAGACCAAAGTGTTCATGAGCATACTCATGTTCATCGGCGCAGGCTCCTCATCCACCGCCGGCGGCATCCGTGTCACCACGTTCGCGGTGATTCTCTTGATTTGCCGCGCCGCATTCACCGGCCATCGCGATGTCACCGTGTTCCGCCGCCGTATCCCCCGCCGCATCCAGATGACCGCCGTGTCCGTGACCACGGCCTGCTTTGCGCTGGTTATGGTCGGTGCGATGATGCTGATGTTCACCACCGGCTGCGCGTTCGTGGACGCCGTGTTCGAGGCCTGCTCGGCCTTCTCGTTGGGCGGTTATTCGGTGAGCGTGGCAAGCGCCGGCAATCCGGCCAGCCTGTTTATTCTGTCCGCCGAGATGATTGTCGGACGACTTGGCCCGTTGACCATCGCCTACTCCATCAGCAGACCGATGGCTCCCGAACCTATTCGTTATCCGCAGGAAAACATTATCGTTGGCTGATCGGCCATTCAATCGGCACACAGAAATCCGGTATAGAGAGGACCATCATCATGGCAGCAAAACCGAGCGGCAACAAAAGCGTGCTGGTCATCGGCCTGGGCCGTTTCGGCGGGTCCGTGGCCGCCACCCTCGACCAGATGGGTCAGGATGTGCTCGCCATGGATAAGAACCCGGAGCTTGTGGCCCGTTGGTCCGCGCATCTGCCCACCATTCAGGCCGACATAACCGATGTGCTGGCCATCGAGCAGATCGACGCCTCCCAGTTCGACACGGCCGTCGTGGCCATCGGCGACAGCATCGAGGCTTCGGTGATCATCACCGGCAACCTGCTGGACGCCGGCGTTTCCGACCTGTGGGCCAAGTCCGTGTCCCAGGAGCATGCGCGCATTCTGCAGCGCATCGGCGCCCGCCACATCATCAACGCGGAGACCGATGCCGGCAAGCGCGTGGGCCATCTGGTGGCCGGCAATTATCTGGATTACATCGAAATCGACGGGCCGTACACCGTCGTCAAGGTCCACACGCCCCTGTACGCGGTAGGCCGCAGCATCGAGGACGTACAAGTACATGACAAGTACGGCGTGACCGTGGTGGGCCTCAAGGCCCCAGGCAAGGAGTTCCAGTACGGCTCCAAGGAACTGGTCATGCATCGCAACGACGAACTCATCCTCATGGGCAAGCAGGATCAGATCGACCACTTCATCCAAGGCTAACCCCCTAACTGCGCTCGCTATACCCCCTATCTGCTCACATCGTGACCGATATAACCCCCTCAACATGGATGCGCTCATTATTGTGGCAATAAGCCATAAAGCTGTACGTCCATATTAATAAGGGGAGTTTTATCATCATGGGCAAGCATACGCAGAATTGCACGCTGATAGGCAAAGGAGTCTACGGCACCATAGGAGTGGACCAACGTTCCCGTCTTGCCGATGGCGCGCATTTTCACACCATGATTGTGACCAGCACCCTCGAGGCCTCAGTTATAGAAGGGGACAAACTGGTCATCAAAAGTGGCATTGTGCGGTGTGATGGTGATATTCGCGTATCCAGCATCAGCGGCAGCGGCGACATCGAAGTCGGCGGCGACATTATTTGCGATGAAATAACCTTTACCGGCAAACTACGATGCAACGGCGATATCGTTTGTTCCGGAAATCTGTCCGTCAATGGCCCCCTAGGCACCCGTCATATTAGCGGTCAGACAGTCCGCTTGAACGGCGTGTTGAAGGGTCATGACGTCAACAGCAGGGCTCTGGAAGTTCATCCACTCCGCAGTACGATGTTTTCCCGTTTTGATATGGATGGGTATGAGGATGGCAGCACGGTTCGCCATATCACAGCCGTCACGGTTGAAGCCAACCATCTGCAATGCCGGACTTTGACGGCGGACTCCGCCATGCTACGCAACGGCAGTGCGGTGGAAAGCGCCACGTGTGCCACCGCACTAGGCATCGACCGTACCTCCAGCGTGCTGCTGGTGAACGGAGACTGCCAACGCATTCATCTCAAGACAGCGTAAAGCAGGTATTCCTCATTACCGTGGGTGCCGATGATGGGACTATCGGCAGTGGCCACCACGTCAAGTCCGTGCTGTTCAGCACAGGCGACCACGTCGTGTAATGCCCGCTCCCGCAATGCCGGATCTTCAACGATGCCGTTTTTGCCGAGTCCTGCCCGGCCGACCTCGAACTGCGGTTTGACCAGTAACACAATCTGCGCACCGGGAGCCGCGATGCGCGCGATTACCGGGATCACATAGGTCAGGGAAATAAAGGAGACGTCGGAAACGATCATCGCCGGCCGGTAAGGCAGGTCGTCGGCCTCTACTTCGCGAATGTTGACGCCGCTCATTTCGATGACGTGCTCGTCATTGGCGATGCGCGGGTCGAGCTGGCCGTGCCCAACGTCGAGCGCTACGACTTTGGCCGCTCCCCCGCGCAACAGTACGTCGGTGAAGCCACCGGTGGAGGCACCGATATCCAGACATTCCAAGCCTTCCGGCCCGGTAAGGCCATTGCCGGCAAAGGTTTCGAACGCGCCCAAGAGTTTGTAAGCGCCTCGGGAGACGTAGTCGTCGCCCTTATCCACGGCGAGTTCGCTGTGCCCGGCTTTGACCATGAACGATGGCTTGGTGATGGTCTCGCCGTCCACGCGCACATGCCCGGCCTTGATGAGTCGCTGCGCTTTGGCCCGCGATTCGACCAGTCCCGAAGCCACGAGCATCATGTCAAGTCGGTCAAGTGGAGTCGCGGGATCGATATGCTGCTCGGTCATATATCTTCCTTTCGGCCCACCATCCACCAACGGGGTGGCTCGGCATGGAGCCACCATCCAGCACTTCACGTCATCTTCCGCTGGCGGGAGAATGAATCACCTCTGCTAGCTGCGGCTGTTATCAAGCTCGTGTTGTAAGGATTCCAGCACGTTGCGATAGGTCTCAAGCTTGCGGTCGTTGTCTTGTTCATCGATATCCGCAAGTTCGGGGTATCGCTCGGTGACCGGCGCATGTTCGCTATCCGTAGGCATAGGACTATGCCTCGATGGCGAACACCGGTACCGTGGCCTCGCTAAGCTGTGCGCCTTGGTCGGCGGCTTCCCATGCGGCGCATACGGCGGCGCGCAGGCCGTCCATACTGGTGGGGTCGCTGACGTGTACCTGGCCGTTTTCAAACCAAGCGCTAGCCTTGCGGCATTCCCAAGTACCGCTCTCATCGCGGACCGGCTCCGGTTGGGCTTCGCCGAGTTCACGCAGATCAGGGGCGATGAATGTGGGCCTCAGGTGTGACGGAGCCAGCATCAGTTCGGTCGGGTTGGTGACACCGGTCAGCACCGCCAGCGAATCGTAGTCGCCGCGGTTACCGGCCTCGATATCGGTGTCGAGGCGGTCGCCAATGGCGATGGACGCCTCCTTGGGCACCAAATCGTGGCCTTCGGCGGCGTTCAGTTCGCGGGCCTCATCGTACATGTACGCTTCCGGCTTGCCAGCGGAGGCGACCGGTTCGACGCCGGTGGCCGTGATCACGGCGCGAATCATCGATCCGCAACCGGGGGCGATGCCCAGTTCACGAGGAATCGTTAGGTCGCGGTTGGTCACGAAATACGTGGCTCCGGCCTCGACCGCGAACGCGGCATCGGCCATCATCTGCCAAGTCATATCCGGATACCAGCCCTGAATGACGGCCTGCGGGCGGTCCTGAGGACCGTCCACGATGGTCAGGCCGTTGCGGGTGACCTCATCGCGCAAATGCTCGGCGCCCAATACCTGTACGCGCGCGCCGGCGGGCAACGCCTTGGCCACCATACGGGCGGCCACCACCGAAGAGGTGATGACCTGCCACGGCTCCACGTCCAAGCCGAAGCCCTTGAGCTGGTCGGCCACCACGTGCTGGAAGCGCGAGGAGTTGTTCGTGGTGTATTCGATGGTCATGCCGGCGGCTTCGGCCGCACGAATGGAATCGGCCGCGTATTCGACCGGATTCTTGCCGCGATACACCACGCCGTCGAGGTCCAGCAGCGCAAGCTGATAGGCCTCGGCGAGCGGGCGATCGGTGCCTTTGAGGAAACGGGTCATTACGCCGTTCACTCCTCGGTTTCGGTTTCGGTTTCGGGTTCGGTGGAGTCGGAGTCGGCGGATTCGGCGGAATCGTCAGCCTCGGCGTCATTGGCGGAATCGGTCTCGGTCTCGTCGGCCTCATCAGACTCGGCATCACCGTCTTCAGCCTCGTCATCCTCATCGCCGTATTCCTGCTCCGGATCCGGGGCGTACTGCGCCTCATCCGGATCGATGCCGAGCTTTTCGAGCACGTCGGAGTCGTCGGTGATGTCTTCGAGATCGTGATCGATCACCACGTCGTCGCTGTTTTCGTCAATCTCCTCGTCGGCATACTGGTCCTCAAGACGGTCCAGCAGGTCGTTGAGCTGCTCGGCTTCCTTGCTGCGGCCGGCCTCTTCAAGGAAGTACTGCTCGGCCTGCACGGCACGCATGCGGTACTCACCCGGCAGCCCCTGGGAACGGCCGACGGTGTGAACCACTTCAATGGCCTTGTCCCACATCTCCAAATCGCCAAGGGCACCGGCGTACACCAGGAACATCTCGACCTTGGGAGCGCCATGCAGCTGCTTGCCCTCATCGGACAGCGCCAGTTCCACGGCCTTCTTCGGCTCTCCGACGCCACGCTCGCAGTCAGCGATGAACGGCAGGTAGTCGAGGAAGCCGTTCATACGGTAGGCGGTGCGGAACTCACGCAGGGCCAGCTTGTAGTCGCCCTGACGGTAGGCCACGAACGCAAGCGTCTCGCGGGCGAAGTCGATGCGGGAGGCCTGACGGGCCACCCACTTGGCGTGCTCCAAGGCAAGTTCGGGGTCGCTCTCCTCCAGCGCGAAAGCGGCGAGGATGTGCAGACCAATGTTCTCCGCGTGCTCCTTGGACAGGCCGCGCAGACGTTCGCGCTCATCCTTGGACAGCATCGACCATTCCATGCCCTTGGGCATCTTGGGCTCGTCGGGACGACGGTCGGTGTACGGGTTCTGCGAGGGGAAGCTCATCGTGCCGTCGGAGTTACGGCGCGGGCGCCTCATGTATTCAGAGCGCTTCTCCTCACGGTACTGGCGCTTCTCTTCCTGCGAAAACTCGCGGAATTCGCCGTCACGACGGTTGTTGTCGCGGCGATCGTCACGGCGGAAGTCACGACGATCATCGCGGCGGTCGTCCCTGCGGAAGTTGCGGCGGTCGCCATCACGGCGATCGTCGTCGCGACGGAAGTTGCGACGCTCACCATCGCGGCGGAAATCACGACGATCGTTATCCCTGCGGTCATCGCGACGGAAGTCACGACGGTCATTGTCACGACGGAAGTCACGACGGTCCCCATCGCGACGGTCGTCCCTACGGAAATCTCGGCGGTCGTCGTTGCGGCGGAAGCTGCGACGCTCACCATCGCGGCGGAAATCACGACGATCGTTATCACGGTGCTGGTAGCGCGGATTCTCGCCGTTCTCGCCTTCGTGGGAACGGTAGCCGCCTTCGCGGCGCGGCTTGAAGCCTTCGCCGTCACGGCGCGGACCATTGCCGCGGTAACCGCCCTTGCCGCCGAAGCCGGAGCGGCCGCCCTTGTGGAAGCCGCCGGACTTGCCGTACGACTTGCGGTAGCCGCCGTGGCCCTCGCCATCACCGTCACGGCGCGGCGCGTAGCCCTCGCCATCCTCACGGCGACGCGGCTTGAAACCCTCACCATCATGACGCGGCTTGAAACCGCCCTTGCCGCGCGGCTTGAAACCCTTGCCGCCGCGGTTGCCCGGTCGGCGATCGCCATACCCCTTATGGCCGCCGCCGTAAGACTTGCCGGAACGCTCGTTACCTTCTGCCATTACTTGTTTTCCTTAATTCGTTGTTGATTAACGGTTTTCCACGGCGCCGAGCGCCTTCTTGCCACGACGGATAAGCGCGAAGCGGCCTGCCAGGAAGTCGGCTTCGGCCAGCACCTGCTCCTCATCCTCGATACGGTTGTTGTTGAGATACACGCCACCGGACTTGATGGCGCGGCGTGCCTCGGAAGCGGACTTGAACAGTCCGGCAGCCTGGGCGGCGTCGATTACGCGATCGCCGGGCTTGGAGACGGGGAAGACGTGCTCGCCGTTCTCGTCGACCACCTTGAAACCGTCGAGCACGGATTCCAGCGTTTCCTCGTCGATGTCTTCGAGGTTGCCACCGCGGCCGAACAGCGCACCGGAAGCATCGATGGCAGCCTGGGTAGCGGCCTCGCCATGCACGAAGCTGGTGACCTCCCAGGCAAGGGTCTTCTGGGCCTCGCGCTTGCCGGGGTTGGTCTTGGATTCCTCGACCAGTCGTTCGATTTCGGCCTTGGGCAGGAAGGTGAACGCCTTCAGCAGGCTTTCCATCTCCACGTCCGGGCGGTTGATCCAGAACTGGTAGAACTTGTACGGGCTGAGCATCGTGGCGTCGAGCCAGACGGCGTTGCCCTCGGACTTGCCGAACTTCTTGCCGGAAGCATCGGTGATAATCGGGCTGGTGAACACGTTGACGTCCACACCGCGCACCTTGTGGATCAGGTCCAGGCCGGAGGTGAGGTTGCCCCACTGGTCGGAGCCGCCGAGTTCCAGCGTGCAGTGGTATTCGTCAAACAGGTGGAGGAAGTCGTTGCCCTGCAGCACCTGGTAGCTGAACTCGGTGAAGGAGATGCCTTCCTCAGAGTTCAGGCGGCGGGCGACCGTGTCCTTGGCGAGCATGGTGCCCAGACGGAAGTTCTTGCCGACGTCACGCAGGAAGTCGATGACGGTCATCGAGGCGGTCCAATCGTAATTGGACACGAAACGTACGGCGTTCGCGCCTTCGGTGTCCAGAATGCCGCCGATCTGATTCTTCAGGCGATCGGCCCAGCCGGCCACCACGTCCTTCGGGTTAAGCGTACGTTCGCCGGACTGGCGCGGGTCGCCGATGAGTCCGGTGGCGCCACCGACCAAAGCGATCGGATGATGGCCCGCAAGCTGCAGGTGACGCATGTTGATGAGCTGCACGAGGTTGCCGATATGCAACGATGCAGCGGTGGGATCGAAGCCACAATAATAGGTGATGGGCTCGCCGTTCAGTGCTTCTGCGAGTCGATCCCGGTCCGTGGACTGGGAAATCAACCCGCGCCATTCCAGTTCCTCAAGCAGGGTGTTGAAACCCGCTTCCTTGAAGTCGGTGACGTGAGCCATAGCTTGTCGCTTCTCCCTATCGAATTGTGAATAAGACTGCCCAATTGGGCACAGTCAAGTTTCGCAGAACATGGCGACAGTGCCGAACACCAGCCGAGCCGCGCGATTCAGTAAAACGCCTTATTCTAGCGGCGCGGGCCCATAAGTTCGCGCAAAGAGTCGATGATGTCCTGACGATCCGGCACCTGGAACTTCGGGAAGGACTTGAGCATACGCTTCTGCTGTGCGTTGATGACGCCATTGACGGCCCAGCGCAGACGCTCAACCGTATCCTGCGAAAGCTCACGCATCCTGTCGGATACCGCACTGGAGCCCCACTGCCACGTGCCACCGGCGCGTGCCGCCACATCCTGCACCACCTGAGAGACGGAATCGAGCACCCGCTCGAATTCGAGCATGCCCGCAACCGTGACCGCCAAGTCGATGATGGTGATCAGGGCCAGTACCGTGACCAGCGTATGCAGCATCGGCAGCGGAATCATATCCGTGACCCGCTCGACATATGGCTGCGAACCAAGTACCACGCCCACGCCGCCGAGGCCGAAAATCAACGCGCCCAGCAGGCAGACGCGGCCTTGGAGGTTGAAGCGGAAGTTCGAGTAATCCCACCAGCGGGCGTGGAACAGCTGCTCCATGACCCACGAGGTTGTGTATTCGAGTATCGTGGCGCCCACCATCGAAATCAGGAAGATGATGATCGGGTTATGTACGTTGCCGAGAATGGCGACGCCGAGTATCGCGCCGGTGCCGTAGATCGGGCACAGCGGGCCGTTGAGGAACCCTCGGTTGACCAAGCGGTGCTGTTGGCAGGAGACGAGAATGGACTCGTACATCCAGCCGACGAAACTGTAGAACAGAAACCAGAGGAAATAATGTTCGAGTGTGATGATCATCGACGGGCTTCGATCTCGGCGTAAGGCTTCGCGGCGGGCAACGCGCGCTTGTTGAACCGGTCGAACGAGAAGGTCTCGGCGGTGGCGGAGCATTTGTCCGCCAAGGTGACCAGATAGCCTTCGATATAGCGCGGCGGCACCGGGGTCATCGGGAACATGTGGTTCTCGATGCTGTTGCGTTCGATATCGTTGAGCTTGAAGTCCTTCAGGGCATTGACCAGGGCGGCGTGGCCATGGGTGAAGCCATGCCACTGGTGTTCGCCGTTATCCCAGTCGTGCCAGTCGTACAGGAAGTAATCGTGCAGGAGGGCCGCGCGAATCAGGGATTTGAGGTCGACGCGGTACCACAGGTGTGCGCGGTCGGCCATCCACACAGCCAGGCAGGCGACACGCACGGAATGTTCGAACGTGGTGACATTGCCGTGCTGGTAGCAGCAGCGTTCGATCTGCATGTGGCGATGCTCGATGACCTCACGGCCGTGCTTGGCGACCAGGCGTTGAATCTGCGTTCGGGTGAGCAGATGTCCCACGATTTTCGGTCCTTCCCGTTTTGGGTTGGTTCAGTGCAATCCCCTGTTGTGAATTACGATTACCCGGCGATATTCAAGAATCCATCGAGTAATACCGTGACCGATTGTAGGGCACAAATATGTCCGTGCACACTCATCCAAAAGAACGACAACGGGAACCGTTAATCGTGGTGGGTTTCAAGATAGTCGAGATAACCTTGAAAACCGCCATCGAGGCTTGCTACATCGTAGCCGCGATCGGCAAGGATTTCAGCTACTTCCTCGCTCCACCATCCTTGAGCACAATAGACTACGACAGTTCGATCTGTGGGCACGGTTTTGAGCACATGGGCCAGAGGGTCGAGTGGTGCATTGATGGCACCTTCGACCGGGTGGGCGGCGAAGTCGGCTGGTTCCCTCAAGTCGAGCAGCGTGACCGTATTCGGGTCGAGCTTGGCAAATTCCGCCGGCGTGATGCGGCGGTACGATGCTTCACTGCTCTCATCGTCATCGACCGCATTATGCAAAGCAATAGGCATGTTCTTCCCCTCTCGTTCTGATCTTGGCACCCCTCAAGGAGGGGCACCACATAGCTCTAAATCGCGCAGGCCGGCTGAATATAGTTGGCCGGATCAATAGCAGTAATGGTCGGCTGCTCACCGCACACCGGGCAATCCGGCACATGCTTTGGCAGTGGGACCCGTCGAATATTCATGGTCAGGGCATCCACAGTGAGCATGCGAGCCACGAGCGGCTCCCCCACGCCGGCAATCAGCTTGACGGCCTCAGTCGCCTCCAGACTGCCGATCACGCCGACCACCGCGCCCAGTACGCCGGCTTCCTTGCAGGTCGGAATCTCACCGGCGGCGGGCAGGTCGCGGAAGATGCAGCGGTAGCAGGGGCCTTCGCCGGGAATGACGGTCATCACCTGACCGGCGAATCCGACCACGCCGGCATGGATATACGGCTTGCCGGCCAGCACGCAGGCGTCATTGATGAGGAATTTTGCGGCGAAGTTGTCGGTGGCATCGATCACCAGATCGTACGGTTCGATGAGGCCGGCGATGTTGCTCGCGTCGACGAGCTCGTAGTAGGTATCAACCGTCACATCCGGGTTGAGCGCGCGGATGGCTGTGGCCGCGGATTCCACTTTGGGCGCTCCGACACGTGCAGTGGTATGGATGATTTGGCGTTGCAGATTGCTCATATCCACCACATCGCCGTCCACCAGTCCGATATGGCCGACGCCGGCCGCCGCCAGATACAGGGCGGCCGGAGAACCAAGACCGCCCGCTCCGATGATGAGCACGCTGGAGGCCAGCAACCGCTTTTGCCCTTTGACCCCCACACCCTTCAAAATCAGATGGCGCGCGTACCGCTCCACCTGTTCATCAGTCAATGCCATGTTTTCTCCATGTTTCCATCTCCCCTCAGTCCGCTACGCGGCCAGCTCCCCTCAGAGAGGGGAGCTAATAAAAGTGTCAGTGCAAATACCCCGTAGTCGGGCTGGACGGCACAGCCTGTCCCTCGGTCACTTTGCCAAGGCCAGACAAATACGCCGCACGACCAGCATCGATGGCGTGCTTGAACGCCTCAGCCATCAGCGGGATATTGCCAGCAGAGGCAACGGCCGTGTACGCCATCACCGCATCCGCACCCATCTCCATCGCATCGCAGGCCTGGCTCGGACGGCCGATACCAGCGTCGATGATGACCGGCACATGCGCGTTGGCGATGATGATTTCGATGAAGTCACGCATGCGCAGGCCCATATTGGAGCCGATCAACGAACCGAGCGGCATAACGGCAGCGGCACCGGCCTCCTCCAGCTGACGGGCCGCAATCGGGTCCGGGAACATGTAGGGCATGACCACGAAGCCTTCCTTGGCCAGCATTTCGGTGGCTCGGATGGTTTCGGCGTTGTCCGGCAAGAGGTACTTGGTCTCGTGTTCGATTTCGACCTTGACGAAGTCGGTGTGGCACACTTCGCGTGCCAGTCGGGCGATACGCACGGCTTCCTCGGCGTTGCGCGCACCGGAGGTGTTGGGCAGCAGCGTAATGCCTTCGGGAATGTAGTCGAGCACGCTGTTCTCGGTGGTCTGCGCGCGGCGCAGTGCCATGGTGACGATTTGCGTGCCTGCATGTTCGACCGTAGCCTTGATGAGGTTCAGGTCGTAGCGGCCGGAGCCCAGAATGAATCGCGACTGGAACTCGTGACCGCCCAGGTTCAGCGGCTTGTCTTCCACCGGGAGAATCGGCGCGGCGGTGCCGACCGGATTGGTGACGGCGGGCTGCGGCGGCAGCGGAGTCGCCTCAACAGATGCTTCAGTAACCGGATTAATATTGCTCATAGCTTTTCCTTTCATCCACCCTGTACAAACTGCACAATTTCCATGACGCACTGGTCGTCGAGCATGGCGTCGGCACGCTTATCGCGCGGGATAATCTCACCATTGAGTTCGATGGCCACACGCTCGGCGCGGAATCCGTGCGCTTCGAGATAATCGGCGACGCTGACCGGCGTCTCGAGCGTGACCTGCTCTCCGTTGACCTGCATAATATCCTTTCAGATAGTAAAAAAGGGTGCACGAAACGAACCGTACCTTAAGTGGTGCGCCCATTCATGAACCCAATCATGCGACCGTTCGACCGCTGTGATGTATTGGCTCCATCACGACCGTCTCACGGCTGAATTATGCAAACGGAATGAAAGCTGTATCGGAGAACCCGGCAAATCTGCGACAACGATTCCTTACGGCGGCATGACCCGCGTCAAGTTCCCCGGTCGAAGTCTGGCGACTTCCTCTCAGCCTCACGGCTCCCGTTCGTTACGGTTTCTCAGTGTATGCCGTTGCAGTGACAACAACAAAATAGAGCTCCCTCATCAGAGGGAGCTTCATTGGGACTAGAACGTGCCGGGGGCTTTGTAGGCGGAGCCATCCGACGTGGATGCGGGGAAGAGCTTGAGTTCTTCGACCTCGGCCTTGGCGTCGGCGATCTGCTCGCGCACGCGACCGTAAGCGGTGCCGCCCTTGCCGTTGCGGGAGTCGACCGAACCGTGGCTGGAGAGCACTTCGCGTACTCCCGGAGCCTTGTCGGCCGGCAGGAACGCGGCGAAGGTCTCGATGAAGTCATTGTCGGTCAGATCCCACAGTTCCTGGCCGCGGCCTTCGGCGAGCTTGACGCAGGCACCAGAGAGCTCGTGCGCGTGGCGGAACGGCACCCCGTTCTTGACGAGCCATTCGGCGATGTCGGTGGCCAGCGCGAAGCCGGTCGGAGCTTCCTCTTCCAGGCGGTCGCCGTCGAAGTGCATGGTCCTGACCATGCCGGTGAAGGCGGGCAGCAGCACTTCGAGCGTATCGACCTGGTCGAACACGGCCTCCTTGTCTTCCTGCAGATCGCGAGCGTAGGCGGTGGGCAGGCCCTTCAGGGTGGCCAGCAGGCCGGTCAGATCGCCGATGAGTCGGCCGGACTTGCCGCGGGCGAGCTCGGCGATATCCGGGTTCTTCTTCTGCGGCATGATGGAGGAGCCGGTGGAATAGCCGTCGTCGAGCTTGACGAAGGCGAACTCCTGGGTGTTCCAGATGATGATCTCCTCGGACAGGCGGGAGATGTCCACGCCGGTCATGGCGGCCACGAACGCGAATTCGGCCACGAGATCACGTGCGGCGGTGCCATCGATGGAGTTGTCGGTCACGCGGGAGAAGCCGAGCTCACGCGCCACGGCCTCCGGGTCGAGGCCGAGCGTGTTGCCGGCCAGTGCGCCGGAGCCGTACGGGGAGGCGTTGATGCGCTTGTCCCAGTCGATCAGTCGCTGCACGTCGCGAATCAGCGGCCAAGCGTGGGCCATGAGCTGGTGCGCGAGCAGCACGGGCTGGGCGTGCTGCATGTGGGTGCGGCCCGGCATCACGGTGCGGCCGGCCTTTTCGCTCTGCTCGATCAGGGCGTTGACGAGGTCAAGCAGGAGTCCGGCGATTACGCGGGAGTGACGGCGCAACCACATGCGAATCAGGCAGGCGATCTGGTCGTTGCGGGAACGGCCGGCCCTGAGCTTGCCGCCGAGTTCATCACCGGCAATGTCAATCAGACCGCGTTCGAGGGCGGTGGCCTCGTCCTCATCGTCTTCGATGGGGGCGAAGGAGCCATCGTCAACGTGGCGCTGGAGCGTGTCGAGCGCATCCTCCATGCGCTGCAGCTCGTCGGCGGTCAGAAGTCCCGCACGGCCGAGAGCACGGGCGTGGGCGCGGGAACCGGCGATGTCGTCGTCGGCCAAGCGCCAGTCGAACTGCGTGGACTTGGACAGTCGGGCCAATTCCGGCGACGGACCAGACGTAAAGCGACCACCCCACAGGGCCAGATGTTCGTTGTTCTCAGTCATGAAGGCTCCTTGAAACCATGGATTGCAAACAAATCAGACTGCTTGTCAGACTATCAGCGTTGGGCTACATACCGGTGGATTCAAGTTGTTCGTATTCCATGGCGGCAATGTCAGGGATACTGGTCACGTCGTATTGATGAAAAGAACCGCATCGTATACCGCATTACGGGTAACGATGTTCAAAACCTGGAAATAGCCGTCTGCCGAACTCATTACGGAGAGCACTGAGCTTCTTCCGTCATCGGCAAAAAAAAACGAGGGGAGCACGAGCATAATCTTTGCTCGTACTCCCCTCAGTCATCTGCGGCGACAGCGTCCTGTAATTACGGACAGCCTGACGGCTGCTGATTGTTGGCTCACTGTCGTTCGCACCTCACCTGCAAACAGCCCACTGGGCTGTTTGCTTTACGGCGCGGCCCCTCAACGAGGGGAGCCAAAGTAAATGATTACTCGACGGTGTTCTTCGGGACCTCGATGCCGTTGCCGAACTTGACGTCGCGGGCTGCGGCCACGCGGGACGGCAGGCCATAGATGTCGATGAAGCCGTTGGAGGACCTCTGGTCGAAGGTATCGCCGGAATCGTAGGTGGCGAGCTTGTAGTCGTACAGCGAGGAGTCGGAACGACGGCCGGTCACCACGGCGCGGCCACCGTGCAGGACCATGCGAATCTCACCGGACACGTACTTCTGGGTGTCTTCGATGAAGGCGTTGAGCGACTGGGTTGCCGGGGAGAACCACTGCGCATCGTAAACCAGCTCGCCCCAGCGCTTGTCGATGTCGCGCTTGATGCGGTGCTGTTCGCGTTCGAGGCAGCAGTTTTCGAGTTCCTGGTGAGCGGTGATCAGAGCCACGGCCCCCGGAGCCTCGTACAGCTCGCGGGACTTGATGCCGACCAGGCGGTCCTCGATGAGGTCGATGCGGCCGATGCCCTGGGCTCCGGCGCGGCGGTTCATCTCTTCGATGGCCTGCAGCGGGGTGACGTCACGTCCATCGATCTTGACCGGCACACCTTCCTTGAACTCGATGACGACTTCATCTTCGACCGGCGGGAAGGCCGGGTCGTCGGTGTAGGAGTAGCAGTCCTTGGTCGGGCCGTTCCACGGATCCTCAAGGAAGCCGGTCTCAATGGCGCGGCCCCATACGTTCTGGTCGATGGAGTACGGGGACTTCTCGGTCTGGGTGATCGGCAACTTGTGCTCCTTGGCGAACGCGATCTCGACGTCGCGGGTCAGGGACAGGTCGCGAATCGGGCTGATGGCCTTCAGCGTCGGGTCGATGGAGGCGATGGAGACCTCGAAACGAACCTGGTCGTTGCCCTTGCCGGTGCAACCGTGGGAGATGGTGTCGGCGCCGAACTGGTGGGCGGCGCGCACGAGGTGCTTGGAGATCAGCGGACGGGAGATGGCGGAGACCAGCGGGTAGACGCCTTCGTACATGGCGTTGGCCTTGAGGGCCTTCATGCAATATTCGTTGGCGAACTCGTCACGGGCGTCGACCACGTAGGATTCGACGGCTCCGCAGGCAAGGGCGCGCTGCTTGATGGTCTCGAGGCTTTCGCCGCCCTGGCCGACGTCGAGGGACACGGCCACGACGTCCTTGCCGGTGCGCTCCTTCAGGTACGAGATGGCGACGGAGGTGTCAAGACCGCCGGAGTAGGCCAGAACAATGCGCTTGTTATCTGCCATTGGTTCCCTTTCGTTCAAGGTCTGAAAAACAAACTGATGCAAGTATATACAGAGGACTGTATATTTATGCACGGCGTGTTGGTCATTTGGAGGCGAGGCTTAGTAGCCAGTCGGAGCGGGAGACGGCGGTGTCGTCATTGGTGCAAATCACCATGACGGTGTCGTCTCCGGCGATGGTGCCCAGCACGCCTTCGATCGGCTGCCTGTCAATCACCGAGGCCACGTATTGTGCGGCACCGGAAGGCGTGTGCACCACAACCAGATTTCCGGCGGCGGCCACCGAGGTGACCAGTCCGTTCAGCACGCGGGACATCTGTGCCTCACCGCGCTCCCCTACATCCTCACCTTCTGAAGCAACGACGCTGCGACCCACCGCGTAGGCCACCGTACCGTCCTTCAACCGGGTCTTCACCGCGTGCATCTCATCAAGGTCGCGGCTCAGCGTCGCCTGAGTCACCGCAATGCCCTCGTCGATAAGGATTTTGGACAGCTGTGATTGCGAGGTGATGATATGCGTGGCGAGCGCCTGTTCTATGGCACTCAGCCGCGCCGCCCTGGTGGCAGGGCGCTGCAGGGACGGACCGGTTTCACTCATGCGAGCAGGCTTTCGTCTCCACGGGCCTTGCCGGTCAACCAAGTCAGCAACGCTTTCTGTGCGTGCAGACGGTTCTCGGCCTCATCCCACACCACGGACTGCGGGCCGTCGATCACTTCAGCGGTGACTTCCTTGCCGCGGTAGGCGGGCAGGCAGTGCTGGAAGAGCGCATCCGGCTTGGCCAATGCCATAAGTTCGGTGTTGACCTGGTAATCCCAGAACGGCTTGGAACGGATGGCGTATTCGGCTTCCTCGCCCATGGAGACCCAGGTGTCGGTGAACACGCAGTCGGCGTCCTGCACCGCTTCCTTGGCATCGGTGGTGACCAGGATGGAGCCGCCGGTCTCGGCCGCGATGCGCTTGGCGTCGGCCACGATGTCCGGGCGGGGCAGGTAGCCGTGGGGGCCGGCCACGCGCACGTCCATGCCGGCCACGGCACCGCCGAGCAGGTAGGAGTTGGCCATGTTGTTGGCCGCGTCACCGAGGTAGGCGATGGTCTGGTTCTTCAGGTTGTCGACGCCGCCTCGGTGCTCGGCGATGGTCTGGAAGTCGGCGAGAATCTGGCAGGGATGGAAGTCATCGGTCAGGGCGTTGACCACCGGATGGGTGGAGTACTTGGCCATTTCTTCGACGCGGTCCTGACCGAAGGTGCGCCACACCACGCCGTAAGCCATGCGGTCGAGCACACGAGCGGTATCGGCCACGGGCTCGCCACGGCCCAGCTGGGAGCCGGACTTGTCGATGACCAGCGGGTAACCGCCAAGCTCGGCAACGCCGATGGAGAAGCTGGAACGGGTGCGGGTGGAGGGCTTGTCGAACAGTACGGCGACGGCCTGCGGACCGGCGAACGGCTGCTTGTAGAAGCGGTCGTGGTGGAACTTGATGGCAAGTTCGAGCACCTGCTTCTGTTCCTCATGGTTGAGGTCGTCGTCACGCAGCATGTGGCGAAGTTCTGGGGTCATGATGATCTCCTTGGATCGGTGGGGCGGCAGTGACGGAGAGAAATCAGTCGTTGGGCAGGTCCGTAGGCACATCCTTGAGGATGGCAAGTGCCTGATCCACGTCTTGTGCGGTTATAATCAGCGGCGGTGCGAAACGCAGCGCATTGGGAGCCACCGCGTTGACGATGAGCCCGTGTTCGAGGCAGTAGTTCATCACCGCGTGGGAGCAGGGATGCTTGAGCTCGACGGCGTCCAGCAAACCACGACCGCGTACGGAAACGAACAGCGGATTACCGGTGGCCATAATGCCATCGCGCAGCTGTTCGCCGCGAGCTTCGGCGTTGGCCACCAGATTCTCGTCTTCAATCACGCCAAGAGTGGCGAGTCCCGCAGCCGCACCCAGCGGATTGCCGGCAAAGGTGGAGCCGTGGGAACCAGGAGTGAACAGAGCCGCAAGTTTCTCGCCGAAAGCGATCATGCCGCCCATCGGGAATCCGCCTGCCACACCCTTGGCGAAAGTCACCATATCCGGCGTCACGCCGCCGGACAGATCGTCACGCTGGAATGCGAACCACTTGCCGGTACGTCCGATACCGGTCTGTACTTCATCGATGATAAGCAGCGCGTGGTTGATATCGCACAGTTCGCGCACGAACTTGACGTAATCGGCGCCCAACGGCTGCACGCCGGCTTCGCCCTGGATAAGTTCCAGAATCACAGCAGCCACCGGACCCTTGCCATAGCGGCCGAGACCGGTCTGTGCAAAAGCGTCGTGCAGGGCGACCTTGTCGCCGGCGCGTACGAATTCAATGTTCGGCACCAGCGGATCATACGGCTTGCGGATACCGGGTTTCCATGTGGCGGACAGCGCACCCATCGTACGGCCATGGAAGCCGTGAGTCATTGCGAGAATGCGTGCGGGCTTGCCGCCGATGGAAGGCAGGGCACCAGGCAAGGTGCGGCCATACAGCTTGGCAAGCTTGAGGGCAGCTTCATTGCCTTCAGCACCGGAGTTGCCGAAGTAGACTTTGGAGCCTTCAGGTGCACCAGCCAGCTTGACCAGTTTGGATGCCAGCTCAATTTGCGGCTCGGACGCGAAATAGTTGCTGATATGCGCCACCTTGGCAGCCTGATCGGCAACCGCTTTGACCCACTTGGGGTGGGCGTATCCGAGGGAATTGACGGCGATGCCTGCCAGGAAATCGAGGTATTCGTTACCGTCAACATCCCAGATGTGGGCACCTTGGCCGTGATCCATGACGCGCAACGGCGTACCGAACACATTCATGTGGACCTGAGAGTACTCTCCCAGCCACTTGCTGTCTTCCGTACCTAGTTTTTCCTCATGCTCAGTAGCCATAAGAGCTCCTCATTTCCAGTCCTTCATCGGGCATAACCATGGTACCGATGCCTGCGGAGGTGAATATCTCGTTCAAAATCGAATGCGGCTTGCGCCCGTCGATGACATGGGCTTGGGGCACGCCACCGTCGATGGCCCTGACACAGGCCTCCATCTTGGGTCGCATACCGGATTCCAGGTCCGGCAGCATATCGCGCAGGTTTTCCACACCGATCCGGCCAATCAGAGAATTCTTATCCGGCCAATCGGCGTACAGACCATCCACATCAGTCAAGATAACGAGCTTGTGCGCGCCCACAGCGGCAGCCAAAGCGGCGGCGGCGGAATCAGCGTTCACGTTGAGCACTTCAGTGGCATCTTCTTCGTTCGGAGCCACGGAAGAGACGACCGGGATACGACCGGCAGCCACCAGATCCTCGACTGCCGAGGCATCGACGGAAACCACGTCGCCGACCAGGCCGATATCGGTGGGCTTGCCATCGATGACGGGCCTGCGCTGCATGGCCGAGAACAGGCCGCCGTCTTCACCGGACATGCCTACGGCCAGCGGGCCGTGCGCGTTGATCAGGCCTACCAGTTCGCGTGACACCTTGCCGGTCAGAACCATGCGCACCACATCCATGGCCTCGGGGGTGGTGACCCTCAGGCCGCCTTTGAATTCGGATTTGATGCCGAGGGCCTTGAGCATGTGGGAAATCTGCGGACCGCCGCCGTGCACGACGATCGGGTGCAGACCCACCTGACGCAGAAAGACCATGTCTTCGGCGAAGCACTGCTTCAGATGGTCATCGACCATGGCATTGCCGCCGTATTTGACGACGATACGCTGGCCGGCGAACTCCTCCAGCCATGGCAGCGCTTCAATAAGCACTTCTGCCTTCTGATCGGCGCGCAAATCGGTGTGCACGTCGAAATGGAACCCAGGTCCCTTCAATTCTGTAGACAATTTTTCTCTTTTCTGCGACGCCGGCGACGCTATCGCTGCCGGCTGCTACAAACAGCCCACTGGGCTGTTTGCGTTATATGCGACGCCGGCGACGCTATCGCTGCCGGCTGCTACAAACAGCCCACTGGGCTGTTTGTCAGCTTTCGTAGTCGGCGTTGATGTGGACGTATTCGTGGGTGAGATCGTCGGTCCAGACGGTGGCCTCGGCGTCCGAGCCGGTGTTCAGGTCGATGTCAATGTGGACTTCGCGCGGGGTCATGTCGACCTCGCTACGGTCGCGGCCGGCACCGCCGTTCTCGCAGATGCGCACGCCGTTGACGTCCACGGTCACCTTGTTCGAATCGTAAGGCGCGACTTCAGGCGGCACAGTGCCCAGGGAGCTGACGATGCGGCCCCAGTTCGGATCGTTGCCGGAGATGGCGCACTTGAGCAGGTTCGAGGCGGCGACGGCACGACCACAGGCAAGTGCCGCGTCTTCGCTGGTGGCACCGGTGACGATGATACGGATGTCGTGGGAGGCACCTTCGCCGTCGCCGATGATCTGGCGGGACAGGGATGCGCAGGCCTCACGCACCAGCTTGTTGAATTCGTCCTTGTCCGGTTCGACGCCAGAGGCACCGGAGGCGAGCAGCAGGACCGTGTCGTTGGTGGACATGCAGCCGTCCACGTCGATGCGGTTGAACGAATGTTCGGCAGCCACAGCGAGTGCGGCCTGCATCTGACCGGCGGAGACAACCGCATCGGTGGTGATGACGCACAGCATGGTGGCCAGCTGCGGGGCAATCATGCCCGAGCCCTTGACCATGCCGCCGATCTTCCAGCCGTTGGAGCCGGTCAGTTCGACCGTCTTCGGCTTGGTGTCGGTGGTCATGATGGCGTGGGAGGCGTCGGCACCGGCTTCGGCGGTGGCGGCAAGAGCCTCATGGGCACTCTTGGCACCAGCCAGCACGTTGTCCAACGGCAGCAGTTCACCGATGAGACCGGTGGAGCAGACAGCCACATCATTCGGTTCGGCGCCGATGAGACCGGCGACCGTTTCCGCGGTGGCGACGGACTGGGCGTAACCGGCCTCGCCGGTGCAGGCGTTGGCACCGCCGGAGTTCAGAATCACGGCCTTGACGTGACCGTCGGCGACGACCTTACGGCTCCACTGCACCGGGGCGGCACAGAAACGGTTCGAGGTGAACACGCCTGCAGCCGCGTCGAGCGGGCCGTTGTTGACCACGAGGGCCAAGTCCTTCTTGCCTTCGACGGATGAAATACCAGCCGCCACGCCGGCGGCGGAGAAACCTTGTGCAAATGTAACGCTCACGGTGCTACTCCGATCTTGGTCAGGCCCGCGTCTTCCGGCAGGCCTAGTGCGATGTTCAGTGATTGGACCGCTTGTCCGGCGGTACCACGATTGAGGTTGTCGATGGCGGCAAAAGCGTAGATGCGGCCGGCCTTGCGGTCGGTGACGACCTGCAGGTGGGCTGCGTTGGAGCCGATGATGTTGCCGGTGGCGGGCAGCGTGCCCTCGGGCAGCAGCACCATGAAGTCCTGACCTTCATAGGCCTTGGACCATACGGCGCGAATCTCCTCATCGCTCAGTGCCTTGGCCTTGTCCGTCATGCGGGCGGACACGGTGGCGAGGATACCTCGGGACATGGGGGCGAGAATCGGTGTGAAGCCGAGCGTGAATTCGCTGGCTTCGGCCGCGCTCTTGCCGGCCGCGTGGGCGAAGTTCTGCAGGATTTCGGGAATGTGGCGGTGCTTGCCGCCCACCGAATACGGCAGGGCGGATTGCAGGGCCTCGGCGGCAAGCAGGTTGGTGCGCTTGAGATTCTTGCCGGCACCCGAGTATCCGACGACCAGATCGGCCACGATATCCTGCGATTCAACCAGTCCTTCGGCGATGCCGGGCTGGAGGGCCAGCGTGGTGGCGGTGACGTTGCAGCCAGGACCTGCGATGCGCTTGGTGCCAGGAAGCGCCGCACGCTGGCGGGTGTAGGAGCCGTCCGCAGCTTTGCCGGTGATGAGCTCGGGCATGCCGTAGGTCCAATGCTCATAGAAATCGCCGCCGTAGAACTCATCCCAAGCGGCCTGTTCTTCGAGGCGATGGTCGGCGCCCAAATCCACAACCACGGCATTCGGATCGAGCTGCGAGGCGAGCTTGCCCGAAGCACCGTGCGGCAGTGCGAGGATGATAACGTCATGCCCGTTCAGCACTTCGGGCGTGGTATCTTCAACGACCAGATTGGCCAGTTGGGGAATATGCGGCATGTGCTTGGCCATCGACTCCCCCACTGAGGAATGGCCTGCCACGCAGGTGATGTCGAAGTCGGGGTGCGCGGCCAGAATGCGCAGCGCTTCACCGCCGGCATAGCCCGTGGCACCGGCCACGGCCACTGTATATTTCGCCATACTCATCTCTTTTCACTGATGTGTCTTCGGATGAGTATACGCGATTATGCAGACTATTGCATATTTATGCAGTGGGTGTGTTGGTATGTGAACGCTACTTATGCGGAGATGGAGTCGGAGGAGGAGCCGGTGCCGCCGGTCAGTTGCTGGAGGGCTTCCTGGTAAAGGCTCATGGCGTCATAGCCATTGAAGGCCATCCAGATGACGGCGATGGTGTACAGCACGTTGATTACCACGGCGGCCACGGCCAAACCGAAGCCCTTCATATGGAAAGTGCGCGTGCGCCACATTGCCACCGCGCCCATCAGTGCCGAGAGCACTGGCACCGGGAAGAACAGGGCGAGGATAAAGGAGATGATCGCATACGAATCCCAGTGCCCGTAGAGTGGGTTCTGGTTTGGATCGTTCAGGTCGATGCCGTGGTAATAATGCGGCTGGTGAGGCTGACCGTTCGGCTGTTGACCATACGGCTGGCCCTGCATGCCCGGGTACCCGCCCGGATATGCGCCCGGACCGGACTGTTGGCCGCCTTGAGCGTACGGCCAGCCGCCCGCCTGCTGATTGCCGGGCCACGCCGGCTGCTGACCATACGGCTGGCCAGCCTGCTGAGATTGTGCCGCGCCACCGTTGTCGCCAGCGGCTGCGGCGGAATCCTTCTTAGTATCCGGCTCGGGAGCGCCATAAATATACGGGTTGTAATTCGGCCCGTATTGGCCAGACATAGCACCATATTCAGGCTGCTGGTACTGCCCGTATTTCGGCTTGTCCTGCTCCGCTTGGCTCATGGCGCTCCTCGATTCGGATGATTGGTTGGGTCAGGCGCGCAGCTGGGCGCCGATTTCGGCGGCCTCAGCCACGATGGCCTTGCGGATGGCGTCGCTGTCTTCGGCGGACAGCGTCTTGCTCGGTGAACGGAACACCACCGCATAGGCCAGGGACTTCTTGCCCTCGCCCACCTGTTCGCCGGTGAACACGTCGAACAGTTCGATGGATTCGAGGTTCGCGCCGGCGGCCTTGCGAATCACGTTCTCAAGCTGGCCTGCGGTCACGGTCTCGTCCACGGTGAAGGCCAAATCCTGCTTGACCGGCGGGAACGTGGAGATCGGCTTGGCCTGGACGGGCTTGCCGGTCAGCGTGGCGAACAGCGCGGTGAGGTTCAGCTCGAAGGCCGCGGAATGGGCCGGGAAGCCGAGCGCCTCGTTGACGCGCGGGTGCAGTTCACCAACCCAGCCGGTGAAGACGTCGCCCACCATGACGCGGGCGGCGCGGCCGGGGTGCCATTGGACTGGCACATCGTCGGCGGCGGGCTGGTCGAGTTCGATTGCGGCACCGATACGGCCGGCGATGCGGCGCACGGCCTCGACGGCGTCGGACCAGTCGACCGGGCGCTTGCCGCCCATCCAGCCGTCGTCCTCGGCCAGACCGGTCAGGATGCCGGCCACATGGTCGGGCTGTTCGGGCAGACCGGCGTCAAGCGCGGCGAGCTGTTCGTCGGTGGGGCGCACGCCGCCGGGCAGTGCCGGGATGGCGGGCGCGTTCGGATCCCACAGGTAGACGTGGCCGAGCTCGTACAGGGACACGTTTTCGATGCCGCGGCGGATGTTGCGCTGCACGGTGGTGGCCAGGGTCGGCAGAATCTCGCGACGCAGGTACGGACGGTCGCCGTAGAGCGGGTTGGCGATCTCGACGCTGACCTTCTTGGTGGCTTCCGGGTCGAAGCCGAAGGCCTTGTAATCGTCGTCACCCACGAACGGGTAGCTCAGCGATTCGACCATGCCGAACTCGGCGAGCTCGTCCGCCACGCGACGGCGACGCTGCTGGTCCGGGGTCAGGCCCACCAGACCCTCGACCGGTGCCGGCGGCACGGTGATCGGAATCTGGTCGTAGCCGACCAGTCGGGCGATCTCCTCGACCAGGTCGCACGGCTCGTTCAAGTCCGGACGCCAGCTCGGCGCGGTTACGGCGAACTCACCGTTGCCGCCACCGGCCACCGTGCAGCCAATGTCGGTCAGGATGTCGGAGATGCGGTTGATGTCCACGTCGAGGCCGGCTACGCGGGCCACTTCGGAGGCCTTGAAGTGGATGGCCTTGGCGCGCGGCGTGTTGTTCACGTCGTTCGGGTGTTCGCTGGGCTCGCCGTTGCCGTACTTGGCCATGAGTTCGGCGGCCATCTGGGTGGCGGCAGGCTGCAGCGCGGTGTCGACGCCACGTTCGAAGCGGCGGGAGGCCTCGGATGGAATCTTGTGGCGACGGGCCGAACGGGCGATGGTCACCTGATCGAAGTGCGCGGACTCCAGAAGAATGTTCTTGGTGTCGGCGGTCACTTCGCCATACAGGCCGCCCATCACACCGGCAAGGCCGAGGATGCGCGAGCCGCGTTCGCCGTTCGGCGAATCGGTGATAAGCAGATCTTCGACGCTCAGGTCATGTTCCTTGCCGTCCAGGGTGGTGAGTTTCTCACCCTCGTTGGCGCGGCGCACGACAATCGGGCCTTCGAGCTTGTCGAGGTCGTAGGCGTGCATCGGCTGGCCGAGGTCAAGCATCACGTAGTTGGTCACGTCCACGGCCAAGGAGATGGAGCGCATGCCGGCGCGGATCAGGCGGCGGCGCATCCAGTTGGGCGTGTGGGCGTTGGGATTGAAGTCCTTGACGATACGCGCGTAGTAGCGGTCGCAACCGGGCACGCCGTGAATCGGATTGTTATCGTCGATTTCAACATCGATGTCCACCGGGGTGCCGGGCTGGTAGTCAGCAGGTTCCGGGGCCTTCTCGTTGAGTGCCACGGCCGGATCGGTGTAGGCGGCACCGGTGGAGTGGTGGTATTCGCGGGCCACGCCACGGTAGGACAGCGTGTAGCCACGGTCCGGGGTGATGTTGATCTCAAGCAGAGGCTGGTCGAGGTGCAGCAGGTGCATGGCGTCCTGACCAGGCTTCAGAGCCTCGTATTCAGCCTCGGAGAAGCCATACTGACGCAGCAGGATGATGCCATTGTGGTTGTCGCCCAGACCCAGCTCACGTTCGGAGGCACACATGCCGTTGGAGATGTGGCCGTAGGTCTTGCGCGGTTCGATCTTGAAGTCGCCGGGCAGCACGGCACCGGGCAGGGTGACGACGACCTTTTCGCCGGCCTTCATGTTGGGCGCGCCGCAGATGATGCCGCGCGGCACCTTGTTGCCGTCTTCGTCGGTCTCGTTCCATTCGTCGCCGCAGTCCACGTGGCACCAGTTGATGGTCTTGCCGTTCTTCTGCGGTTCGGGGGTGGCGTCGACCACGTAGCCGACCACAATCGGGCCGGTCACCTGAGAGGAGTGAATCTCCTCTTCCTCAAGACCCACCTTGACAAGGTCCTTGGCGAGCTGTTCGTAGGTCAGGCCTTCGGGAACCTCGACATGGTCCTTGAGCCAATCGATATCGATCATAGGCATGGCTGAATCACTCCCCCATCACAAACTGTTCGGCGAAACGCACGTCACCTTCGACCAGGTCGTGCATGTCGTTGATGTCGCTGCGCAGCAGGAGCGTGCGCTCCATGCCGACGCCGAAGGCGAAACCGGTGTAGACGTCCGGGTCGATGCCGGCGGACTTCAGCACGTTCGGGTTCACCATGCCGCAGCCGCCCCACTCGAGCCAGCCGGGGCCGCCCTTCTTGTCGGGGAACCACAGGTCGAGTTCGGCGCTCGGCTCAGTGAACGGGAAGTAGCTCGGGCGCAGGCGCGTCTTGGCTTCAGGGCCGAACATGGCGACGGCGAGCTTGTCCAGCACGCCCTTCAGGTCGGCCATGGTCAGGTGCTTGTCGACGGCGAGGGCTTCGCACTGGTGGAACACCGGAGTATGGGTGGCGTCCAGCTCATCGGTGCGGAACACGCGGCCCGGGGACGCGATGTACAGCGGCACTCCACGGGTCAGGAGGGCACGGACCTGATCGGAGGAGGTCTGCGTACGCACCACCATGTTGGAGCCGACGAAACCGGCGGCGTCCTTGGCTTGATTGCCCTTGACGTAGAAGGTGTCCTGCATCTGGCGGGCCGGATGGTCCGGGCCGAAATTCAGGGAGTCGAAGTTGTACCATTCGGCTTCGATTTCCGGGCCGGAGGAGATCTGCCAGCCCATGGAGATGAAGAAGTCCTCGACGTCCTCCATCAGCTTAGGCAGCGGGTGACGGGCGCCCAGAGGCTTACGGCTCACCGGCAGCGTCATATCCACGGTTTCGGCGGCAAGCGCGGCCTTCTCGGCGGCTTCCTTGAGCTCGACCTCCTTGGGACCATAGGCGCGGCCGAAGTCGGCGCGCAGCTTGCCCATGAGCTTGCCGGCTTCCTTCTTCTGGTCGGCGGGCAGGGAGCCAATGGCCTTGCTGGCCTTGGTCATCGCCGAATCGGCACCTGCGTACGTTGTCTTGATGGCCTTGAGCTCCTCCAGGTTGGAGGCGTTCTGGATTTTCTCGATGCCCTCGGCAACCTCAGCGGTCACCTGGTCGGCGTCGAACACCATTTGTTCTGCCACGAGAACCCTTTCGTCTGATGTTTTCTCAGCGTTTCACAGCGTTTTTACCGGTTTCACATTCTTTCAACATGACCCGACATAGACAGCGACATCAGCATCACCGCGGCCGAGGTGCCGAGGTTCAGCGATTCGGCCTTGCCATAAAGCGGGATGGAGACGATGCGGCCGCAGCGCGTGAGGATGTCCGGTTCCAAGCCACGCGCCTCATTGCCGAACAGCACGGCTTTCGGAGCCTCGACCGCCGCCTTGTCCGCCAGTACTGCGGGCAGGCTTTCCGGCTTGCGTTCTTCGGTGCCGTATACGTCGGCGGCCCAGACGTCCATATTATGGTCGCCTGTCCAGGTGAAGAATTCGTCGGTGCTCATGGCGAGTACCGGCAGATGGAACAGGGAGCCTGCGGTGGAGCGGATGACCTTGGGGTTCAGCACGTCCACGCAGTCGTCCACGAAGATTACGGCGTCGCAGCCGGCCGCATCGGCCGCACGGATCACGGTGCCGGCGTTGCCCGGGTCGCGCACCTGCCAGAAGGCGGCAATCTGCGGGGCCCGACCGTTCTTGCCAAGTTCGACGTCATCGGCTCCGGCGTGCATGGACTCGGCATTGCCGACGGCCGCGATGCCTTGGGCGTCCGGACTGATGCGGCGCATCACGTCGCCGGTGCAGTAGTGCACATAAATCGTGGCATCCTGCGAGGTTTCGACGATCTTCTCCAACGTGGAGGAGATGATACGCGGATGTTCCAGCGCCTGCGAAACCTCTACATACAGGTCCTGCACCACGTCCGGCCGCCAAGTGACGGCCTCGCGCACGGATTGCGGGCCTTCGATAAGAAAACGGCCCGAACGTTCGCGGCCTTTGGCGCGGGTCAGATCGGCGATGCGGCGCACGCGGTCGGATTTCGGATTATCAAGAATCTGGGCGTTGATGGGCATAGCCACTACCCTACTGCCGGGTCATTACGTCAGTCGCGAGACTGAGGGTGGTCGAGGCTGGAACCACCCCAGTCGGCTACGCCGACAGCCCCCGCCAGCGGGGGCATCATAAGGCGTTCAGACACCCTGAAAGGCACTGTGCCAGTCTGCCGCCTTTCAGACACCCTGAAAGGCGAAGTGCCAATTCCCGGTGCCGACGGCTACGCCTATGGAGGCCAGCGGGACGGCCAGACAGATGACGTAGAAGATCCAGTCGATAGGCTTCAGACGCGAGATGCGGGCTTGGGAACGTGGGGCGCCGGAGCCGAAGCCGCGCGCTTCCATGGCGGTGGCAAGTTTGGTGGCACGCCGGATGGAGAGCACCAGCAGTCCGAACGCTTGGGAGAGGGCACGGGCGATGGCGTTACCGTCACCAAGGCCGCGCGAACGCTGGGACAAGCCGAGTGCGCGCCAATCTTCCTGCAGCAGCGTAAACATGCGCAATCCGGCCAATCCGCCGTATACGAATCGCGGTGAGAAGTGCAGAATCTCAACCAGACCGTCCGCCAAATCAGTGGGATCGAGGCCCAAGGCCAGAATCACGCCGGGTACGGCAATGGCCGCCACCCTGATAGCCGTGGCGATGGCCAGATTGATGGATCCCTCGCTGATCACAATCCAGCCACCCTGCCACAGGATCTCGCCCGAGGTGCGGCCGTAGAGGAACACGGAGATAAAACTGCCGGCGGCGGCGATCCATACCGGCCAGGTCTTACGGCATACGGTCCACGGAGCCACGCCACCAATCCACAGCAGCACGAATTCGATGCCGAGCGCCGTGGATGCGGATACCGCATCCAGACTGATGAACATCGGAATGCACAGCAACAGCGCACCGATGATGCGACTGACCGCGTTGATGCGCGCGATGAACCATGAGGGCGATGAGGCTTTGACCGGCTCCACGCGCGTTTCCTGCGGGCTGACGGTTACCACGTCACTCATGCCTTCGCCTCCTCGAACATCACACGTCGTGCGCCCAGCGCATCCACCAGCGCCTCATCGTGCGTCACCATGATCACGCACGAGCCTTGGTCGCGGATGGCGGCGATCAGCTTGACCATTTCATTCCACGTACTGAAATCCTGTCCGAATGTCGGCTCGTCCATCACCAACACTTTGGGTGCGGCGGCCAGCATGGAGGCCACGGACAGTCGCCGCTTCTCCCCGCCAGACAAGGTGTACGGGTTGGCTTTGGCGAAGCGCGTGAGATTCATCTGCTCAAGCATGCGGTCGGCGGTCTGATAAGCCTCGTCTTGGCTCTGCCCCATCGACTTGGGGCCGATGGATACCTCGTCACGCACAAAGTTGGCAGCGAACTGGTGTTCGGGCTCCTGGAACACCATGCCGATACGGCCCAGCAGTTCCTTGCTTTTCCAGTCGATCGGCTCACGCCCGGCATGCGCGGGCTTGAGGTTGTCGGCGATGAGCACCTTGCCGGCGATAGGTTTGAGTAGCCCGGCCAAGGTCAAGGCCAAGGTCGATTTGCCCGCGCCGTTCGGACCCATCAGAGCCGTTACTTCGCCGGGATAAAAATCCAGATTGATACCAACGCCAAGAGCGGCCCCACGGCCAAAGCTTAAGTTCTCGGTGCTGAGCACCGGCGCATCGTGCGCAGACTCCTGCTTCGGTGAGTAATCGGGAATCGCACGGCCCGGCACCCACGCGCCACCGGCGGCCAACACGTCGCCCATCTCGGCGAACACCTCGTCCGGCTTGCCGTCGGCAATGACCGCACCCGTGGGCGAACTTGCATCGGGTCGGCCGAGCACAATCACGCGATCGACCAGATCGAGCCATACATCGATATGATGTTCGACCACAACCATGGTCTGTCCGGTGGCCTCGATGACCTTTTTGACCGCGTCATGCACTTCGACCACGCCTTCGGGATCGAGGTTGGCGGTCGGTTCGTCCAACAACAGCAGACCGGGCTTCATAGCCAGCACGCCGGCCAACGCGAGACGTTGACGCTGACCGCCGGACAGATGGCGGGTGGACCGATCCAGTTCGAGTCCGCCGAGTCCCACCATATCCAATGATTCGCGCACTCGCTGCCAAATCTCCTCGCGCGGCACGTTGAGGTTTTCGCAGCCGAAGGCCGCGTCATCGCCCAGTCGTTCAAGAATGATCTGCGAGTCCGGGTCCTGAAGCACCAGTCCCACGCGACCTCGCGCCTCGCGCGCATCGACGCCATCGATGGTGAGCGAGCCCTCCTGCTCGCCTTCCTCATCGCCGCCAAGTACGCCTGCGAGACCGGCCATCATCGTGCTTTTGCCCGCGCCCGAAGCACCGAGCAGCAACACACGTTCACCTGGCCGGATGGTGAAATCGACGGCACGCAACGCGAAGTCCTTACGCGTGGCGTGCCGCCATCCCCAGCCGCTGGCCTCTACCGCAGCCGGATTAATCTGCATCAGACGCGCGCCTTGCTGCGGCCGGATTCAAAACGCTCCAGAGCACCGGTGACGGCGAGCGCACGAGACAAGTACCAGACCACCACGCCGGCGATCACGACGCCGGAGATGATGGAGCCCACCAGATACCAAGTGACGCGCAGGCCGTTCCAGCCCGGGTTGGTGGCCCAGTAGTAGGCCCAGCAGCCCACGCCGGCGAGCGCACCGGACAGGATGGTGGTGCCGATGTTCCACTTCTTCCAAGCGAAGACGGCGAAGGCAATTTCGGCACCCAGACCCTGGATGATGCCGACGATCAGCGAGCCGCCGACGCCCCACTGGTTGCCCAGCGTAAGCTCAAGGAAGGCGGCGAGGGTTTCGGCAAACAGTGCGGCACCGGGCTTGCGCACAATGATTGCAGCGAGCGGGCCAGCGAACAGCCAGAATCCGTTGAGCAGACCCTCGAAACCGGGGGTCACGCCTTCAAACAGGGCCAGCGGGGCGGAGCAGACAATGTCCCAGCCCCAGAAAATGACGCCGGATGCGACGGCGATGATTGCGGCGACGACGATATCGACGACGCGCCACTTGTAATTGGCTTTGGCCACAGCTTCAGTCATGAATGTGCCTTTCTTCTGCTCGCACGCAGGCCGAACATACGTGGATATATGTACGCACATGATGCATATGTTCGTGGCCACGCGCGGGTTGGTTCAGGCACGGGTGGGTAAGAGCGACATTTCCGTGCGCCGGCATTATCCGGTCACGTTCCATCGGTCGAGACTATGAGTCTCCTCTCAGCCGCCCAACGGCAGCTCCCGTGTCAACTCCCGACTATAAAGCAAGCCGCCGTCAAAGGCAATAGCCACATCTGTGACCTACCTGACGGCGGCTCACTACCATTACCGATGCGGTTCGGCTACTTGCCGAGCTTGTCCAGCAGCAAAGCCTCGGTGATCACGTTGTTCTTGAGGCCGGGCAGGGAGATGGACTCATTGGGGCTGTGGGCGTTGGCCTTCGGGTCTTCGGGACCGGTGACCAGCACCTGAGCGTTGGGGAAAATGCGCTGCAGTTCGGGGATGAACGGAATGGAGCCGCCTTCGCCCTTGTTGATGGGCTCAACGCCGAAGGCCTCGGTCATGGCTTCCAGCGCGTCCTTGGTGGCCACGGCGGTCGGATCCATGGCCCAGCCCATGCCGTTTTCGCCGCGTTCGACAGTGACCTTGGCACCGAACGGCGCGTGGGATTCGAGGAATGCAGCCAGTGCTTCCTGCGCTTCTTCAGGGTGCTGGGTGGGCGCGGTGCGCAGCGACAGACGGAAGCGGGTCTCCGGGGCGATCACGTTGAAGGATCCCTCGACCGGGTGGGCGTCGAAGCCGATCACGGTCACGGACGGCTTAGTCCACAGGCGTGAGGCCAGCGAGCCGGTGCCGGCGAACTCGTAACCGGCCACCACGCCAGAATCCTCGCGCACGGTGGTTTCGTCAAGGTCGTGCTGCAAACCGCCGATCGGCTCTTCCGCGGTCACGCCGGGTACGGCCAGATCGCCGTTCTCGTCATACATGGAAGCGATGAGCATGGCGGCCAACGTATTGGAGTCGAGAATCGGGCCGCCGTACTGGCCGGAGTGCACCGGATGCTCAAGGCCCTGCACGGTCACGTCCACACAGGTGTTGCCGCGCAGCGAGGTGGTCAAAGAAGGAATGTCCGCCGACCAGTTGCCGGAATCGGCCACGATAATCACGTCAGCGGCGAATTCGTCGCGGTGAGCCTCGATGAAGGGAATGAAGCTTGGCGAGCCCATCTCCTCTTCGCCTTCGATGAACACTTTGATATTGACGTTGAGGTCGTCGCCCAGGGCCTTCAGTGCACCGGAGTGGATGGCGATGCCGCCGCCGTCATCGGCGGAGCCACGGCCGTAGAGGCGGCCGTCGATTTCGGTGGCCACGAACGGGTCGGTGTTCCACTCGGCCGGGTCCGGAACAGGCTGCACGTCGTGATGGGCATAGAGCAGCACGGTGGGGGCGTCCGGAGAAACGATATGCGAGCCGATGACCTCCCATGCGCCCGGAGTGCCGTCGGCATTGGAAGCCTGAACCACCTTGGTATCCACACCCACGAGGCGCAGTTCGTCTGCCACGAATTCAGCGGAGCGCTTCATATGTTCGGCGGTGATGCCCTTGGCGGAGATCGACTGCAGCGCGACCTTTTCGGCCAGCACCTTGACGATGCGGTTCCAATCGGTTTCGACGCGCGAACGAATCTCGTCAGCGGTGAGCGTTGTCATGATGGTCCTCCTTTATATATATGTGTGAGCGGCGTCATTGCAATGGCTGCGCCAGTGTACAAGTGTCTGAACGTCACCGTAACCTCAAAGCATGACATGGAATCCGTTTAAGAAAAAAGAAGAGGTCCAGGCTCCTGTTGAGCAGGCCCCGAAGAAGGCCGCCAATCCTTCTGAGAAAAAAGGCCGTCCTACCCCGAAGATGAAGCAGGCTCAGGCCGCCGGTATCCGTCCGCTGGTTCCGGTGGACCGCAGGGCCAGCGCCAAGGCCGCCAAAGCCCGTCTGCGTGAGAAGGAGAACGCCGAGTACGAGGCGATGCAGAATGGCGATATCAACCACATGCCCAAGGCGGAACGCCTGCCTTGGCGTATCTACATCCGTGATTATGTGGATGCCCGTTTCAACCTTGGCGAATGGTTCATCCCGGTGGCCTTCGCGATTCTGATCGTTTCCATGTTCGTCACTTCTTTGATGCAGAACCAGTGGGCTTCCATCATCATGATGGCGCTTATGTACGGTTACCTGATTGCCGTGATCATCGACGTATGGCTGATGTGGCGCAAGCTCAAGGCCAAGCTCATCGCCAAGTACGGCGAACGGTCCGTGTCCAAGGGCTCCCGCTCCTTCTCCTACGCTTGGAGCCGTTCGATTCAGATGCGTCGTTGGAGGCTTCCCAAGCCGCGTTACCCGAAGCGCGGTCACTGGCCGGCGGACTGATTGTCCATATATACTCTGGCTCCCCTCGTTGAGGGGCTGAGCCGTAAAGAAAACAGTCCAGTGGACTGTTTTTAGGCGAAGTGGCGGCGATAGCCGCATATGGCTCCCTAGCGTGGGAGCCATACTTATATGTATCAAGGAGGCAATCATGAGCGAACAGTTTGATCTGGTCATCATCGGGGCCGGCCCCGGCGGCTATTCCACGGCCTTGCGCGCCGCCGAACTCGGCATGAAAGTGGCACTCGTCGAGCGTGACGCCACCGTAGGCGGCACATGTCTCAACCGTGGCTGCATCCCCTCCAAGGCGCTCATCACCGCCACCCACACCATCGACACCGTGCACCGTGCGGCCGAGCTCGGCGTCAACGCCTCGGTGAATGGCATCGACTTCGGCACGCTGCGCGACTATCGCCTGCGCGTGGTCAAGACGATGGTGGGAGGACTGGCCGGACTGCTTGCCCATCGCGGCATCACCGTGTTCCGAGCCAATGCCGCGTTCCATGCGGATGAGACCGCTCCAGCAACTTCCAACCACATCGTCCACCTCGTCCCTTCCCCCGACCAAAGCGACATCCTCACCTATCACAAGGCCGATGTCCCCGAGCCCAGCGGCCCCACGATGGACCTCACGGCCACGAACATCGTCATCGCCACCGGTGCCAAGCCACGCCCATTGCCCGGCAACCCGTTCGCCGGCGCCCTCATCGACTCCACACAGGCGCTGGAAGTCAACGAATTTCCCTCGTCGGCGGTGATTATCGGCGCCGGGGCCATCGCCCTTGAATTCGCCTCGATGTGGAACGCCGCCGGTTCGAAGGTGACCTTGCTGATTCGCAAGGACCGTGTGCTCTCAGCCTGGGACCGGAGAGTCGGCACCACGCTGACCCGTGAGCTCAAACGTCATGGCGTGAACATCATCACCCGCGCCAGCGTCACCCATGTGGACACCGGCGCGAACCTTGGTGCCACCGTGCACTACACGTGCGAAGGCCAGGACGGCGAACAAAGCGTCTGGGGCGAAATCGCCCTTGTCGCCATCGGGCGTGACCCGATCACCGACCCAGCATGGGGCGTGACGATTGACGACCACGGACATGTCGCCACGGATGCGTACGGCCGCACCGACAAACCGGGCGTATGGGCGGTGGGCGATGTGACGGCCGGTCACGCGCTGGCGCATCGTGCTTTTGAGCAAGGCATCGTCATCGCGGAGACCATCGCCGGACTCAATCCCAAGCCGGTGGACGAAGCCACCGTGCCGCAAATCGTGTTCTCCTTCCCCGAAGCGGCGTCGGTCGGGCTCACCGTCGAACAGGCGCAGGCGAGAGAGGATCTCATTGAAATCAAGGAGACCAACTATCCGATGCTGGCGAACGCGCGCATGCTGATGAGCGGCACGGCCGGTTCACTGACCATCGTCTCCGGCTGCGACGCGACCAACCCGGACACCCCGCGCGTGCTCGGCGTGCACATGGTCTCCCAGATGGCCTCCGACATCATCGCCGAAGCCGAACAGCTGGTCGGCAACCGTGTGCCGCTCGCCGACGCAGCCCGCCTCGTTCACCCGCATCCCACGTTCAGTGAAACGCTCGGCGAGGCGCTGCTCAAGGCCGACGGACGGCCGTTACACACACGCTGAGACCAACCAGCACAAGCAAGTTCGGACCAGCGCACCTGATAAGATGTTGTTTAGTGTGTTTCGTCCCAACAAAGGAAGAAGTGATGGTGGAAAAGGACGCGAAGCCGAAGAAGCAGAGCACAATCAAGCAGATCATCCAGATCTACAAGTACACGGCTAAGGAAGACAAGGCCCTGCCGTGGCTTGAGGCCGGTGCTTTCCTGCTGCCTGTAGTCGTGATGATCATCATCGGTCTGATTGCCAAGTGGACCTGGCTGACCTGGATCTTCACCATGATCACCGCCATCATGCTCGGCATTCTGCTGGCCACCATGATGCTCACCCGCCGCGCGGATGCAGTCGGCTACAAGCAGATTGACGGCAAGCCTGGTGCCGCCATCGGCGTGCTGAGCAACATGCAGAAAGCCGGCTTTAACTTCCCGCAGGAACCGGTGTGGATCGACCCGAAGACCAAGGATGCCATCTGGCGCGGCACTTCGATGAACGGCATCTACCTGATCGGCGAAGGCGAATACGGTCGCATCATGAAGGCGATGGATCGTCAGGAACACGATATCAAGGGCGTCACCGCCGGCTCCTCCATTCCGGTGTACCGCATCTCCGTGGGCCACGGCCCCAAGCAGGTGCCACTGGACAAGCTGCGTAGCACGGTGACCAAGTCCAAGAGCTATGAGCCCACGAACCACAAGAACGCACTGATCGCCAAGATTCATCCGCGTCGTCGCTTCCTGCTGACCAAGGCCGAGATGGAAACGCTGAACGATCGTCTGCGCACGCTGCAGGCCAAGAAGGGTTATGCCATCCCCAAGGGCATGGACCCGAACCACCCGCAGAAGATCTCCCGCCGCGCGATGCGCGGTCGCTGATCGGCAGCACACCACCAAATCGCACAGAAGCCCCGGAATCCGTTCAATCGGTTCCGGGGCTTCGTCATATGTCTCATAATCGCGTCCACATACATCCACCTACGTCACCTGTCAATATCCACTGTCCACGTTGCGGACACCTCTACCCACTCCCCCGATAGCCTCCGTTTCCATTCTGTAATGATGTTTCGTTGAAATAACGCGCCTGCGCGATTGTCGGCCACAGTCACGAAACATTCTCGTAACCCAAGTTTCGAGCCGGCGAAACGCACGATTTTACGATGGATACCGTTATATTTCATACGAAAGGAGCGGTCCCGTGACCGAACTCAAGTCCAAGGAAGACGCCGAGGCCCTTATCAACAAGGAAGGCATCGAGTATGTCTCCGTCCGTTTCACCGATCTTATCGGCGTTCAGCAGCACTTCACCGTGCCGGCTAGCGAATTCCTGAAGGACGCTTTCACCGACGGCATGCCGTTCGATGGTTCCTCCGTTCAGGGCTTCCAGGCCATCAACGAGTCCGACATGAAGCTGGTCCCGGACGTTGAGACCGCTTTCGTTGACCCGTTCCGCAAGCACAAGACCCTTGACGTGGCCTTCTCCATCGTCGACCCGCTGACCGACGAGCCGTACTCCCGCGACCCGCGCCAGGTTGCCGGCAAGGCCGAGGCCTACCTGAAGTCCACCGGTATCGCCGACACCGCCTCCTTCGCTCCTGAGGCCGAGTTCTTCATCTTCGACAAGGTCCGCTTCGAGAACGGCATGAACCGCTCCTTCTACGAGGTCGACTCCATCGAAGCTCCGTGGAACTCCGGTGTTGACGTTGAGGAAGACGGCACCCCGAACATCGGTTTCAAGAACCGCGTCAAGAAGGGCTACTTCCCGGTTCCGCCGATTGACCACACTCAGGACCTGCGCGACGATATGGTCGCCAACCTGCAGAAGGTCGGCCTGATTCTCGAGCGTTCCCACCACGAGGTGGCCGGCGCTGGTCAGCAGGAGATCAACTACCGCTTCAACACCCTGCAGCACGCAGGCGATGACCTGATGAAGTACAAGTACGTCGTCCACGAGACCGCCGCTCTGGCCGGCAAGGCTGCGACCTTCATGCCGAAGCCGATCGCTGGCGACAACGGCACTGGTATGCACTGCCACCAGTCCCTGTGGAAGGACGGCAAGCCGCTGTTCTACGACGAGAAGGGCTACGCTGGCCTGTCCGATCTGGCTCGCTGGTACATCGGCGGTCTGATCAAGCACTCCTCCTCCGTGCTGGCCTTCACCAACCCGTCCCTGAACTCCTACCACCGTCTGGTTCCGGGCTTCGAGGCTCCGGTCAACCTGGTGTACTCCGCTCGTAACCGTTCTGCCGCCATCCGTATTCCGCTGGCCGGCACCTCCCCGGCTGCCAAGCGCATCGAGTTCCGCGCTCCGGATCCGTCCTGCAACCCGTTCCTGGCCTTCTCCGCTCAGCTGATGGCTGGCCTGGACGGCATCCTGAACCACATCGAGCCTCCGGAGCCGGTCGACAAGGACCTCTACGAGCTGCCGCCGGAAGAGCACGCCGGCATCAAGCAGGTGCCGAGCTCCCTGGCTGAGGCTATGGACGCCCTGGAAGAGGACCACGACTTCCTCACCGCCGGCGACGTGTTCACCGACGACCTGATCGAGACCTGGATTGGCCTCAAGCGCGACGAGATCGACCAGGCTCGCCTGTCTCCGACCCCGCTCGAGTACGAGCTCTACTTCCACATCTGAGTTTGAGAGCTTAGCAACGTTGGAGTTCCGCCATTGCTCTTCTCTTGTGGGAGTCTAATGGGAGTCATTCAGCGTAACTAGAAAGAACCTCGTGAAATTCGTTTCACGAGGTTCTTTAGGCTGGACATAAAGCCCACGGCCGCACATTCATCGATGACCAGGAAGCCCTCGCGGTCAGCCATCCTGAGGTTCTCTTCGCTATACGGGTAGTGCGAGGTACGGAAGGAGTTCGCGTTGACCCATTTCATGAGTTCGTAGTCGCGCTTGATGACGGCCGGATTCTCGCCGCGACCGTTGATAATGCTGTCTTCGTGACGACCGAAACCCTTGAGATTATCTTTCGGCCAGAACAACAGAAAATGGTTCTGATTCGTGGTAAAAAGAATAGCCAGCATTTATTTATGAATGAGATCCCAAGCGCCGGAGGCCCCCGGCATTCTTTTCGTCGAAGGGGACAATTCAGAACACAACTGCCGACACAATCGTCAGGGAGGCCAGCGAGAACAGCGTGCTTACGAGCACGAAGCCGACCGCATACTCGGGCATGTTGTTCTTGCGACCGGTGAACATGGCAATGGTGGTCATGGTCGGCAGTCCGGCGATGACCGTAATCATCAGCACCATGTCATGGGTGATCGGCAGTTGCGGCAATGCGCCGGTCAGCGCGGTCAGTAGCGCGTAGAAGGCGAGCGGGAATGCGATCATCTTGGCGACTAGGCCAGCATAGAGTTCGTAGCGTTTGAGGACACCCCACCACTTGGTCAGCGCGAACAGGCCGCCCAAGTAGATTAGCGACATCGGCGTGGCCATATTGCCGATGGTGTGCAGCGGCTTCAGGATGATGTCCGGCACCTTGACGCCGAGCAGAATCAGAATCAGGGCGAGCATCACGCCGACGAAGGCGGGATTGACGAATCGTTTAAGCAGGCCGAGGACGCGGGTGCCTGGCGAGGGGCGGACGACGGCCGGAGAACCACCGTTTGCGGCATTGCTCGCCGAACCAGCATTGCCCACCGAACCGGCGCCGTTCACCGAACCGTTCACGACCGCACCTCGCGCGCCAATTGCGTTGCCGCCAGTCGTTTCGTCGACCGGCTCGCACAGCCATACGCCGTACGTCCAGAGCAGCGTCTGGTCGATGATCGACATCAGCGCCACGTAAATCGCGCCGTTCTGCGGCCAAAGTGCCATAATCAACGGAATGCCGATGAATCCGGCGTTGCCGAAAATAAGCGACGCCTGAAATACATGGCTACGCGAACCTTTGAGCCGCAACAGTTCGGCGACCAGCCAGAACACCAGGATGAGCAGCGCGTACATCACGGCGGTCAGCAGCATCACGCCCCAGTTAGAGGCAAGCTGCGCGCGGTCCGCACCATCGACGGCGTTCGAAAACACAAGCACGGGGATGAGCACGTTGAGCAGCAACGAGCACATGCCGTCCAACGCCGTCTGACCGTAGAATCGAAGCCTCACACATCCATACCCGACCATCAGCATGATCAGAAATCCGACTAACTGGCCAATCATGACGCCGAACTGCCCCATGCACACTCCTCTCGCTCGCGTTCCCGTGCTTTTCTGTCACTGGTTCATATAGGCAGCCATCTGGACAGGCTCGGCGGCACACGCATCAGTATGTTCGATACCATCACATGCCAATCCACTTCTCGTTCAACCGTTCCCCGTGCTAATGCGCCGCCGGCCACCCCGTGTTGCCGGTGCTGCGCGAGCACCATTACACGTATTGCATTCCGGTGATCAGCGGGCGCAACGTGTGGGTCGGCGCGAACGTGTCGATTCTGCCGGGAGTGACCATCGGCGACAATTGCGTGATTGGCGCCGGTTCGGTCGTGACACATTCCATCCCCGCCAACTCCGTCACCTACGGCGCGCCCTGCGAGGTCGTGCGTGAAATCGGCGACAAGGACCGCGAGTATTTCTACAAAAATCGCAAGCTCGACGTGTGGGAGTGAGCTTTCGCGCTACTGCTCTTTGAGCTTAAAACGCTCACTGAATTGGCGGTCGCGCCAGTAGTAGACGTCGTCGCGTTCGTTGATTTCGCGAATTACCTTGCACGGGCTGCCATAGGCGACCGTGTTGGCGGGGATGTCCTTGGTGACCAGCGAGTTGGCGCCAATGACCGCGTTGTCCCCGATGGTGACCCCGGGCAGCACGGTGACATTCGCGCCGATCCAGACGTTCTCGCCGATGTGGACGGGCAACGAATACTGGGCACCCTGATAGCGCAGGTCCGGACGCACGGGATGGCCGGTGGCTACAAGCGTGACGTTGGGGCCGATCATGGTGTGGGATCCGATGAAGATCTCACCATCGTCCACCAGCGTCAGGTTGAAGTTGGCGTAACAGCGCTCGCCCCAATAAGTATTGCAGCCCCAGTTCGCATACACCGGGCATTCGAGGTACAGACCCTCCCCCGCCGCGCCGAAGAACGCCTGCATGAGTTCGGTACGGCGCTTCGGGTTGGTCAGCGGCGTGGCGTTGAGTTCGAGCTGGAGATCACGCTGGGCGGCCTGCAGATCAAAAAAGCCGTCCACATCATCCGGCAGGTAGACCTCGCCAGAGAACATAAGCGCCATTTTCTCGCGCGTCGCATCATCGATAATCGGCTTGGCGATCGGCTTGTCTTCGGTCATCATTGGCTCCTGTTCGGCGTTTTGGCGATTGCGTCGGTCGAACTATTCTGTCACAGACTCGTTTTCGACACCCAGCATCGAGCGCAGCCAGTCAAGGATTCAGATGTGCGATTGGCACCGTGCGGGCCTCACACTTTTCTTATTGAGAACGATTCGCCGTGCAGTCAAGCCCTCCATCCACCCAAAAAGGACTCGCTTTTGGCCGCGTCGTCGCGGTAGGCCTTGCCGAACTCGTCAATGAGCCCATGGAATTCCTGCAAATCCTTGACACTGAGGCTCGTATCCAGCACCACGGGCGAATAGGCCTTGTGGAATGCCAGATAGCCGGCTGGCACATCAAATCCGAGGAAGGCGAATAGTCGGCGAGCATAAGTATCGGCCACGAATGTGCGGCGCGAAAACACATATAGCATCAGGTCGTCGGCCGTTTCGCCCCCGATACCAAATAATCCGAGCAATTCGGTCCGCAATTCGGCGTCGGGAATATCTGCCGCGCCCTCAGGTGAGGCTCCGCAACGCTCCACATACCATCGGCTCAGTGACTGTACCGTCTTGGATTTGTTGACATAAAAGCCGGACGGGCGAATAAGTTCCTGCAGATGCGCTGGCCCCATAATCGCCAGCTTATGGGGTTCGAGCACACCCTCCGCGTTCAACGCCGCAAGCGAACGATTCACATTGCCCCACGCCGTATTCTGCGTCAGCACCGCGCCCACCATAATCTCGAATGTGGTTTCAGCCGGCCACCATCCGGTCGGGCCAAGGGCGGCAGCCATGGTGCGGTACAGCGATTCGATATACGCGGGAGAAGGAACGCCCGGCACCCGCTTTGCACTTCGATTATTCATAGTTGCCATCTACCATTCACCGCAATTCATGCAGGATTCGCCGCATGAACGGGATGGTGACCACGAACGTCAGCACGTCGGACACCGATTGGGCCATTTCCACGCCGAGCACGCCGAACATCATCGGCAAAATCAGCACGATTGGCGCCAGGAACAGGCCTTGCCTGCACAAGGCCAGGAACGAGGCGATGCCGGTGCGGCCCATGGTCTGGGTCATCATATTGCCCATCATGTTAAAGCCGTTGAGAATCACCGTGCAGCATTGAATATGTAGCGCAGCCACGCCCACCGCCACCACGGCCGGGTCGGAACGAAAGATCTCGACCAGTTGCGGCGCGAAAATCCACAGCAGCGCTGCCAACGCCACGAGCACGCAGGTGGCGAGCCGCACGCAGAACCAATATCCCTCTTTGACTCGCGCGAACAGGCCGGCCCCGTAGTTGTATCCGCACACCGGCTGGAAACCTTGGCCGAGGCCCACGATCACCGAATTGGCGCCCAACATGATGCGCATCACGATGGCCATGCCGGCGATGGCCGCGTCGCCGAATGGATTGGCGGCAATGTTCACGCAAGTCACGGAAATCGAGCCGGCGCCTTGGCGGATCAGCGAAGGCAGGCCGCCGCCAGCCACTTCGCGCATGAGCAGCATATCCGGTTTGCAATTGCGCAGGGACAGTTTCATCACGCCGAATTTGCGGCTCATCGTGGTCAGAATCGTGAAGCTCACCGTCTGGCAGATGGCGGTGGCGAGGCCGGCACCGAAAATCCCCAGACCGGCCACGAAAATGAACAATGGCGCAAGCAGGAAATTCAACAGCGCGCCGGACACCAGACCAATCATGCCGAACGCCGATTGACCTTGGTATCTCAACAATCCGTTGAGTGCGAACGAACCGCACACGCAGGGTGCGGCGACCAGCAACGGCGTCAGATATTGCACGGCGTATGGGGCAATCGTCGAGGTCGAGCCCAGCATGACGACAAGTGGCCGCAGGGTCAGCAGTCCGATTGTGGCAATCACCAGACCGGAGATCACCGCGCCCGCAAAGCCCACGGCCAGTAGTCGGGAGGCGCGATCATTGTTCTGCTTGCCGAGTTCGCGGCTCATCGAGTTGCCCGCGCCGTTGCCGAAGAAGAAGCCGAGCGCCTGCATCACGGTCATGATGGAGAACGCGATGCCGATAGCACCGGACTGCGCGGTGCCGAGCTGGCCGATGAAAAAGGTATCAGTCAGGTTGTATGCAGTAGTCACCAGATTGGAAATGACGGCCGGCAGGCATAGTTTGAGGATCAGCGGTTTGACCGGCTGCCCGGTCATCTGCCGATATTTCGCGTCCGCGCTTGCGCGTCTAATGCCATGAATCTGCACCATGGACGGCTATCCTACTCGCGCAGGGTCCTATGCAAAGGCGCGTGACCGCCATACAAGTCAGCGCAGATACCGCCCGGTGATGCTGTTCGGATTGGCCGCGACCTGTTCCGGCGTTCCGGTGGCGACGATGTGTCCGCCGCTTTCGCCGCCGCCCGGACCCATGTCGATGATCCAGTCCGCATTGGCGATCACGTCAAGGTCATGTTCGATGACCACGACTGTTGCGCCGCTCGCCACAAGCCGGTCGAACACGCCCAGCAGCACACGCACGTCGAGCGGGTGGAGACCGATGGTCGGCTCATCGAACACGAATACCGCGTCCGATTGGGCTTTGCCCATTTCGCTGGCGAGCTTCAACCGCTGGGCTTCGCCGCCCGAAAGCGCCGGCGTCGGTTCGCCGAGTGTCAAATACCCAAGACCCAAATCATGCAAGGTGGTCAGACGTGCGTGGACCTTCTTGAGGTCGCCGGTCACGGACAGCGCCTGGTCCACGCTCATCGCCATCAGCTGCGGCAGGCTCAACGAAAGGTGCGATTCTCCCTTAACGGCACGCCGAATCGCGCCGGCTTCGGGCGCATACCGGGATCCGCCGCAGTCCGGGCATTCGATGGTCACGTCCGGCAGGAACTGCACGTCGAGTGAGATCGAACCGGTGCCGTCGCACGTGGGGCAACGCAGCCGTCCAGTGTTGTACGAGAAATCGCCGGCCTTCCAGCCGCCCGTCTTGGCCGCATCGCATCGGGCGAAGGCGCGGCGCAGTTCGTCGTGAATATCGGCATAGGTGGCCACGGTGGAGCGTACGTTTGCGCCAATCGGCGTGGCGTCGATGAGATTCGCGCGACTGATGCCCTCGGCCTCAAGTTCACGCACATGTTCCGGCAACCGCTCCCCCGCCGCCTGCGCTTTGAGCGCGGGAATCAGCGATTCGAGCACCATCGTGGTTTTACCGGAGCCGGAGACGCCTGTCACCGCCACGAGCCGGCCGCGCGGAATATCAACGTCCAGCGGCTTGACCGTATGCAACTGGCTGGTTGTCATGCGGATGCGGCCAAGGTCGAACACCTGCGGTTCCGCCACGCGCTCACGGATGCGCGCGCTCACATTATCGGCCAAGAACGGCGCAATACGACTACTTGGATTCGCCGCCACTTCGTCTACCGTCCCTTGCGCGATCACATGCCCTCCTTCGGCGCCGGCAACCGGTCCCATTTCGATAAGATGGTCGGCGGCCTTGAGCACGCGCACGTCATGGTCCACGACCACCACGGAATTGCCGTCCGCCACCAAGTCATGCATCACGCCGAGCAGCCCATCCACGTTCGAGGGATGCAGGCCAATGGACGGCTCGTCGAGCACATACAGCACGCCGATGGTGCGGTTGCGCACGGCCCGGGCGAGCTGCACACGCTGGCGTTCGCCGGTCGAAAGCGTGGCGCCGGCGCGGTCAAGCGCCAGATAGCCGAGGCCCAGATCGAGCAGCCGTCGGGCCACATCCAAGAACGATTCGCAGATGTTGGCGGCCATCGGCCGCATGTCGGCGGGCAGGGATTCCGGCACTCCGCGCACCCAATCCGCCGCCGCGTCCAAGGTCATCGCGCCGGCTTCGGCCAAGTTCAGCCCGCGCACATGCGGGGCCCGGGCGGCGACGCTCAGTCGTGTGCCGCCGCAGTCGGCGCATGGGCCTTCCTTGAGGAACCGGACCACACGCTTCAGGCCCTTCTCGTCCTTGGCTTTGGCGAGCGCGTTCTCCACCGTGTACACGGCGTTGAAGTAGGTGAAGTCGAGTTCGGCGAAATCGTCGCCTTTCTTCGGCTTGTAAAGAATATGCTTTTTGACGGCCGGCCCGTTGAATACGATGTCGCGTTCTTCGGGTGTGAGTTCGTTGAACGGCACGTTGGTGCGCACGCCCATCGCGCCGCACACCTGTTTCATGAGGTCCCACATGAGCGAACCCCATGGCAGCACCGCGCCGTCGTCGATGCTTTTCGACTCGTCCGGGACCAGGGCCGCGCGGTTTACTTCGCGCACGATGCCGGTGCCGGAGCAGGTCGGGCAGGCGCCGGCCGAGTTGAAGGCGAGCAATTCGGCGCCGGGCGCGTGGAATTCCTTGCCGCAGCCAGCACAGGTGATGGGCAGGCCGGCCGCCACGTTCAGCGTCGGTTCATTGCGCGCCCCGCAATGCGGGCACACGTGCGAGGCGACGCGGGAAAACAGGAGTCGCAGGCTGTTGAGCAATTCGGTCATCGTGCCGAACGTCGAACGGATGCCGGGCACAGCGGGCCGCTGGTGCAGGGCCAGCGCGGCCGGCACATGCAGCACTTCGTCCACCTGGGCGCGGCTGGCTTGAGTCAGTCGACGGCGCGTGTACGTGGACAGCGCTTCCAAGTAGCGCCGCGAACCTTCCGCATACAGCACGCCGAGCGCCAGAGAGCTTTTGCCCGAACCGGAGACGCCGGCCACGCCCACCAGTTCGCCCAGCGGAATGTCGATGTCGATGTTCTTGAGGTTATGCACGCGCGCACCGCGCACCTCAATCGCCTGCGGCCGTTGATCGTCGCTCATGCTCGGCACTGCTCCGCCGCCGCAAGGTCGGCTTTCAGGGCGGAAGACAGTTCATCGAGCAGCGGCAGCCATCGATCCGCACGCACCGAGCAAATGCGGCGGGTGGCGTCTTTGCTGATTTCGATGAATCCGGCTTGTTCCAGCAGTTTGATGTGATGGGACACGGCCGTGCGGGACAGTGCCGACGATTCGGCCAGCTCCCCCACCGCCTGCGGCCCATGGCACACCAATTGCACCAGCAACTGCTGCCGGTTCGGATCCTTCAGCGTCTCGAACAGCGGAACGCATTGGTTGAGGATTTCCAGGCTCCTGATCGGCTGGTCACATGCCTCGTGGCCTGCCGCCGCGCTATCTGACCTCTGTTCAAGTGTCACGCCGTCACCTCTTTCTCGACTTCGCCCTTGGCTGCCGCCGCCTGAGTTTCATGGTCTCCAGTATCATCACGGCCAACGACGGCGGCTGAACGCCGGACGAGAATCTTTCGTCTTGGGCACCGTCCGCCACCTGCAATCCGATTCCCCAGTTTCACTGATGGCCTTTGCGCCGGCGCGGTGTCAGCGCACCCATGCCATGCTGTTTCAGCGCGAATAGCAGCGCGCATGCCGCCGATGCGCGAATCCGGTTCCTTGCTGGTCGGGCTGGTCGGCGAGCGGCTGAATCTTGATTCGGCGTCGCGGCATCCGATCATCCTCCGGCGCTACGCGCTCTCAGCGGAGATTAAAGCAAAAAGGACCTCGTGAACTGGTTTTGATCAGGCCCCTCTATGCTGGACTGTCTGAATGACGACGAGCTGCACACCCTATACGGCTACCTGCAGCGCATCATCGACGCCTCCTCCGACGGCGTACCGGCTTCGACCGCCGAGGACGCCAAGAAGCGAGCGCTACTTATCGAGCACCCCAAGCGCAGGCACATGACGGCCGACCGCGCATAATTCGCGAACAGCCCACACAACTTTGCGGCCACGCAAACGACGGCCGCGCAATCGTTCAATCATTTAGTTACAAGGTCATCCAGCCGCACGATCATCCAGCTCCCCTTACAAGCACGTCCAATTCACCATTTACACGGCATTTTGCACCAAAACCCTACTTTAAAATGCGGCATTTTGCACCAAAGCCCCATTTTGAAATGCGGCATTTTGCACATACAAGGCAGAAAATGCTACCCTCATAAGGGATTCGGAAAGGAGCTGCCATGCTTGAGCGCAAAATCTCGGACGATCTGCTGGAATGGAAGCGGAGCGGTACCGGCAAAGCACTGCTGCTGACCGGCGCTCGCCAGATCGGCAAGAGCTACGCGGTACGCGAGTTCGCCAAGCACGAATACGCCCATTACCTTGAAATCAACCTGTACGAGAACAAGCAGGCGGCCCGAGCGCTCGCATCGGCGAACGACGTGCAGGAGTTCATCAGCCGCCTTACCTTGTTCTCACCTTCAACGCTCATTCCCGGTGATACGTTGATTTTCATCGACGAGGTGCAAGAGGCACCGGATGTGATGACCATGGTCAAGTTTCTGGTGGCCGATGGCCGTTTCGATTATGTGTTCTCCGGTTCCATGCTCGGCACTGAGTTCAAGGGCGTACGCTCCTACCCCGTTGGCTCGGTCATCGAAAAAACCATGCGTCCCATGGATTTTGAGGAATTCTGTTGGGCCATCGGCGTACAGAAGTCGACACTTGAAAACATCCGAGAATCCTGCCGGTCGGTCACGCCAATCGACCGGTACATTCACGATGCAATGATGACGAACTTCCGCACCTATCTGGTAGTCGGCGGCATGCCGGAAGTCGTGCAACGTTTTCTGGACACCAAGGGTGATTTGGCGGCTGTGCGCGCGGCGCAGAACGAGTTGAACCGGCAATATCGCCACGATATTTCGCAGTACGCAGGCAATCGCGCATTGCAGGTGCAGGAGATCTTCGACCAGCTCCCCACTCAGCTGATTGACGGTAACGGCAGATTCGCCGTCTCCTCCATCAGCACCGGCGCTCGGTACGACCGCAATCAGAAGGATTTTCTTTGGCTTGTCGATGCGGGTGTGGCATTGAAAACCAACTGCGTCACCGAGCCGAAAACACCATTGAAACGCACGGCGCAATCACCGAAGTTCAAACTGTACCAGTCTGATACCGGTATGCTCATGGCACGATACCCGCAACCGACCGCGCAAGCCGCATACCTTGATGATTCCTCACCGAATCTGGGTGCCATCTACGAGAACGTGATTGCTCAGGAGCTGACGGCGCAAGGCATTCCGCTGTATTACTACATGGCAAAGAAACATGGTGAAGTCGATTTCATCGCTGACACGAACGCCGATTCTGTGATGCCGTTCGAGGTCAAGTCGGGGCGCAGCTACCGCACGCACGCCGCCATCGACGCCGTATTGGCCAATGCCGAATATCGCATCTCGCAGGGCGTGGTGCTGTCCCGCTCCAATATTGCGCAGGACGGCGGAACAACCTATCTTCCGCTGTATGCCACGTACTGCTTGCGAGATGTCTGCAATCTGGCCTCACCCTCGACCGTCAGCACCATCGGCGACTTTTCGCTGACGGTGCACCCCGTGTAGGCTTCGCATCGGTGCGCGCTTTACCACTGCGCGCACAGGGCGTTGAAGGCGTCATCGAGGCTCGCGCCAAGCCGGCGGGCCTCGTCGGCATAGGTCTTGGCCGCGCGCACCAGCGGTTCGGGAATCGGCTTGACCCGTTTTACACGCGCCGCGCGGCCGGCACCGGTGTCGATGATGCCGCAGTCGGCGAGTTCGGTGTACGCCTTGGCCACGGTTCCCGACGCGATGCGCAGTGTCCACCGGTTCGCCGGAATCGGCCTACCAGACCGGCACCCCGGCCACTACCCCATCGAGCAGCTGCTTATTCCGATCGAGGGCACGGCTTATACATCGGCGCGACCTGACTCAAGCCGTTCGCCACGTGCGGCGCTTTCGGCATCACCGACGAGGCCCTCGCCCAGTCCGCTGCACAGTACAAGGCACTGCTCGCCGAGTAACAGGTGACCGGTTTGCGTCACCACAATCGTTCAGCGTAAACCGCGTCAGACACATCACAACGTCCGTATGTATGCGGCCCTACAAAGGGGACGCATACATACGGACGTTAAATACCACTGCGGTAAACCCCGTCACACCACGCGATTAGAACCGGATCAACGCCTTAATAACTTTGCGCTGGTCCATAGCCTCATAAGCGTCCTGAATATGGTCGAGGTCATATTCGGCGGTGAACACGCGGCCAGGGTTAATCTCGCCTTTAAGCACCGCATCCAGCAGACCACCGTCAATATCGTAGTGGCGCACGGGAGCCGGGCCGCCCTTGATGCCGATGTTGCCGTAGAACGTGCCTTCGGCGCTGATCTCCACGTCGTGCGGCAGACCCACACGACCAATCACGCCACCGCGGCGAATCAGGCCAATCGCCGTGTCGAAGGACTGCTTGGAGCCCACGCATTCGAGCACCGCGTCCGCACCATAGCCACCGGTCATCTCCAGCACCTTGTCAATAGCCTCTTGGCCACGCTCGGGCACGATATCAGTCGCACCGAATTCGCGGGCGAGCGCCGCGCGATCCTCGTGACGGCTCATGGCAATAATGCGCGTGGCACCACGCATCTTGGCGGCAATCACACCGCACAGGCCGACTGCACCATCGCCCATGACCACGGCTGTGTCACCGGGCTTGACCTCGGCAGAAACCGCCGCGTGATAACCGGTGGACATCACATCGGAAATGGTCAGCAGCGATGCGAGCTGTTCATCGGAATAATCTTCCGGTGAACCGGGCACCTTGACCACGGTGCCGTCCGCCTCGGGCACACGCAGGTATTCGGCCTGACAAGCGGAGAAGTAGCCCCCGTGCGGGCACACGGATTCGAAGCCGGCCTTGCATACCGGGCACTTGCCGCAGCTGTACGGGAATGGCACGACCACGAAATCACCTGGCTTAACGGATTCGACCGCCGCGCCAGTCTCCTCGACCACGCCAATGGCTTCGTGGCCCACCTGACTGTGTGCGGCCTGTCCGCTCAGCCCACGGAAGAACCACAAATCAGAGCCGCATACACAGGTGCGCACCATGCGAATTACGATGTCATCATCCTGCTGAAGTGCCGCCTTTGGCACTTCTTCCACGGTCATCTTGCCAGGCTCAACGAAAATCGCGGCTTTCATGGTTTCAGACATATTCACAACTCCTTGTTTCCGGCACCGAGCGATTAGGGCCCGTTATCCTCATGTTCCATTAAACGACAATCGATCTGTATTAGCCAATAGCCATAAACCATGTTGAGCCATACCCACGAGGTATGGAAGCAACCAAGCAATTCATCTACGTGCTTTATCGCCTCACGGCAACCAAGTTCATCGGCATTGCAGAAGTCTCTTGCCGAAATCCACCGCGATAGGCCAATATCCGAGATACTGCTGCCGTTTGTTGTCGCCGCCACGAGTAGGCTAAGGAACCGGCGATGGAACCCGCCTGAACTCGTTTCGAACCGCACACTGCTGATAGTTCCTACACACGATTTGATATTGCATGGAATCGTTGTGTCTTCAGCAGGATTCAGCGGTTTCAGGAAAGGCTATTATGGATTCGCAATCCCCATCCGCAGGTGCCCGGCCGATTACGCACACGACCACTCCCCCGGCGCGCAAGCTCCCCGATATTCATCTTGATATTGTGTTGGTCGTCTTCTGCGGCGGTGCGATCGGCACCGCTATCCGCTATGCGTTCGCACAGATTCCCGCGGCTGGCAGCTTCCATACCGGCACGTTTGTGGCCAACATGCTGGCTTGCTTCTGCTATGCAGGGTTGACCGCTTACTTGGCCGGCGCTTCCCGGTTCGGCGCACGTTCCAAAGAACTTGCCAGTCGCGGACTCGGCATGGGCGTATGCGGTGGTTTGTCTACGATGTCGACACTCGCGCTGGAAGATTTTACCGCAATCCGCGACGGTCAGGTGGCGGCCGGCATTGCCTATCTACTGGTGACGTTCGCGCTGGGTCTGGTTTGTGCGTCTGCCGGCGTGTGGGCAGGAACGCATCTGGCCGGCTCCTCGAACGTATCCGCCGAAGCGTCCGCTGATACGAATGCCGCTACGACCAGCAAGGGAGGTAAGGCGTGATGACCGTATTCCTACCAATCTTGGTCTGCCTGTGCGGCGGCGTAGGCGCCTCCTGCCGCTATCTGCTTGACGTGACCATCAAAACGTACTGGCAGCGCGCATTCCCACTTTCCACGTTCACCATCAATCTCATCGCCGGATTCCTAGCCGGTTTGGTCGCGGCGCTGGCACTCGGCGGGACACTTGATGAACCATGGCGGCTAGTGCTGGCCACCGGTTTCCTCGGCGGCTTCTCCACGTTCTCGACCGCAATCAACGAAATGGTGACGCTCTTCCGCAAACACCGCTACCCCACCGCAGCGGCCTATCTGGTGCTGTCGCCGGGTGTGCCGGTCGTTGCTGCGGCCTGCGGTTTTCTCGTCTGACCGCCACGCCGATTCCCGACGCGGTCAGCGGTATCATTGCGAGGTCGAACGTCACAGGTACATCCGGGAGGTATATGGGTATGGCGAACAATGGAGCGGATGTGAAGCCGAATCAAGGTGTGGGCGCCACAAATACCTCGACCACAACGAATACTGCGGAAAATACCGTGGGCACGGCAACCCCGAAGCAAAATGGACTCGCCGTGCTGGGCAAGTATGTGGGTGTTTCCGCCACGCAGACCATTGTGGAGTATGCGACGTTCGCCATTCTGCACTTGATCGGCGTACCCTCACAGATCGCCAACGGCATCGCCGTGGTGTGTTCGGCGACCTACAACTTCGTGATGAACCGCAACGTGACATTCAAATCGTCCAGCAACTTCACCCGTTCCGTGGCGCTGTTCGTGCTGCTGTGGATCTGGAACTTCACGTTCAGCACGCTGCTGATCGGCTGGATGCCGGGTGCGACCGGGCTGAGTCCATATGTGGTGAAGTTCATTGCGATGGCCTGCCAGTTCGGCTGGGGTTATCCGTTGTGCAAGTACGTGATTTTTAGGTGACACATTCCAATTGCTCACTGTCGTTCGCCTTCGCCTATTTGTATTTGGAGCGCTTATCAGAAGAACAGCATCGCAACACCTGCCGCGAAGCACATGAGCAGGATCGAGGTCAGGAAGCTGGCGAGCATCGGCTTCTTGCCCTTGGAAGCGATGGCCTTGAAGTTCACGTTGATGCCGAGCGCGGCCATGGCCATGCCGAGCACGATGTACGCAAAGTCCACGAGCTGCGGGGTGATGGAGGTGACGAACGGTACGAAGGTGCCGATAATCGAAGCGCCGATGAAGCCGAGCATGAACCACGGGAAGGCCACGGTCTTCTTGCCGGTGCTCTGAACCTCGGAATGCTTCTTCTCCCACCAGATGGCGATGATGATGGCCGCGAACACAAGCATGAGCATGCGGGAAAGCTTCATGATGGTGGCGATGTCCACCGCGCCGAACGCGTCGCCGCCCGCGACCGCGTGGGCGATTTCGTGCAGGGAAGCACCGGCGGTGATGCCCAGCTGGTCCTTGGTCATGCCGGTCAGCGGGCCGAGCGCGATCTCCAGCAACGCGAACACAGTACCCATAATGGCTACGATGGCCACGGCCATGGTCACGTCGTTGTCCTTCTCGTCCTGCTTGTCCTCAGGCACCTTGATGGAACCGGCCAGGCCCATGACGGCGGCCGCACCGCAGATGCCGGTGCCACCGGCGGTCAGGATGGCGAGCATCGGGTCGACACCGAGTTTGCGGGCGATGGCATAGCACACGATGATGGTCAGCGTAACGACCACAGCGGCGATCGGCAGACACTTGATGCCCTGCGTGAACAGCACGGCGAGGTTGAGCTTGAAACCGAGCAGGATGATGCCGAGGCGCAGCAGCTTGTTGGAAATCAGGCCAGCGGCGTCCTTGACGCCTGCCTTGCGGCCATCATTGGAACCGACGTAGGCACTGCGGATCGGGAACTGGATGATCATACCGATGAGCAGCGCGATGATGAGCGCGCCGAACAGGCTGAATCCGGGGAACTGCTTGAGCCAGGAGGCGAACAGCGAGGCCAGCAGAGTCAGAACACCAATGAACAGCATGTCAACGGTGGCAATGCGCTTCCACCATTTTGTACAGAACTCTCTCATGATGTCTATTGAAGCTCAAGCGTTTACATCGGTCAAATCATTGCAACCAATACATATCATCGATTTTGTCGATACCTAATTGATCTCCCTCTGATGAGAGAGGTGGCCGCCGCAGGCGGACGGAGGGAGAGAAACAACGTTCGCAACCTCCCCTCAGTCGACTATCTGACTACCCGCGCAGCGCAGCAATAATCGTCTCCGCCAACTCCCGCTGATCGTGCGTCAGACCGGATCTCGGCACCAGCGCATAGAACCGCCGCACAAACTCATCGCCAAGCTCCCGCTGCACCGGCACGCCCGCCGGCACGGCGGCTTCCGAAATCAACGACTGCCCGAACCCGGCGGGCAGCGCCGCCACAATCGCCGCATTACTGGACACTTCCATCGTGCGTGCAGGCACAACCTGAGCGGTCTTGAAATACAGATCCGTGTAATACCGCACGCCGGAACCGTGTTCGCGCACCATCCACACGCCGTCAGGCTCCCCCGCCAACACCAGCCGGTCCTCGCACAGGGTGACGCGGTCCACCGAATCGTTCACGATCGGCTTTTCCACCACGCCGAGCTGCACGGCCTTCATGCTGGCCTGTTCGAGAATCGCATCCGAGTTCATCACGTGTACAGCGAAGTCGAAACCGTCCATGTCCCGAGCCATCACCGGCAACGCCTTCGGCAGCAGAATCGCCGCGGTCGTGTGCGAGAACGACACGGCCAGCGGCTCACGCGCCTCCTGCACGCGGGCGATCTGCTCACGCGTATCCCGCCATAATCCGTCGATGCCGATGGCAGTCTGGTACAGCATCCGCCCGGCCTGTGTGGGCGTCACGTCACTTTTCGCATTGCGCACGAACAGCGGCGCGCCGACCATCTGCTCCAATTGGGCGATACGCGACGACACCGTCGACTGCGATACCTTCAGCTCATCGGCGGCCAGCGTGAACTGACCCACCTCGTATACGGCGACCAGGGTTTCGAGCAGAGGGAACATGGTTTAACTGTACGCTGTATGATGCACGAATATTTCAATTAGCTTGGGCGTAGCCCTAGGCCACGGACCTGGACCACCCTCAGTCTCGCTTCGCGAGCCAGCTCCCGCCAGCGGAAGCCCAATGGCTTTCACATCACTATGCCTCGCGCAGTTTTGCGAGCTGCGCCTTGGCCTTGTGGAGTTTGGCATAGATCTCGTTGCGCTGGGCCGGGTTCTTGACGCGCTGATGGTCACGAGTGAGCTTGTCCACTTCGGATTCGAGCCGAGCAATTTCAGTATGGCGAATGATGCGCGCATCCAGATTCTCGACCTCCGGCGTACCCAAAATGGTCTGTGAGCACAGCGATGCCCACAGCTCATCAATAGTAGAGCCGGCCAGCTCCAGCTGGGCCTCCCCCGCCGGCTGCCAGTCGCCGGCATATACCTGATAGATCGGCGTGTGCCCGGCACGCCCCGGTATGGCGCGGCGCACGGCGAACGCGCATTCCTCACGCGTGCTGCCCTCGAACGGCACGTCGCGTACGCACACGAACACGATGCCCGATTTGCGCTGTCCGGCGATCAGGTCGATGACTTCGTTCGGTATGCCGGTGGCTTTGGCCGTAAGCTTCAGTCCGATGACCAGCACTTCCGGGATCAGTTTGCCGTCCGCAAGCCCCGTGTTGGCCGACCGGGCCAACGCCAGCATGGTGATGGATTCGATCTCGTTCACCAATCGCTGCTTGAGTTTGCCGGAAATCGGCGCTTTGCCTACGAACAAGGCTTTCGGCAGTGTGCCTTTGGCTTCGGGAATCGCCGTGGAAACGGGCAGTCCCAGCGAAATTGCGGATACAGAACCACAGTGAGCGGCCTGTGCACCAGTCATCATCGACCTTCTTTCCCGGCCTGCCATCAGTGTCATATCCTCGCAGTGCAGCAGTCCGTTTATCTATTGGAAAGCAACACTAGCGCATCCAGGCCGGAAGTCGTGGTACATATCCATATCCTGCTGCGGTTATAGAAAATCCCCTCCGAGTTTCCTCGAAGGGGATTTCCTATAACGCTAGTTCAAGCGAAGATTCTTGTCTGATGAAAATCAGGCGAGGATCTTGGTCACACGGCCGGAGCCGACGGTGTGGCCACCTTCACGCACAGCGAAGGTCAGGCCTTCCTCCATAGCGATGGGCTGAATCAGCTCAACGGTGAAGGTAGCGTGGTCGCCCGGCTGAACCATCTCGACGCCTTCCGGCAGCTCGATGACGCCGGTGACGTCGGTGGTGCGGAAGTAGAACTGCGGACGGTAGTTGGAGAAGAACGGCGAGTGACGGCCGCCTTCGTCCTTGGTCAGCACGTAGACTTCGCCCTCGAACTTGGTGTGCGGGGTGACGGAGCCCGGCTTGGCCACAACCTGGCCACGCTCGACATCGTCACGGCCGAGACCACGCAGAAGCAGACCGGTGTTGTCGCCAGCCTCGCAGGCGTCCATGGTCTTGTGGAAGGTCTCGATGGAGGTGACGGTGGTCTGCTGGGTCGGACGGATACCAACGATCTCGACCGGGGTGTTGACGGCCAGCTGGCCACGCTCGACACGACCGGTGACAACGGTACCACGGCCGGAGATGGTGAAGACGTCCTCGATCGGCATCAGGAACGGCTTGTCCAGGTCGTGAACCGGGGTCGGGATGTAGTCGTCGACAGCGTCCATGAGGTCCTTAACGGACTGGACCCACTTCTCGTGGTCCGGAGCGTCGTCGTGCAGAGCACCGTAAGCGGAGGTGTGGATGACCGGGCAGTCACGGTCGAAGCCGTTCTCGTCGAGGAGGTCGCGGACCTCTTCTTCGACGAGCTCGATGAGCTCTTCATCGTCGACCATGTCGCACTTGTTCAGAGCGACGAGGATCTTCGGAACGCCAACCTGACGGGCGAGCAGCACGTGCTCGCGAGTCTGGGCCATCGGGCCGTCGGTGGCGGCCACAACGAGGATAGCGCCATCCATCTGGGCAGCACCGGTAATCATGTTCTTCACGAAGTCGGCGTGGCCCGGGCAGTCGACGTGAGCGTAGTGACGCTTCTCGGTCTGGTACTCGATGTGGGCGATGTTGATGGTGATACCGCGGGCGGCCTCTTCCGGAGCGGAATCGATCTGGTTGAAGTCGTACTCCGGGTTGACATCCGGGAACTCCTCGTGCAGCACCTTGGAGATGGCGGCAGTCAGGGTAGTCTTACCGTGGTCGACGTGGCCGATGGTACCGATGTTAACGTGCGGCTTAGTACGCTCGTACTTTTCCTTTGCCATTACTTTTGTCCTCCTGGACGTCTCGTGAGTTTCCTGCACCCTTTCGCACAGGAACTCGCTTATTCTACTGGGTTTCTGGGTTATGTGCCACTTTGAAGAGCCAGAACCCAGTCAGCGGTATACGATATTACCGCTGACTGAAGACACTGGCTACTTCATGCAGTGGCGCGTGTCACTCGCCGCGCTGGGCCTTGATGATCTCCTCGGAGACGCTCTTCGGCACCTCGTCGTAGGAGTCCATCTCCATGGTGAACATGGCACGACCCTGGGTCTTGGAACGCAGGTCGCCGATGTAGCCGAACATCTCGGACAGCGGGACCTTGGCGTCGATGACCTTGACGCCGACACCGTCGGTCATGGACTGGATGTTGCCACGGCGCTGGTTCAGATCGCCGATGACTTCGCCCATGTACTCTTCCGGCGTACGGACTTCGACCTTCATGATCGGTTCGAGAATGACCGGCTTGGCCTTCGGGGCAGCTTCCTTGAAGCACATGGAACCTGCGAGCTTGAAGGCCATTTCTGAGGAATCGACCGGGTGCATCTGGCCGTCAGTGACGGTGGCCTTGACGCCCACGACCGGGAAGCCGGCGAGAACACCGGACTCCATGGCCTCCTTGACACCGGCCTCGATGGGGCCGATGAATTCGGCGGAGATGTGGCCGCCGGTGACCTTATTCTCGAACTCGAAGGTCTTGCCCTCGGTGGTGTCGAGCGGCTCGAAGTTCATCAGGACCTTTGCGAACTGGCCGGAACCACCGGTCTGCTTCTTGTGGGTGTAGCCCTGGTCCATGACGGCCTTGCGGATGGTCTCGCGGTAGGCGACCTGCGGCTTGCCCTGGTTGCACTCAACCTTGAACTCGCGGCGCATACGGTCGACGATGATGTCGAGCTGGAGCTCGCCCATGCCGGCGATCAGGGTCTGGCCGGACTCTTCGTCGGTCGTGACCTGGAAGGTCGGATCCTCTTCGGCCAGCTTGGACAGGGCGATGCCCATCTTCTCCTGGTCGGCCTTGGTCTTCGGTTCGACGGCCACCTGGATCACAGGATCCGGGAAGGTCATGGAGTCGAGGGTGATCGGATCGTCGATGGCGCACAGGGTGTCACCGGTGGTCACGTTCTTCAGGCCCACGAAGGTGTAGATGTTACCGGCGTCAGCGCGGTCCATCGGGTTTTCCTTATCGGCGTGCATCTGGAAGATCTTGCCGATACGTTCCTTCTTCTCGCGGGTGGAGTCGAGCACGGAGTCGCCCGGCACAACGGAGCCGGAGTAGACGCGCACGAACACGAGCTTGCCGTAGAACGGGTGGGTGGAGATCTTGAAGACCAGAGCCGCGAACGGATCGGACTTGACCGGGTGACGGTCGATCTCGACGGACTCATCGCCAGGCTTGTAGCCCTTGATGGCCGGCACGTCTTCAGGAGACGGCAGGTAATCGACAACGCCGTCCAGCATCGGCTGAACGCCCTTGTCCTTGAAGGCGGAACCGCAGAAGATCGGGAAGGCTTCCTTGGCGATGGTGAGCTTACGCACGCCAGCGCGGATGTCTTCCTTGGACAGGTCGCCGTCCTCGAAGAACTTGTTCATGAGGTCGTCGTCGGCTTCGGCAGCGGCTTCCACGAGCTTCTCGTGGTACTCCTGAGCCTTGTCCTTGAGGTCGTCCGGGATCTCAGTGGTGTCGTACTTGGCGCCGAGCTCCTCGGTGCCGTTCCACACGTAAGCCTGCATCTCAACCAGGTCGACAACGCCAGTGAAGTCGTTCTCGGAACCGATCGGCAACTGCATCACGATCGGAGTAGCGCCCAGCTTCTCCTTGATGGTGTCGACGGAGTAGTAGAAGTTCGCGCCCAGCTTGTCCATCTTGTTGATGAAGCAGATACGCGGAACGCCGTACTTGTCAGCCTGACGCCACACGGTCTCGGACTGAGGCTCCACGCCTTCCTTGCCGTCGAACACGGCAACGGCACCATCGAGCACACGCAGGGAGCGCTCCACCTCGGCCGTGAAGTCCACGTGGCCAGGGGTATCGATGATGTTGATCTGGAACTTGTCCTTGGTGTCGTGGGACTGACGGCTCCAGAAGCAGGTGGTAGCAGCGGACTGGATGGTGATACCACGTTCCTGCTCCTGCGCCATGAAGTCCATGGTGGAGGCGCCGTCGTGGGTCTCGCCGATCTTGTAGTTCTTACCGGTGTAGAACAGAATACGCTCGGTAGTGGTGGTCTTGCCGGCATCAATGTGGGCCATGATGCCGATATTGCGGACGTCGTGGAGGTCCGAAATCTCTTCAGCCATCTTTTTCCTTAGTTTTACTCAGGGCGAGTGATTACCAGCGGTAATGAGCGAAGGCCTTGTTAGCCTCTGCCATCTTATGAGTATCCTCGCGGCGCTTGACAGAAGCACCGAGGCCGTTGGAGGCATCCAGGATCTCATTGGCGAGACGCTCAGCCATGGTCTTCTCACGACGGGCGCGGGAGAAGTCGGTCAGCCAGCGCAGCGACAGGGTGTTGGCGCGGTTCGGCTTGACCTCGACCGGCACCTGGTAGGTGGCGCCACCGACACGGCGGGAGCGAACCTCGAGGGACGGACGGATGTTGTCCAGGGCGCGCTTGAGCACAGCCACCGGCTCCTGGTCGGACTTCTCCTTGACCATATCGAGCGCGGAGTAGACGATGTCTTCGGCGATCGACTTCTTGCCGTCAAGCAGAATCTTGTTGATGAGCTGCGCCACCACGGTGGAACCGTAGATCGGATCGGGCAGCACGACGTGCTTCTTGGAAGGTCCCTTACGTGACATATCTCTTACTTCGCCTTCTTTGCTCCATACAGGGAACGACCCTGCTTACGGTCCTTGACACCCTGGGTATCGAGCGCGCCACGCACGATGTGGTAACGCACACCCGGGAGATCCTTCACACGGCCGCCGCGCACGAGCACGATGGAGTGCTCCTGCAGATTGTGGCCTTCGCCCGGAATGTAGGCGGTGACTTCGATGCCCGAGGACAGGCGCACACGAGCGACCTTACGCAGAGCCGAGTTCGGCTTCTTCGGGGTGGTGGTGTAGACACGGGTGCACACGCCGCGACGCAGCGGGCTGCCCTTCAGGGCCAAAGTCTTGGACTTCTTCGGCTTTGCCTGACGTCCCTTACGGACGAGCTGTTCAATAGTAGGCAACTTGAATTCTCCGATTCAGTGGTTTCTCTTGCTTTTGTGTGACCGCCGCACTGCACCCACACTTTTCAGCACACTCGCTTGGTATCCGCCTGTTGGCGGCACCCGACGAATCGGAAAAGATAGCCCAGTCCACCGGCCCGATGGCCTTCGCCCCTCCCGTCGGCGCATTACTGCGTGCGATCAGCGGTTTGAAGGATATCCCAGCATGCTCGCCTGTTACATAAGGCGTGCTGTTGGCACACACGAATATCTATATTACGATTCCTCCGGACAACGACGCGCCGAGCCACAACTCACTGGTTTGGGGACCTCCTGCGCCCCCGTACTTTTCCTCTCCTCCCAACGCAATATTCCAATGCGTCGCAAAACACACACCCAACTATTCTCCCAACGCAATATTCCCGGGAATGCGTCGCAAAAAGGGAACGCCACACAGCAGGTGCCCCCGCGGAGACTATGTCACACGGGGGCACCGCCAAGGAGGTTACATTATGTTTCTTTTCACCACATCCGCTTCTGTGTTATCTGTTTCCAGCACATCCTCGTGCTCTTCCATATCCGATGGGAACCTCTAGCGACCCGGCCTCTTTGCCGTATTACCTTGCCGCTTTCTGCATTACCAATTATAGCAAAACCGCCCTCGCGAAACGCCCGATACCTCAATCGGGAGTAAGCGGGAGCGGCTATGTTATGCGAGGTAGGAAAGGTGGATGACCGACTGACTGGAGTCGTGCCTTACCCGACCTTTCTCACCATTTCAGGATTTCAGGCAGCGACCTTGGCGGCCTTATCGGCGTCGAACGGGTGGGCCGCTGAAACGGTGCTCTTGGCAGAGCCCTTCTCGCCATTGTCGGAATCCCAGTGGATCTCGTGCTTGTCATCGTGGTTGCGCCACCAGCTGGACAGGATAGAGCCGGAGATGTTGTGCCACACGGAGAAGAAGGTGGACGGCACGGCAGCGAGTGGGTTGGTTGCGAAGGAGGTCAGGGCCAGGGTTGCGCCCAGAGCGGAGTCCTGCATGCCGACTTCGAAGGTGATGGCCTTCTGCTGTGCGTAGCGGAAGCCCTTCGGGTAGATCTTGTACATCAGCTTGGAGAAGCCGAAGCCCAGCGAGTAGCCGCACAGGTTGTGCAGGATGACCACCGGGATGGCCACCAGGGAGCTGGCCACGAACAGCTTCGGACCGTTGGCGGCAACGACCACGCCGATGATAAGCAGAATAGCCACCTGAGAAACGATAGGCAGGGCGACCGTAACCTTCTCGATCTTCTTGCCGAAGATCATGTGGCAGATCACACCGAGGGCGATCGGGAAGAGCACCACCTTGACGGCGTTGAGGAACAGGGACTGAGTCGGCACGGACACGTACTGAGAAGCGAGCAGCTGCATCAGCAGCGGAATCATGAACGGGGCGCACAGGGTGGAGAGGATGCCGATGGAGACATCGAGGGCCACGTCACCACGGGACAGGTAGCTCATCACGTTGGAGGAGGTGCCAGACGGGCAGCAGCCGACGAGAATCACGCCCACGGCCAGCGGGCCGGACAGGTGGAAGATCGCGCACAGGGCCACGGCGATGAGCGGCATGATGATGAAGTGAGCTACGGTGCCGACGATGACCATCAGCGGCTGGGTCAGGATGCGCTTGAAGTCGTCCAGCGTCAGGGTCAGGCCCATGCCGAACAGCACGATGCCCAGCATGTAGCCGGTGTACGCCTTGCCCCACAAGCTGGCGGCCGGCACGAAGTAGTTGAAGACGGCCCAGACGATGACGATGACCGTAAACCACTTGGTCAGCCAATCTGCAAAGGCTTTAACCTTTTCCATGGTGTTTCTCTTCCCTTGTTTGGTGTAGGTAACATCGCATGAAACTAGGCGGGTCGCGGTTGATATGAAACATAATGCTCACATTGCGAACACTCACGTAATCATTTCTGCAATCCCCGGTCGTACCATCACACCGTCGTGTGCCTTGACTTTTCATCAATCGCCGCACAAGACCCACTCATCCACATCCCGCCATCTGAGACAGCCCGCAGCCTGGCCCCAAGAATGAAACCGACCACTTGATTCCATCGCGACACACCGATGAGCACACATCCGCAAAGTTGTGTATAGTATTCACCTGTTGCGCGAATTCAGCTTGCTGAATACGGCACTATGGTGGCCATAGCTCAGTTGGTAGAGCATCTGATTGTGGTTCAGAAGGTCGCGCGTTCGAGCCGCGTTGGCCACCCCAGTAAAACCCTTCCGTTCGCGGAAGGGTTTTGTTTTTTCTCCCTGAATTCCCCGCTCCTGGGTTATAGGCCAAATAGGCATGCCGGGAACCACCGCGTTGTACACTCAGGGCATATCCAATTCACCGAACATAAGGACAAAAGGTCCGTCATGCTGTCTTTTGAGAACGATTACTCCCGCGCCGCCCATCCCGCGGTGCTTGAAGCCGTGGCTGAAGCCAACAACCATCTGTATTCGGGCTACGGGTCCGACGAACTGAGCGATCAGGCCAAGGCCAAGATCCGCGAGGCCTGCGGCCAGCCGGACGCGGATGTGTGGTTCCTCGTCGGCGGCACGCAGACCAACCAGGTCGTCATCGACACCATCACCCCGGCGTATGCAGGCGTGGTCGCGGTCGCCTCCGGCCATCCGAACGTGCACGAGGCCGGCGCCATCGAGTTCTCCGGGCACAAGGTGCTCACGATTCCCCAGCACAACGGCAAAATGGACCCGACCGAACTGGACGAGTTCTGCAAGACCTTCTATGCGGACGGCAACTACGAGCACATGGTGTTCCCGGGCTCCGTGTACGTCTCGCAAAGCACCGAATATGGCACCATCTACTCCAAGGCCGAGTTGCAGGCCATCGCCGATGTGGCGCACAAGTACGACATGCCGCTGTTCGTGGATGGCGCGCGACTCGGCTACGCGCTGACCGCCACCGGTTCAGACATGACGCTCGCGGATCTGGCGACCATCGCCGACGTGTTCTACATCGGCGGTACCAAGGTGGGTGCCCTGTTCGGCGAGGCCGTGGTGTTTACCAAGCACAACACGCCGAAGCACTTCTTGACCCTCATCAAGCAGCACGGTGCCTTGCTGGCCAAGGGCTTTGTGCTGGGCGCGCAGTTTGACGCTTTGTTCACCGACAACCTGTATTTCAAGATCGCCCGCAACGCCAATGAGGCGGCCGATCGTATTCGCGAGGCCCTGCGCGCCAAGGGCTACACGCTCACTTTCGAAGCGCCCACCAACCAGATTTTCGTGACGATGGATCAGCCGACCATCGACCGTCTGGAGCGCGAGATCAAGCTCGGCTTTACCGAAAAGGCCGACGACACGCACACCGTGATGCGCATCTGCACCAGCTGGGCCACCACGCCTGAAGAGGTCGATCAACTTATTGAGTTGTTGTAAAACCCTTCGCTAATCTCTCCCTCCGTCATCGCTTCGCGATGCCACCTCCCTCATCAGAGGGAGGTTTTTTCGTAGATCCCTCTGATGAGGGAGCTGGCCACCGCAGGCGGACTGAGGGAAAGACCTCTCCGCAAACGAGAAGGCTCCTATTCCCCTATCGCCTTGCGTTCCATATCCACGAACTTGTGGACCGAGGCTTCCACGGAATAATGCGCCTTGGTGTATTCGGCGTATTTTTCGCCCCATTCGGCGCGCTCGGCCTGATGTGCGATCCACCAATCGATGCGTCGGGCCAGCAGGGCCGCGTCTCGCACGGGGAACAACGACTCGTCGATCAGCGCGAACTGGCTGGCCGCCGACAGTTCGGACGCGGCGATCACCGGCACCAATCCGCACGCCATCGCCTCGATCACGCTCACCGATTCGATGTCGGCAATCGAACAATGCACGAACAAATCGCCCGAACGCAACAAATCGGGCATATCGGCGTGCTTGTGGAATCCGATATCGGCCTTGCGCGCCAGCAAACGCCCGGCGCGGAACTTGAGATACTGCTTGAGCGGCCCAGTACCGGCGATCACCAGCTGAATATCGCCGGCGTGCCGGGACATCGACACCGCCTTGATCAGCGTAATCTGATCTTTCTCGCTAGCCAGTCGGCCGGAAGCGATGACGCGGAACGGCACGGGAGCCGAGGCATCCGGATCGGCCGGCTTCTTCGGCGAATACACCGGTGAATAACCATTGGAAATCACGTGCAACTTGGCTTTATACCCGTGCGCGCGCAACAGGCTCGCGGTCATTTCGGTGGGCACATGGATGTGGTCAATGTGCTTGTACAGCCAGTGCTTGAACAGCCAGTACAGGAAGCTGGAAATACCGGGAATGCGACGTAGCGGGCCGGCCGAATACAGCACGTTCTCCGGCTGCAGGTGGAATCCGGCAGTCACGGGAATGCCCATTTGGTGGGCGACTTTAGCGGCACGACGGCCGAATTTGAACGGCATATAGATATGCACCACATCCACGCCTTGGAAGGCGGTGCGGAACAACGTGTCGCTGGGTTCGGCGAATTGCATGAGCTGCTTGGCGGCCACCCACGAGACGAGCGGCACCTTATTCACGCGCGCCGGATATTCGGGCGCCCCTATACCGACAAGCCTCACATGATGGCCTTGCCGCTCCAATTCTGCAGCCCATTGCAAGGCCGAATTGGAGGTACCGTTGCCCTGATTGCCCACCGTATCGACCACAAGAGCGATAGTCAGAGGACGATCAATGCTCTCTTCAATCCCGTTTTCGCGCATTGCCCCATCCTAAACCACCGCGCTGCAATGGCGTCGGCCGCGCTGCATGAACGCGTGTGAAATGGTATGGGCTGCCGCATTTTGCCCAATATTGAATCACGCGCTCCGCAGCGCACGTCGCCGAATCCGAGCCCCGCATAGGCGAAATCATCGCGGCATGGCAGAATGTGGGTATGACTGAGAACGCCGTAAATACTGCCGTGACTTCCACCTCCTCTCCCGCAATTCCCGCCGAGACTTCCGCCGTCTCCCCCGCAACTCGCGCAGCCAACCGCCCGCTGGGCACACCGCTGGGCAAGCACCCCACCCGCGTGCTGTTTTTGGGCGCTGGTGAGCTGGGCAAGGAAGTGGCCATCGAGCTCATGCGACTGGGCGCGTGGGTGTGCGCCGCTGACTCGTATGCCGGCGCTCCGGCCCAGCAGGTGGCGCATGAATATCGCGCGTTGGATATGGCGAATGCCGCCGAATTGCAGGCATTGTTCGATGAAATCAAGCCGGACATCATCGTGCCCGAGGTAGAGGCCATCGCCACCGATGTGCTGGCCGGTACTGCGGCCGCGGGCGCCCAGGTGGTGCCGAGCGCCGAAATCGCCGCGATTTGCATGGACCGCGAGCGCCTGCGCGTACTGGCCCACGAAGAATTGGGCTTGCCGACTACACCGTATCGTTTTGCCGGCTCGCTGGAAGAGCTGCGCGCCGGAGCTTCGGAAGTCGGCTATCCGTGCGTGGTCAAGCCGGTGATGAGCTCGTCTGGTCACGGCCAGTCGGTGGTGCGTTCCGCCGACGCCATCGATGCCGCTTGGACCGAAGCGCAGGAGGGCCGTCGCGCCGCCGATGAGGGCGATGTGTCGCGCGTGATCGTTGAGGCGCTTGCCCCGCTGGAGCGTGAGCTGACGGTACTGACTGTTTCTTCGTCCGCCGGCATTGTGACGTGCACGCCGATCGGCCAACGTCAGGAGTCCGGCGATTACCGCGAGTCCTGGCAGCCGGCTACCGAACCCGATGGTGAGGCCGAGCGGGCGCGCGACATCGCACGTACCGCCGTTGAAGGCTTGGTGGCCAAGGCTCAGGCGGCCGGCGAAACCGGTTGGGGCGTATTCGGCGTGGAACTGTTCGTGCTCACCGACGGCTCGATTCTGTTCAACGAGGTCTCCCCCCGTCCGCACGATACCGGTATGGTGACGATGGCCTCCCAGCGTCTGAGCGAGTTCGCGCTGCACGCCCGCGCGATTCTCGGCCTGCCGATCACCCCCGAGCATGTGGCGCTCACGATTCCGGCCGGCTCGGTGGCGGCAAGCCATGCGATTGTGGTGGCCGGCGACGGTGAGGCCGAGTTCACCGATGTGGCCGCTGCTCTGGCCGAACCCGGCACGGACCTGCGCATTTTTGCCAAGCCCGAAGTGCATGGCCACCGCCGCATGGCCGTGGCACTGGCCGTCGGCGAGTCCGAAGCCGACGCCCGTGCCAAGGCCGGCCTCGTGGCCGATGCGTTGACGATTACCGTGGAGTAGTCCACGGCCTGATCAGCTCAGCATGGCCTCAATATTATTGCCGTCCGGGTCGTGGATGAACGATCATGACGAACCTCCTTGTACCATTTCGTCACTCCCATTATCGTGTGCATATGGCCGAAGAGTCATGTTTCGTCTATTGACGAACATCTGAGTATTCACACGCGCTTCTGTAGATACCTTCATGCCGGAAGGCTACACGACCGGAGACGAGCTGATCGTACTGGCCAATGACGGCCGCCTCCGCCATCCCAACAGCGTATGGCCGTTCGATGCAGCGACGTATGATGCGCTGGCCGCATCGTAGCGTCATGCTGAGTGTTGTTGTAGCCCTCGATTGGTACCCTTTTACCGTTAGTTCACCCAGAAATTCCACTCCTGAAAGGTGAGTCATGGAGAAGCTGGAAAAGCTCTACGAGGGCAAGGCCAAGCAACTGTACGCAACCGACGATCCCGAGGTTCTGTGGGTCGAATACAAGAACACCGCCACCGCTGGCGATGGTGAAAAGAAGGAAGACTTCACCGGCAAGGGCCGCCTGAACAACCTCATCACCACCATCATCTTCGACCTGCTCAAGAAGCGCGGCATCGACAGCCACCTTATTAAGCGAGTGGACGACACCGGCCAGCTGGTGCGCAAGGTGAACATGTTCCCGTTGGAGATCGTGCTGCGCAACGTGGCCGCCGGCCACTTCTGCTCCCGTCTGGGCGTGGAGGAAGGCCTGCCGCTCAAGGAGCCGGTGCTTGAGTACTTCCTGAAGAACGATGATCTGCACGATCCGTTCGTCAACGACGATGACCTGGTGGCCCTCGGCGTATGCACTCGCGAGGATCTCGCCGAGATCGCCCCGCTGGCCCGCAAGATCAACGAGGCCCTGATCGAGATCTTCGCCAAGATCGACGTCAAGCTGGTCGACTTCAAGATCGAAATGGGCCGCGCCACCGACGGCACGCTGCTGTTGGCCGACGAGATCACCCCGGATTCCTGCCGTCTGTGGGACCAGAAGGACCACTCCGGCAAGGTCGAGCACCTTGACAAGGACCTGTTCCGCCGTGGTCTCGGCAGCATCATCCCGGCCTACGAAGAGATCGAGGAGCGCCTCGCCGAACTCGCCAAGTCCGAAGGCATCGAAGTCGCCGAGTAATGCATTATCTGGCTCCCCTCTCGAGGGGAGCCAATTGTCTTTAATTTCAAGAAAGGATTTCCATGGTTTTTCGCGTGTACGTGGAAAAGAAGCCCGGCTTTGATGTCGAAGCCCAGCAGCTTGCGGGCGAACTGCGCACGATCCTCGGACTGACCGGCCTCAAGGCCCTGCGCATCGTGAACCGCTATGACGTCGAAGGCATCTCCCAGGAGCTGTTCGACCAGACCGTACCCACCGTGTTCAGCGAGCCTCAGGTGGACAATGTGGCCTACGACCTGCCCGACTTCGCCGGCGCCAAGGTCTTCGCCACCGAGTTCCTGCCCGGCCAGTTCGACCAGCGCGCCGACTCCGCCGCCGAATGCATCCAGCTCATCTCCCAGGGCGAGCGCCCGACCGTCCGCTCCGCCAAGCTGTACGCGCTGGAAGGCGACCTGACCGACGCCGACGTGGACACCATCAAGCATTACGTGATCAACCCGGTCGAGGCCCGCGAGGCCAGCCTGGAGACCAAGGAAACCCTGAAGACCCAGGTGCCGGTGCCCGGCAAGGTCGAGACCATCGCCGGTTTCAACGAGATGGACGCCGAAGCCGGCCAGAAGTTCATCGACGAGCGCGGTCTGGCCATGGATCTGGCCGACCTCGAATTCTGCCAGAAGTACTTCAGCGAGGAGGGCCGCGAGCCCACCATCACCGAAATCAAGGTGATCGACACCTACTGGTCTGACCACTGCCGTCACACCACGTTCGGCACTGAGCTGGACGAAGTGACCATCGATGACGCCACCGTCAAGGCCGCCTTCGAGCGTTACCTGGCGATGCGCCACGAGCTCGGCCGTGACGCCAAGCCCGTCTGCCTCATGGACATGGGCACCATCGGCGCCAAGTGGCTCAAGAAGAACGGTGTCCTGACCGGCCTTGACGAGTCCGAGGAAATCAACGCCTGCACCGTCAAGGTCAAGGTTGACGTGAACGGCCACGACGAGGACTGGCTGTTCCTGTTCAAGAACGAGACCCACAACCACCCCACCGAAATCGAACCGTTCGGTGGCGCGGCCACCTGCATCGGCGGCTGCATCCGCGATCCTCTGTCCGGCCGCTCCTACGTGTATCAGGCGATGCGCGTCACCGGCGCCGCGGACCCGACCGTGCCGGTCTCCGAGACGCTGGAAGGCAAGCTCCCCCAGCGCAAGCTCGTGACCACCGCCGCCGCCGGCTACAGCTCCTACGGCAACCAGATCGGTCTGGCCACCGGTCAGGTCGACGAGATCTACCACCCCGGCTACGTGGCCAAGCGCATGGAGGTGGGTGCGGTCGTGGCCGCCACCCCGGCCGACCATGTGCGCCGCGAAACCCCGGCCCCTGGCGACAAGATCATCCTGCTGGGCGGCCGCACCGGCCGTGACGGCATCGGCGGTGCCACCGGTTCGTCCAAGGCGCATAACGTGGAATCGCTCGAGCTCGACGGCGCCGAAGTGCAGAAGGGTAACGCTCCGGTGGAGCGCAAGCTGCAGCGTCTGTTCCGCCGCGGCGATGCCTGCCGTCTGATCAAGCGCTGCAACGACTTCGGCGCGGGTGGCGTGTCCGTGGCGGTCGGCGAGTTGGCCGACGGCCTGTTCGTGGACCTCAACACCGTGCCCAAGAAATACGAGGGCCTGGACGGCACCGAGCTGGCCATCTCCGAATCCCAGGAGCGCATGGCCGTGGACGTGGCCGCCGAGGACGTGGACGAGTTCCTGGCCTACGCCCGCGAAGAGAACCTCGAAGCCACGGTGATTGCCACCGTGACCGAGGACCCGCGCATGGTGATGACCTGGAACGGCGACAAGATCGTGAATCTGTCCCGTGAGTTCCTGGCCTCCAACGGCGCTTCCAAGCACCAGACCGTGCATGTCGAGGAACAGCAGTCCTACGAGACCCCGTGGGGCGAGGGCACGCTGGCCGAACGCATGAACAAGCTGGTCACCGACATCAACGTGGCCTCCAACAAGGGCCTTTCGGAGCGCTTCGACTCCACCATCGGCGCGGGCACCGTGCTCATGCCGTTCGGCGGCAAGCGTCAGCTCACCCCGAACATGGCCATGGTCGCCAAGCTGCCGGTGTTCGGCGAGACCACCACCGCTTCGGCGATGGCGTGGGGCTTCAACCCGTACATCATGTCCAAGAACCAGTTCACCGGCGCCTACCTGTCCGTGGTCGAGTCGCTGGCCAAGCTGGTCGCGGCCGGCTTCGAGCATGAGAAGGCCTACCTGAGCTTCCAAGAGTACTTCGAGAAGCTGCGCGACGAGCCGGAACGCTGGGGCAAGCCGGCGGCCGCCGTACTCGGCGCGCTGATGGCCCAGGTGGACCTGGGCGCCGGCGCCATCGGCGGCAAGGACTCCATGTCCGGTTCGTTCGAGGATCTCGACGTGCCGCCGACGCTGATCTCCTTCGCCGTGGCCGTGGGCAACATGAAGCGCGCCACCTCCCCTGAATTCAAGGACGCCGATCACCGTATCGTACGCATCGCGCCGCGCTACCTGGCCGACGGTCTGACCCCGGACAAGGATGCGCTGCTTGAGGTGTTCTCCGTGATCGAGGAGCTCACCGACTTCCACGATGCCCTGGCCGTCTCTACGCCGGGCTATGGCGCCACCGCCGAAGCCCTGTTCAAGATGACGCTCGGCAACCGCATCGGCGTGACCCTGAACGACAGCATCGCCGTGGACGACCTGTTCACCCCGGCATACGGTTCGTTCATCGTCGAGCTGGCGGACGATGCCAAGCTTCCGGCCGTCTCCAATTTGGTCGAGATCGGCGAAATCGGCACCACCACCTCCGAGTACGTGTTCAAGGCCGCCGGCGAGACGCTGGACCTGGACGCTGTGCAGGAAGCTTGGGAGTCCGGCATCGAATCCGTGTTCCCGTACCGTTCCAAGGGCGAGGACAAGGGCGCGACCGTCGAGACCATCGACTTCCACGCGCCGAAGAAGACCGTGTACGTCGGCTCTTCCGTGGCCAAGCCGCATGTGGTGATCCCGGTGTTCCCGGGCAACAACTGCGAGTACGATTCCGCCGCCGCCTTCGAGCGTGCCGGCGCCGATGTGACCACACTGATCGTCAACAACCTGACGCCGGCCGCCGTCGCCGAATCCACGCAGGCGTTGGTCGACGAGATCAACAAGAGCCAGATCATGATGATCCCGGGCGGCTTCTCCGGCGGCGACGAGCCGGACGGTTCCGCCAAGTTCATCACCGCGTTCTTCCGTGCGCCGGCCGTCACCGAGGCCGTGCGTGACCTGCTGAAGAACCGCGATGGTCTGATGCTCGGCATCTGCAACGGCTTCCAAGCGCTCGTCAAGCTGGGTCTGGTGCCGTACGGCGACATCGTGCCGATGACCGACGCCTGCCCGACGCTGACCTTCAACACCATCGGCCGCCACCAGAGCCGACTGGTCCGCACGCGCGTGGCCTCCGACCTCTCCCCGTGGCTGTCCAAGACTTCGGTCGGCGACATTCACACCGTGGCCATCTCCCACGGCGAGGGCCGCTTCGTGGCCTCCGACGAGGTGCTCGCCCAGCTCAGGGCCAACGGCCAGATCGCCACGCAGTACGTGGACGAGGCCGGCACCCCCGGCATGGACCTGGATGTGAACCCGAACGGCTCGCTGCTCGCCATCGAGGGCATCACCAGCCCGGACGGCCGCGTGTTTGGCAAGATGGGTCACTCGGAGCGTTCCGGCAACGGCCTGTACGTCAACGTGCCCGGCAACAAGTACCAGCCGATCTTCGAGGCCGGCGTGGAATACTTCACCGCCTGATAATCGGCGCGTATCGCGTCTGATACGGCACACAGGGAAGGAACTCTCGGGTTCCTTCCCTTTTTTGTTCATGCCGGTCATGGGCTAAGGTTGGGGTGTTCGCACTACCGAATCCGCCGCTGAAAGGACCTGTCGTCATGCCGATCAACGAGGCATTGTTCGCCGCGATGAAGGCCGCCAGCTACATCAAGCCCAACGCGGGCAAGTCGTACAAATTGCAGCGCGTGGCGGAAGAGCTTATCGCCAAGCAGGCACCCGACAATCCGAAATGCCGTGTCGAGGACGCCTTCGCGCCTATGGCGGATGGATATGCCGTACCATTGCGAGTGTTCACGCCGCTGGTCGCCTATGGAGCGCCCCTGCCCGAAGCCCTGGAGGAATCTTCCGCCAATGGCACGCCCGTGGCCTCGGCAATATCCGCGATTCTGCCCGCCGTATTACCCAAAGTCCTACCCAAAATACTCATCAAGGAAAGCACGTCGAGCGGCAACGCCGACGGTATTTCCGGCAATGCCAACACGGAACTTCCCTCAGTCACGCCGCGTGGCACGATCCTGTTTTTCCACGGTGGCGGTTGGACCACAGGCGGCATCAACCTGTACACGCAGGCTTGCGCGCATATGGCCGTACGTCTGCAACGCCGTGTGATCTCAGTCGAGTACCGGCTGGCTCCTGAATACCGCTTCCCTACTGCTGTTGAGGATTGCTATGAGGTAGCCCGGCAGCTGTTTGCTGGGGAATTGCCGATTTCTGGGGTGGGTGGTTCTGTTGATGTTGATCACCCCCAGTCGGCTGCGCCGACAGCCCCCGCCGGCGGGGGCGATATATCTGCGACAATCCCAGCACCGGATCCCGACAGCATCGTGCTGTTTGGCGACAGCGCGGGCGGCAATCTTGCGGCCGCCGTCTCGCTCATGGCCCGCGACCGCGGCGAGTTCATGCCGCGCACGCAGATGCTGCTTTACCCGGTAGTCGGCAACGATTACAATCCCGAGACCAGCCCGTTCGAATCGGTGCGGACCAACGGCACCGACTACATCCTCACCGCACAGGACATGGCCGACTACATCGACATGTACCGTTCGTCCGTGGCCGATCTGACCAATCCGTATTTCGCGCCGCTCACCGCGCACGACCTGAGCAATCAGCCGCGCACGCTGGTGTTGTCCGCCGAATACTGCCCGCTCAGAGACGAGGACGAAGCGTACGCCCGTCGCCTGCAATTGGTGAACGACAACGTCTCCTGTTACCGAATTCACGATGGCATCCACGGCTACCTGCTCAATACGTCGGCCGTGGGACTGGTGGCCACCACCTACCGAATCATCGAGCATTTCCTCGACGGCACACCGCTGGAACCAGCTCCCGGCACCGGCACCACCGCCAACGCACCGGAGGGAGGCGACGCGTGGCAAGACGTACTTGGTACCGACTAGACAACATCGGCAAGTTCTACTCCTCCCAGGCTGGCCGCTCCTCGCAGACCGTGTTCCGCTATTCGGCCGAGCTGGCGGACGGCATCGATCCGGACATCCTGCAGCACGCGCTCGACCATGCCATCGCCCAGTTCCCGAGCTTCAACGTGCACCTGCTCAACGGCATGTTCTGGCATTACCTCGAACAGTCAGACGGCCGGCCGCTGGTGGAGCCGGAACATCTGCCGATATGCTCGCGACTGCATTACGGGCCCAAAAGCATGCTGTTCCGCGTAAGCTATTTCCGCAATCGTGTCAATCTCGAGGTCTCGCACATCATTTCGGACGGTCGCGGCGCCATCAACCTGTTCAAGTCGCTGCTGCACGCCTACATCGCCGAGCGATACGACGTGCCGGGCGTGCCTTCGGATTACGACGGTTCGGATAGCGACAAAGCCGAAAACAGCTTCGACAAATACTACGAGAAAGACAAGGCCGGCGCTGCGCCAGGCACGAAGATCTACCGGCTGGCCGGCCCCATCGACCGGGCCGCGCCTACGTTCATGGAATACCACGTCAGCGCCAGCAAGGTGCTTGGTGCAGCGCATCAGTGCGGAGTGAGTCTCACCTCCTACCTCATCGCCGCGATACTGTGCGCGATTCGCGACGTCATGCCCTCGCGCGCCCGCAATCGCGCGATTCGCGTGGATATTCCGGTCGACTTGCGCGCCTTCTTCAGGTCGGAGACCGTGCGCAACTTCTACGGCATGACTTACGTGGCGTACACGCCGGCCGAAATCGAAGCCGATGAGGACTCCGCGAAAACTTCCGCAACAAGCCCAGACGCAGCCGGCGACGGCCAGCAGTCCGCCGCCCGCACCGCGCACGGCAACGGTATGGGTGGATTGCTGACCGATGAGCCGTTGGCCGACATCGCCCGCCATGTGCAGGAGCAGCTCGGCCATGCCACCAGTCGCGAGCGCGTCGAATCGCATATGAACCGTATGATTGCGCTGGAAAAGAATCCGGTGCTGCGTCTTGCGCCCTCCCCTGCCAAGGACTGGGTGCTGGAGCTGGCCCGGTTCATCGCCGACCGCGAGACCACGACCACCGTCTCGAACCTTGGCCGAGTCACCTTGGACGAACGACTCGCGCGCCATGTACGTTCGGTGAGCTTCCTCACCACACCGGCCAGCCTGAATTTCACGGTCTGCTCGTTCGGCGACGACCTGAGCATCGGCATCTCCACCATCTACCATGATCTGAACGTCATCAAGAACCTGTGTCGGATTCTCGCCGCGCAGGGCATCAGCGGCCGTATGAACATCGCTGGCGTGCATGTGGAGAAAGGAGCGTCGGCATGAAGCATTGCGATGCCTGCACCGTCGATTTCACCGGCGATATGGCCCGTTGCCCGCTCTGCCAGAACGAATTGCGCGGCGAGGCCTCCCCCGCCGCATTCCCCGCGCAGCAGATCTATCTGCGTCCGAGGCGTTTGGCGGTGGAAATCATCACGTTTGTAACCGGCGCGATTTTGCTGCTGCATGGCTTCTTCAGCTATCTGTTTTCGTGGCCGATACCGATTGCCAGTGCATCGGCGGCCGCGCTGATCATCAGCGTGCTGTTCATCAATAGTGCGATTCTGCACGTGCCGCGGCCGCTTCGCCTCATGTTTCGATATTTCTATATCATGCTGGCGATTGCGCTGGTCTGGTTTGTGGCGACGATGAATCATGTCGTCACCATGTTCGTCATACCGATCACGTGTCTGGTTTCGCTGGTCTTTGACGTGGTGCTGCTTATCGTGCTGCGGGCCAAGGCCATTGACGAGTACGCCAAGTATCTGGCGTTCGACATCGTCGCTGGTCTGATGCCTCTGACGTTCATTCCGCTCGGCTGGGCTCCGTGGGATGTACTGGTGATGGTCAGCGGGCTGGTCTCCCTGCTGGTGCTGCTCGGCCTGCTCGTCTTCGCCCGCCGTCAGCTCTTCTCGGAATTCGGCAAACAGTTCTCGGCCTGATTGCCTCGTGCGCTCAATCGCCCGACTTAGGATGGAAACCATGAGCGAACATGTGGAGCATGGGTTTGGGCCGGTGTGGGATGGCGAGTCCCGGGTTTTGATTTTGGGATCGATGCCGAGTCCGAAATCCCGAGCGGCGGCGTACAGCCGAGGCGAGCATCCGCGAGAGCGGCAGCAGGTAGAGGAAGGTCGCGGCGGCCAGGCTGAGTGTGGGCGCGTTGATGGTGGCAAGCGGCACGGCACCGGCGATCGACCAAGGAATCAGCGGAGCGATCACCACGGCACTGTCTTCCAAATCGATAGCTTGTGCGGAGCGTTCGGATTCGTCGTCGCCGTACAGCCCACCGCACAACTGGTGAGTGAGCATGATGGTGAGGGTTTGGTTGCAGGCGAGCGCCGCCGCGCAAGTCGCGGTAATCATGGTGGCACCACATGCGCCGATGCGATGACCGAGCATCTCGATGACCTGCTGCAGCCGAGCAAGCATCCGCGTCTCGGCAAAAATGCCGGCGTAGGCGGAGGAGATACAGACAGTGGCCATCACAGTGAGCATGGAGAGGATGCCGCCGCCGTCCAGGAGTGCGGCCACCTGCGGATTTTGCGCATGGTAACCGAAAATAAGCAGCCGCAACAGTTCTGCCCATTCCATGTGCTGCACGCCCACGCATACCGCGACCGAGGCGGCAATGCTGGCGAGCATAAGCAGCCGAACATCCACACGCAGCAACGCCAACACGATGACCAGTAATGCTGGAACTAGGGTAAGCCAATGCAAATCGAAGGCCGATGAGAACAATCCGCCGATATCGGTTATGCTGCTTGCGTTGGTTGAAACAGCCGCTCTAGCCGAGCCAGCCGAGCCAGCCGTAGCAGCCGCACTAGCCGCACTAGCCGCACCAAATCCGGAACCACCGCTCGCGCACAGCCACTCCACCACCGCAGCCGCAACGTATACCACACAACTCAGCACAAACGGCACCGCACCCGTGCGCAGCATGCGGGCAATAGTATTGAACAGGTTCGTATGCGTAAGCTGTTTGACCAGCAAGGCACTGGTGGAAACCGGCGAACAACGATCGCCCACATAGACGCCCGCAAGAATCGCGCCACCGAGCATCACCGGGTTCGCCTGCATCGACAATCCCAACGACATGCAGATGGTGCCCATAGTCGCCGCACTGGCGAACGACGACCCGACCAGCACCGACATCGCCGAGCACAGTAGAAACGACAGCGGAATCACCGTGGCGGCGTGAATCACCGCGGTCGAATGGGCCACGATGAAGGCGATGGTCCCGCTGGCCCGCCACAGCGAGGTCAGTACGCCGATGAGCACGAAGGCCACCACCACGGTCCCCGCGGACCGTACGCTGCCGGCCGCACGGCTCGCCATCGCGCGCAACGAGCACCGGCGAACCAGCCCATACCCCATGAACAGCAGCACACCAACGAACAGCGCGGGAATAATCGACCAGCCGAGGGCGACGCTGGCAAACAGCACCGCACAGAACAGCAACATCGTGCCCGCTTCCAGCATGCGATCCTCTCCTCTTCCGGCTACAGCCTCATCTCAGATTCCATCTCATGACCCGCAGTCGCAAACATCAACGCTATTCGCACGAGCCATGACCTAAGATAACAGGAGAAATACAGACTAAACTGATATCTATTACAGGTTTAATACTGTGGCATTGATTCGCGCCACGACACGTCATACACACACCACGCAAACGCCATACACACGGGAGTATCGCCATGAACTTTCTCAGCATCGAATACTTCGCCGCCGTGGCCTCGGAACATAGCTTCAGCAAGGCGGCGAAACGGTTGGGGATCACGCAGCAGACGCTGAGTGCGAACATCGCCGCCCTAGAGCGGGAGCTCGGATGCACGCTTTTCGTACGCCATGTGCCGCTCGAATTGACCTATGCCGGCACGGTGTTCGCGCGATATGCGCAGCGATTCCGCCGCGATCGCGATGCACTTGGCCAAGAAATGCGCGACATCGCCGGCGATCAGGCCGGCGTGCTGCGCGTGGGTGTTGCCTACACGCGTAGCCGGGCGATCATGCCGCCGATTGTGAAGGCGATGCAACGTGACTGCCCGAATATCATCGTTGAACTCATTGAGGGCCGCAACGATCAGATTCAACAATGGCTGGCGAACGGCGATCTTGATCTGGCGGTGGCGGACTTCGCCGGGAAACCGGCCGGCATCGAACTTATGGATTTCTATAACGAGCGCATGGTGCTGGTCCTCGCACAATCACTGTGGATGGATTTGGCCGCTACCGGTGGCGCGGCGAATGGCCAAGTCGATGCCGTCAGAACCGCGCCGGACGAGCGCGCCATTGCCGCAGGTGACCTTTCCTCACTGGAGCATTGCCCGTTTCTCCTAGGCAGCCCACAAGATATTGACGGACGCATTGCCGATCTGCTGTTCCGCCGTGCCGGTTTTGAGCCGAAAGTCACAGCCCGTTCGGATAACGTACTGACTCTGCTGGAACTGTGCCATTACGGCATGGGTGCCTGCCTATGCCCGGAGCGGTTCCTGCCAGCGCTGCTTGACGGCGAACGGTTGCGTACTTTGCGCGTGCTGGATTGCGGCCCGGATACCGCATATGCCATTCAGTTCGGCGTTCCGGCCACATCGTATCGGTGGAGCGTCATTGATGATTTCATTCGTTGCGCCCGCGAAGTCACCACCGGCGTGTCGCAATAGCCGCCAACTTGCGTTCAAGTGGGGTTGAACTGTTTCAATAAGAATTGTTAGCGTTCACGGCCGGCCATGAAGAGACGACGGTGACGATTGATTATCAAGGAGCACACATGAAGTATCGCAGCGTTGGCAAGTCGGGACTGAAGATCAGCGAGGTCGCACTGGGCAGCTGGGTCACGGATCTCAAGGGCACGGCGGCTGAGGACGTGGCCAAGGAGACCGTGAAGCTCGCCTACGATTCCGGCGTCAACTTCTTCGACTGCGCGGACGCCTATTCTGGCGGCGCGGCCGAACGCTTCCTCGGCAAGACGCTGAAGCAGTACCCGCGTAAGGAACTGGTCATTTCCAGCAAGGTCTACTTCCCCACCGGCGAAGGCGTGAACGACCGCGGCCTGTCCCGCAAGCACATTTTCGAGAGCATCGACCAGACGCTGAAGAACATGCAGACCGATTATCTGGACATGTACTTCTGCCACCGTTTTGACGAGACCACCGACCTTACCGAGACCTTGCGCGCGATGAGCGACCTGGTCGCCCAAGGCAAGGTGCTGTACTATGGCGTTTCCGAGGAGTGGGGTTCGGCTCGCCTTGAAGAGGCCCAGCGCATCATCGACCGCTACAACCTGTACCCGATTACCGTGGTTCAGCCGCAGTATAACCTAAACGACCGTTACATCGAGCATGAGATCATGGGCACCTGCCGCAAGCTCGGCATCGGCATCACCACGTTCTCCCCGCTCGCGCAGGGTCTGCTGACCGGCAAGTACCGCAAGGGCCAGCCGCTGCCGGCCGGCTCGCGCGCCACCTGGCAGTCCGACCACCAGATCAACGATCTGCTGACCGATGAGAACCTCGACAAGGTCGAGCAGCTGCGCAAGGTGGCCGACGAGCTCGGCACGAACCTGCCGGTGCTTTCCATGGCATGGATCCTGCAGCACCCGGAGATCAGCTGTGTGATCGCCGGCGCCTCCAAGCCCAGCCAACTGGAGAACAACATGAAGGCCGCGGGCTTTGTGATTCCGGCTGACGCGATGGCCGAAATCGACAAGATCACCGGCTTCCACCGCTTCGAACGTCACGTAGGCTGACGAATCTGAGACTTCCTCCAACGAGAGCGATTGTCAAGCGCCGAAATCGGTATCGCCTTGGGCTTCGGCCTGAGCGATGGCGGTTTCGGCGTTTTTTGCTGTTTGCTCGATGACTTGGTTGTAGCCGGTCAGGGCCGCGAACGGCATGAACTGCGCGGCCCGCTGGTGGCGGGACATGTGCGGATGCTTGCGCGACTGATGGTGTGGCAGGTTGATGATGTCGTCGTACGCACGGGTCTCTTGCAGGGTCATGCGCGATGGCCTCCGATCTGACGGTTGCGGTCCTGACCGGTGGCACCGTCTTCCATGTCCATGGCTTTGATGACGGCGTTGCGGCCGAATTTACGTTTCACATCCAGCAGCGCACGCTGGATATCATGCTCTCCATCTTTTTCGCTGGTGGAATCGGATCCATACGATTGGGCCTCGTCATCACCGAACAAGTCGAGCTGTTCATAGCGTTTGCCGGCGGCCAGCTCCTCCGGAGTGGCCACATCATCGGCGATGACGGTCAACCGCCTCACAAGCAAGCGTGAATCCACAATGCGCTCGTACAACATCGTCATGGCCTCACGAATACGTGCCGACGACGAGGTGAAATCACCCAAACCAATCGACCCGACCGCGCTCTTGGGCACCTTGCGCCCAAATCGGTCGATGGTCACCGGCCCTTGATAGCTTTTCGCTGCCCGCTCAGCGGCACGTTTCATCGCATAATCAGCGCACGAATCGAGCTTTGACGAATCAAGACTGCCGATGTCATAGCCGACGGCGAGCGTCAGTCGGTTCGTCAGCACGCTTTTATCGACCAGATCGAGGGCCAGCGCATCGGCCATCTCCTTGGTGATCAGCCGGGCCGTGGCATAGTCGGCGGGGCCGGTGAGCACCTGCCCACTGCTAATGCTGTGCGCACCTGGCTCATAGGATCGGATATCCGCGATTTCGCACGGCTCCCAGCCCCACGCATGGTCGATGAGCAGTTCGGCATTGACACCGAACATGCGATACAGCAGGTCTTCGTTGTAGTAATCCGAAGCACGACCCACCGAGCATCGGGCGATATCGCCCATGGTCATCAGTCCGGCATGCTCGAGCTTCTTGGCATAGCCGCGCCCAACCCGCCAAAAATCGGTGAGCGGACGATGATCCCAAAGCAGCCGACGATATGACATTTCATTCAGTTCGGCCACGCGCACGCCGTCCTTGTCGGCGGGCATGTGCTTGGCGACGATATCCATGGCGACTTTGGCCAGATACATGTTGGAGCCGATGCCGGCAGTGGCGGTGATGCCGGTTTTGGTGAGGATTTCGCGCACGATGGTTCGCGCCATCGCATGCGGCCCCATACCCAGCGAGCGCAGATATGGCGTGGCGTCGATGAACACCTCGTCAATCGAGTAGACATGGATGTGCTCGGGTGCGGCGTATTTGAGGTAGATGCCATATATTTGCCCGCTGATTTCCAGATAGTGCGCCATGCGAGGTTTGGCGATGACCATCGAGGCTTTGAGTCCCGGCGAGCGTTCCAGGTCGCATGCATCGCAGGACTCCCCGATTAATCGGCCGCCGGGAGCATGGACCGCGCGCTCGATGTTGACTCCATTCAGGCGCTGTTTTACCTCGAATAGCCGCGCACGACCGGGAATGCCATAGTTCTTCAGCGAGGGTGAGACCGCCAAACATATTGTCTTATCGGTGCGGGTTTCATCGGCCACCACCAGATGCGTGGTCAACGGGTCGAGTCCGCGCGCCACGCACTCCACCGAGGCATAGAAGGACTTGAGATCAATGGCAATATAGGTATGCTCGCGTTGCGTCGATACCGTTCCGCTGCCCATCGCCATCACCTCCTTACCACCGCTGGCCCGACCAGCATATCAACACAGTCGAACATTTGTTCGATGCAACATGCCTGTTCGAAACTGCCGAAGTCGACGCACGCAACGCGCCCAAACACGCTCTTCACCCACGCCACACGCGCAGCGGCAGAGCAGCGGCATGCATGCGTACCATGGGGAATATGAAGAAAAGCATTACAGCAGACAGCGATTTTGCAGCGTGGGCGGCAGCCCGATCCCAGAAAACGAATCGATCACTGGCAGGAGCCCGACTCGCGATTCCGGAGCCGCAGAAGCATGCCGAAATCAAGTCTCAGGCCCAGCAATGGGGCATGACCGTCGAAGATGCCACGATGACCGACGGGCACAGCGAGGAATTCCTATGCGACGGCACACAAAGCATCGATTCCATCACCGATATGCGCAAGGCAAGCGGACTGGAGGCAATGGAGTACGCGGAACAGCACATGCCGGTATTACGCGACACCATGGATAGCCTCACCACTCGCGTCGATTTCTCAGGCATTCGTATTGCCGTCTGTCTGATACTGGAGCCAAAGACCGCGATTCTGCTGCGCAAGCTTAAGGCCGCCGGCGCAATCGTCGGCGTATATTGCGGCCCGGATTCCACGGATCCCCGAGTGGCGGAACAGCTGCGCCGGGAAGGAATCACGGTCGAATCCAGCCGAGACTGGACCGCGGAACAGGCGCACGAGGCGGCCCTGCACCTGCTGGACGAAATACAGCCGGACATCATCATCGACGATGGCGCCAGCTTCGCCCGCCTCGCCTCGCTCGAACGCCCCGAACTCACGGCGAATCTCATTGGAGTGGCCGAGGAAACGACCAGTGGCGTACGCGCGTTCCAGCAGATGCAGGAAGCGGGAGCCCTCACCTACCCGGTCGTAGCCGTTAACGACAGTGTGCTGAAAACCGGATTCGACAACGCCCACGGCACTGGGGAGACATGCGTGACCACCATGCAGCGCATTCTCGGCGAGCATGCATTCGACGGTAAGAACGTCACCGTCATCGGCTACGGCCCGGTCGGCCAAGGCTTCGCACGGCGCATTCGCGCGCTTGGCGCCGAAGTCACCATCTGCGATATCGATCCAGTGGCTTCACTCAAAGCGGTGTTCGACGGCTTCGCCGCACAAGACATTGACGAGGCACTCCCTTGCGCGGATATGGTGGTGTCCGCCACTGGCGTGAGACATACGGTCACACTTGAGCACATGCGCGCAATGCACGAGGGCGCGGCGCTCGCAGTGATCGGCGGCATCGCCAACGAAATCGCCTTGGACGAGGTAAGCGACTTCACCCCACAGGTCAACAGGGACACCGTGCAACTCAATGTTCCCGACGGACCAACGCTCACGCTAATCGCCGACGGCGATGGCGTGAACTACACGGTGGGAGGCGGCAATCCAATCGAGATCATGGATCTGAGCTTCGCCGTACAGGCCAGCGCCGTCGCATATCTTCTGGAACATCGAGGCACACTGGATCACACGCTTATCAGACTTGACGCAGCGACCGACCAGCGCATCGCCGCCAGCGCGCTCAAGGCGCGCGGATACCGAGCCAGCCATGCCGTGGAGGACAACGGCTACAATTGGCGACTGACCAGATTCGCGGAAAACGACCGAGAGAACGCCGACCGATAGCCATAGACACGGCACCGAACACAACGCAGCGAGGAGAATATGACCGACAACACCTGGCCGACCGTCGATACCGAGCTTATCGATGATGTGACACTGTATTCCGCCAAACTCATCATCCCCGTGACGGGCCCCGTCATCATCGATGGCGCAGTTGCCATACATGGCGACCGCGTGGTTCATGTAGGTAAACGCCGCTGGGTGCTGAAGGCGCTGAAGCAGGAAATGACGGCTCACGGCACCATCCATGAACGGCATTGGGATGGGGTGCTCACCCCCGGATTGATCAACGCGCACACTCATCTGCAGTACAGCGGCATGGTGCAGGTCGGGCAAGGCACCTACGATCGGTTCCGCGCCTGGGAACTGGCATTCAACGAGGTGTACGCCGAGGCGCAGAAGACCCAGCCATGGAAGCAGTGGGCCGAGGACGGCGCTCGCCAGATGGTCGAATCGGGAACGACGGCCGCCGCAGACATCGTCACCGATTTGGACGCCGCCGGCGCGCTGGCTTCGCAGGGCATGCACGGCATCGCTTATTGGGAGGTAATGGGCTGGCACAACGCCGAATGGATGGAAAAGGGCCGCACTGAGCTCATCCGGCAGTTGCGCCGGATGAACGAGGAGCAGCTGCCAAACCTCGGCATCAGCCCGCATGCTCCGTATACGCTGGAGTCCGAACCGTTCGTTGATCTTCCAGACATTGCTCGTCAGCTGAACATGCGACTGCATATCCATCTGGCGGAGACCCCGCTCGAGGCCGGCACTTATCCGCCGGTGCTCACCACTTATTCGGCGGCCGACTGGAGTGACCACGATTGGGAAAGCTACCGGCAGCTCAAGGAAGTAGGCAAAGGCGCCTCCGCCATCCAGTTCGTCGATCAGCTTGGCTCGCTTGGACCGGATGTGCACATTGCACACGGCGTGTGGGCCAATGGCGAGGATCGGCGTATTCTACGTCAGCGCGGCGTGGGCGTGGCCTTGTGCCCCCGATCGAATCGCATTACCAACACCGGCAAAGATGCACCGGTGCGCGAATACCTCGAGGAAGGCAATCTGGTAAGCGTGGGCACCGATTCGCTCTCCAGCACGCCGACCCTCGATCTGCTTGATGACGTGTCGATGCTTTACGACCTGGCCCGCGAACAAGGCTATGCCAGCGACGATCTGACACATCGCCTGATTCGTATGATGACGCTGGGCGGCGCCGCCTCCATGGGTATGCACGTGGGCCGCAACCGCATTGGACAAATCAACGCGGGCGCATTGGCTGATTTCGCGTTCTTCGACATCCCCGTCGACACATCATCTCCGGCCGGCATCGAAGAAACGCTGGAAACACTGGTGAAGCACGGCGCAGGCACGAACCGAGCCACGGTGATATCCGGGCGCGAAGCCTACAACAACGCCTGGTGACACCGCTGACCTGACCTGATATCAAGAAGCCAAAAACCAGCAAACCCGCCAAGAACAGGAGATCTCATTATGAGCGTCGCTTTGCAAGACATGAGTCCATACGCCCGGTCCATAGTGGAACGCCTTGGACTGGAAACCCACCCCGAAGGCGGCTGGTACACGCGTGACTGGCAATCCCCGCACACGGATGAGGCCTCAAGCCGACCGCTATCGTCACTGATTTACTTCCTGCTGCCCGAGGGAGATGCCAGCGCCTGGCATAAGGTCGATGCGGATGAGGTCTGGCTGTGGCATGGCCCGGCATCGGTCAAACTGGAGCTCGGCGGCAGCGACGAGACTCCGGAATCCGACGAATCCAAGCGAACCGTAATCACCTTGGGTTCCGGCATCACCACCGATCAGGCCGACGTAACCGTATCGGGACATGCGGTCGTACCGGCTGGCGTCTGGCAGCGCACAGTGCCAGGCCAGGGCGATGCGCTGGTCTCCTGTGTGGTCAGTCCGGGATTCGTATTCGACGGCTTCACACTCGAACAGTGAACGCCATTTCGCTCTGCGCCAATATGAGATATCCGTCCGCTTACGCGCCAGATTGCGCGGCTCTAGTCGGCCATAAGCAATGGCGATAGCCAGCATCCGAAAATATCGATGTTTTGTAACCCAATAGCCATACAATTGGCGCGAATGCATCAAGCACGGTTTGAACCGTGTGCATGACGAACACTTGAGGAGAGGAAACCCATGTTCAATAAGCGACACATCGTCCGTACCATTGCGGCCACCGTCAGCATCCTGGCTCTGTCGTTCACCGCAGCCTGCGGTTCCGGCCAGTCCACCGCATCCAATTCCACCGATTCGGACGACATCACCCAGCAGACGTACAAGCCGGGCAAGCTGACCATCGCCACCGGACAGCCGGCCTACGAGCCGTGGGTTATGAACGACAAGCCGGAAAGCGGTGAGGGCTACGAGGCGGCCGTCGCCTACGCAGTGGCCGACAAGCTCGGTTTCAAGAAGAGCGACGTGGTGTGGACCCGCACCGCATTCGACACCGCCATCGCTCCCGGCGCCAAGGACTGGGATTTCAACATCCAGCAGTTCGGCATCACCGACGAGCGCAAGAAGGCCGTTGACTTCTCGTCCAGCTACTACAACGACAGCCAGTCCGTCGTGGTCAAGAAAGACAGCAAGTTCGCCAACGCCACCAAGGTATCCGATCTGAAGGATGCGACCGTGGGCGTCATGGTCGGCACCCTTGCCTACGACTACGCCAAGGCGAACATCAAGGACGACATCCAGACGTTCAATGATGATGCCGCACTGGCTCAGGCACTTGACGCCGGTCAGATCGACGTACTGGTCACCAGCACCGTGGAATGCGTGTACATGGTGCAGTCCGAGCAGGTCAAGGACTCCAAGGTGCTCGGCCGTCTGCCTGACTCCGAAGACAAGAGCGGCATGGGCATCGTGCTGCCGAAGGATTCCAAGCTGACTGCAGCCGTGACCAAGGCAGTGGATGACCTGAACGCCGACGGCACCATCAAGAAGCTTCAGGACAAGTGGCTGGCCGAGTACACCACCGACCTGACCGAACTGAAGAAGTAAGTGAAGTAGGCTTACATCATAAGGTCACAACACCTTGGCCGGGCGCTGCGGGAATTTTCCTGTGGCACCCGGCCATCCCGGCATTCAGGAAGCGAGCGACATTCATCACATGACCGCAGCACCAACCGAAACCAGGCAGCACAATGCCCCTGACGGACACGAGGTAAGTCAGGTCGAGCTCGAACGACGCCAATATCGTGTTCATCAGCAAATTCAATCGACGATTACCAGTCTGATCAGCACCATTGTGTTCGTGGTGGTCATCGTCATCGGCTTGAAGCTCTCCCCCGGCTGGCCACGAGTCAAGGAGACCTTCTTCTCCGGCGAATACTTCGTCAAATCGTTTCCCCATGTGCTTGACGGCCTATGGCTCAACATCCGCGTTCTGCTCGTCGCAGTGGTCGGCGTGGCGATTCTGAGCACGCTGATCGCGCTGGTGCGCACCAGCCGCTCCCCTATTCTGTTCCCGCTGCGTATCCTGGCATTGATCTACACGACTGTGATGCGCGGCGTGCCTATTATCGTCGTGCTGTATCTAATCGGTTTCGGCATTCCCGGCCTAGGCTTGTTCGGCCGTATCGATCCCTCGGTACTCGGCACCATTGCAGTGGTAATGGGATACAGCGCCTACGTCTCCGAGGTGCTGCGTGCCGGTTTTAACGACGTACATCCTTCTCAGCGAGCCTCGGCCCGCTCGTTGGGCCTGACCTCCGGCCAGACGACCCGACTGATCGTCATTCCTCAGGCATTGCGCAAAGTGGCGCCCGCACTGATGAATGACTTCATCTCCATGCAAAAGGACGTCGGCCTGATTTCCGTGCTGGGTGCGGTGGATGCCGTGCGCGCCGCACAGATCGACGTGGCCAGCACCTACAACTTCACGCCGTATGTGGTCGCCAGCCTGCTGTTCATCCTGATGAGCGTGCCGTTCATCCTGCTGAACGACTGGTACACGGAACGTCTGCGTAAGCGCGAACTCAGCGGAGGAACGGTATGAGCGAAATAACCAATATCACCACCGAGGCGAGTGACTCCCCCGTGAGCAACAAGACGGTGCTGCGTCTTGATGACGTGCGCAAATCCTTTGGAAACACGCAGGTGCTGCGTGGCATTTCCTTTGACATTCACCAACATGAGGTGGTGGCTTTGCTGGGGCCTTCCGGTTCAGGCAAATCCACATTGATGAAATGCGTCAACCTGCTTGAACAGGTCGATGACGGCCAGATTTGGCTGGGCAATACCGATATCACCGACCCGCGTGCCGACCAGGACAAGATTCGCGCACGTATCGGCGTGGTGTTCCAGCAGTTCAACCTCTTCCCCCACATGTCGGTGCTCAGGAACGTGACCCTTGCCGCAATCAAGGTTCACCACTGGAGCAAGGATCGCGCCGAAACCCGCGCTATGGAACTGCTTGAACGCATCGGCATGCGCGATAAAGCCAGTGCCTACCCCGATCAGCTCTCTGGCGGCCAGCAGCAGCGCGTGGCGATTGCGCGCGCACTGATGACCGACCCGGAACTGCTGCTGCTTGACGAGATCACATCCGCTCTTGATCCGATGCTGGTCGGCGAAGTGCTCAACATGGTTGCCGAGTTAAAGGCCCAAGGCACCACAATCCTCATGGCCACGCACGAAATGAGCTTCGCCCACGAAGCGGCCGACCGCATCGTACTGCTCCGTCACGGCGTCATCGCCGAGAACGGCACACCCGCTGAGGTGATGGACGAGTCGCAGGATCCCGAGACCATCGAGTTCTTCAGCCATTTCAGGCACTGAGACGAAGCCGAAAAACAAGCACCGGATTCATACGACGAAAGGCTCCGACGGATAATACCGTCGGAGCCTTTCAAATTGCGTTGACGAAAGTCAACCGATCACGTCACACCGACAATTCGGTATCACGCTTGAGCACAAAGTGGAGCACCAGGTAATGCGGCGGTGAACAGGTAAGAGGTATCCATGCTTCCAACCTACCCGTCGGCATCACCCCACACCACAACCACCCACCACAAACAGCGAAAGGCCAAAATCCTAAGCCACTATTCATACTTGACTGATCTGGTGCTTAAACCGCGTCCGCAAACCCCAACAAGTTCCACCACCCCACAACACGCGATGTAGCCGCCGATTGGTAGGGTTGATAGATAGTTAATCCCCTGTTTGAAAAAGGAGCTTTGGCTTGTCGGCTGAACTCGAAGACATTCACGAGGAATGTGGCATCTTCGGCGTATGGGGCCACCCCGACGCCTCACGACTCACCTATTTTGGCCTGCACGCGCTGCAGCATCGCGGTCAGGAAGGTGCCGGCATCGTCTCCAACGATAACGGTCATCTCATCGGTCATCGCGGACTCGGCCTGCTCACCCAGGTGTTCGGCGATGAGCGCGAAATCGAACGACTGAAGGGCAATTGCGCCATCGGCCACGTGCGTTACGCAACGGCCGGCTCGGGCACCACAGACAACATCCAGCCGTTCATCTTCCGCTTCCATGACGGCGACGTGGCTCTGTGCCATAACGGCAACCTGACGAACTGCCCGTCACTGCGCCGCAAGCTTGAAGACGAAGGCGCCATCTTCCATTCGAACTCCGACACCGAAGTGCTGATGCACTTGATTCGCCGTTCGATGCAGCGCACCTTTATGGACAAGCTCAAGGAAGCGCTCAACACGGTGCATGGCGGTTTCGCCTACCTGCTGATGACCGAAGACGCCATGATCGGCGCACTCGACCCGAACGGCTTCCGCCCGCTCTCCCTCGGCAAGATGAAGAACGGCGCCTACGTGCTCGCCTCCGAAACCTGCGCACTGGATGTCGTCGGCGCCGAGCTGGTGCGCAACATTCGCCCGGGTGAAATCGTGGTGGTCAACGATCACGGCTACAAGATCGTGCAGTACACCAACAACACGCAGCTGGCCATCTGCTCGATGGAGTACATCTACTTCGCCCGCCCGGATTCCGATATCTATGGCGTCAACGTGCACTCCGCCCGCAAGCGCATGGGCGCACGTCTCGCCGCCGAATCCCCGGTGGAGGCCGATATGGTTATCGGCGTGCCGAACTCCTCATTGTCCGCCGCATCCGGCTATGCGGAAGCAGCAGGCCTGCCCAACGAAATGGGTCTAATCAAAAACCAGTATGTGGCCCGCACCTTCATTCAGCCCACGCAAGAACTGCGCGAGCAGGGTGTGCGTATGAAGCTCTCTGCTGTGCGCAGCGTGGTTAAAGGCAAGCGCGTTATCGTCATCGATGATTCCATCGTGCGCGGCACCACGTCCAAGCGCATCGTGCAGCTGCTCAAGGAAGCCGGCGCCGCTGAAGTGCATATGCGCATCAGCTCCCCGCCGCTGAAGTACCCCTGCTTCTATGGCATTGATATCTCCACCACCAAGGAACTCATCGCAGCCAAGATGAGCGTGGAGGAAATCCGTGAATACATCGGCGCGGATTCCTTGGCCTACCTTTCGCTCGACGGTCTGGTCGAATCCATCGGACTGAACGCCGACGCCCCATACGGTGGCCTGTGCGTCGCCTACTTCAACGGCGACTACCCCACTGCGCTCGACGACTACGAGGCCGACTTCCTGAAGTCCCTCACGCCCGAGGACCGTGTGCGTCTGCCTGAATTCGCGCTGTACAAGAGCAAGTACATCGGCAACGAGTACAACACCGTGCAGCCGGATGCCGAATAGCTCACCACCAATCCGCTCAATAACAATTCTTTGAACCAGAGGCGCTTGCCTCCCCTCAGTCGGCTTTGCCGACAGCTCCCCTCCAGAGGGGAGCCAAAATAAGTAGAAAGGCCAACCAAATGCCAAAAGCATATGAGAACGCCGGCGTGAGCGTCGAAGCCGGGTACGAAGTCGTCAAGCGCATCAAGTCGCACGTGGCCCGCACGAACCGCCCCGGCGTGGTCGGCGGCATCGGCGGCTTCGGCGGCCTGTTCGATCTGGCCTCCTTGGGCTACAAGGAGCCGGTTCTCATCTCCGGCACCGACGGCGTGGGCACCAAGCTCATGGTCGCCAAGCTGGCCAATAAGCACGACACCATCGGCATCGACTGCGTGGCCATGTGCGTCAACGACATCGCCGCCCAGGGCGCCGAGCCGTTGTTCTTCCTTGACTACATCGCCTGCGGCAAGAACGACCCGGCACTGCTTGAGCAGGTCGTGGCCGGTGTGGCCGACGGCTGTGTACAGGCCGGTTCCGCGCTGGTCGGCGGCGAAACCGCCGAAATGCCGGGCATGTACGACGAAGACGAATACGATCTCGCCGGATTCTCGGTCGGCGTTGCCGAAAAGTCCGCCATCGTGGACGGTTCCACCATCGCTGAAGGCGACGTGCTCATCGGCCTGCCCTCCACCGGCGTACACTCCAATGGCTTCTCCCTGGTGCGCAAGGCCCTGTTCGAGCAGGCCGGCTACACCGTGGACACCGAACTCGACGAGCTGGGCGGCGAAAAGCTCGGCGACGTGCTGCTCACCCCCACCAAGATCTATGTCAAGGCCCTCTCTCCCCTGTTCAAGGCGGGCGTGGTCAAGGGCGTGGCCCACATCACCGGCGGCGGCTTCATCGAGAACATCCCGCGCATGATTCCGGACGGCTTGGCCGCCGAAATCGAGCTCGGCACCTGGCCCGTGCTCCCGATCTTCGACGTGCTGGAGAAGGCCGGCAACATCGATCATAAGGAGATGTACAACATCTTCAACATGGGCATCGGCATGGTGCTGGCCATCGACCCCGCTCGCAAGGACGAGGCGCTGAAGCTGCTCGCCGACAACAACGAGCCCGCCTACGTGCTCGGCCAGATCGCAGCCGACACCACCGGCACGCAAATCGTACTGAAGTAACTCGCTTTCCGCAGGAAAGGAACAACATGGGTCAGAAAGTATTGGTTATCGGCTCCGGCGCGCGCGAGCACACCATTGCCTACACGCTGCTCAAGGCACCGAGCATCGACGAAGTCACCGTGGCTCCCGGCAACCCGGGCATGCTCAAGGACGGCATCCACACCACGCAGCTGAGCCAGTCGAATCACGCCGCACTTATCGAATTCGTGAAGAACAATGGTTATGACTGGGTGTTCGTAGGCCCGGAAGTCCCGCTGATCGAAGGCATCGTGGACGATTTCGCCGCCGCCGGCATCAAGGCGTTCGGCCCGTCCAAGGCCGCCGCCCAGATTGAAGGCTCCAAGGACTTCGCCAAGCAGCTCATGGACCGACACAACATCCCGACCGCCCAATACAAGACCTTCAGCGATCTCGAGATGGCGCAGGACTACGTACACGAGCACGGTGCCCCGATTGTCATCAAGGCCGACGGTCTGGCGGCAGGCAAGGGCGTGACCGTGGCCATGGACGAGCACACCGCCCAGCGCGCACTCGAAGACATCTTCATCGACCATCGCTTCGGCTCCGCCGGTGCCAAGGTCGTTATCGAGGACTTCCTGGACGGCCAGGAATTCTCCCTGATGAGCTTTGTCAACGGCACCGATTTCTGGCCGATGCCCATCTCCCAGGATCACAAGCGCGCCCACGATGGCGACGAGGGTCCGAACACCGGTGGCATGGGTGCCTACAGCCCGGTGCCGCAGATTCCGCAGTCCGTGGTCGACGAGGCCATCGAGAAAATCGTGCGCCCCACCGTCGAAGGCATGGCCGAGGAAGGTACGCCATTCACCGGTATCCTGTACGCCGGTCTGATCGCCACCGCCGACGGCCCGAAGGTCATCGAATTCAACGCCCGCTTCGGCGACCCGGAAACCGAAGTCGTGCTCCCGAAGCTCACCTCCGACCTCGGTGCCGGCATCTCCGCCATTCTCGACGGCGAAACCCCCGAATTCACCTGGGATGAGTCCAACGCCACCCTCGGCGTGGTCATCGCCTCCAACGGCTACCCGGAGAACGTCATCAAGGGTGCCCGTGTGCCCGAAATCGAAGTCGACGAGGATTCGCACGTCTACTACGCCGGTGTCGCCTCTGACGAGCACGGTAACCTTGTGGCCAACTCTGGCCGCGTGCTGCTCGTCGAAACCTCCGCTCCGGACATCAAGTCCGCCCAGGACAAGGTCTACGCAATCATCGACAAGCTCGAGCTGCGCGGACTGTTTTACCGCCACGACATCGGCTTCAAAGCCCTGAAGTAACAGAAGCGGCGCATCTGCTGCATATTTTTGGCCTGGCAGACATGTCAATCGATTGACGTGGCTACCGGGCCAGATTTTTCTGTCCCGGTAGCCGATTTCGGCTCTTTTTCGCAAACCAGGACAGCTGAACCCCTCGAATATAGGAATATTTGAAATTCCCTTCCATACGAAACCGCACTATTCCGCCATTTTCGTAATACGCGGACGATACTTCCGGCGTCAGTTTTGTCCCGGTAAGCAAAAATGACCCGAAATCAAATACTAGGACAGAAAAATCTGGCCCGGTACACGAATCAATCGATTGACGTAATTACCGGGACAGCGAACGTCACTATGACAACGCCATCACCCAATATCAGCGAGCGATATCACGCTAGCTGAATTTGGCGATGATGTCGAACAGTTTGGCCTTGGCTTCATTGAAGGGCGGGTACACGAGGCGCAGAGTGTCGGGGAACTGCGGCTTGGTAACCACGGTTTTGACGTGGCTGAAGGTGAGGAAGCCTGCTTTGCCGTGGTAGGTGCCGATGCCGGACGCGCCCACGCCACCGAACGGCAACCGGCTGGACAGCAGATGGCCCAACGGCAGCGAATATCCCAAGGCTCCGGAGCTGGTCTGACGTTCGAAAGTCAGCCGAACCTCGTGATCGCGCGAGAACACATATGCAGCCAACGGCCGGGACCGCTTGTTGATGAATCGGATTGCGGACTCGGCATCCTCGACCACCAGAATCGGCAGAATCGGCCCGAAAATCTCCTCCTTCATTACTGGCGCATCTGGCGACGTACCGTACAGCACGGTAGGCGCGATATACCGGGCGGCACGATCGACCTTGCCGCCGCAAACGATTCGACCGGCCAGGTCGAACACGCCGGGCACCTTGTGAATCTCGCTCGGCTCAACAGCGGCCGAGGCAGTCGCACCATCATCAGCGGCTGCCATATTCGAACCGGCCGTCGGCTTCGCCGCATTGTTCGCGCTGCCGGCCATCTCCCCCGCGCCACCGCGCCCAGTAGTCACGGCATTGAAGCGCCGCCCAACCATATCCATGGCCGCGCCTACCGCCGATGCCACCTGCACCAGCGGCGAGCTCGGCTCCTCAGGCGGCACGGTGCCGACCGGCAATAGCTTGCACAGTCGTTCAAAATGACGATCGTTGATAATACGACCAAAATCAGGCGAGGCCTTCGGATCTTCGCCATAGAATTCGGTGATGGCTACGGCGATGCGCTCGGCCAGAGCCTCGGCCACATCCGGCGTGGCGAGCACATAGTCGGGTGCCACGCAAGTCTGCCCGGCATTGGTGAATTTGCCCCACGCAATGCGGCGTGCAGCCACATTGATGTCCGCAGTGCGATCCACAAAGCATGGCGACTTGCCGCCGAGTTCCAGCGTGACCGGCGTCAGATGCTCGGCCGCCGCGCGCATGACGATTTTGCCGACGTGGCCGCCACCGGTATAGAAGATGTGGTTGAACGGGCATTTCAGCAGTTCGCCGGTTTCCTTGGGCCCGCCTTCGACCACGCGCACGGCCTCGGAGTCAAGGTATTGCGGCACCAACTCAGCAAGGAGCTTGGACGTATTCGGTGAAAGCTCGGACGGTTTCAAGCAGACGGCGTTACCGGCAGCGAGCGCATCAGCCATTGGTTCCAAGGCCAGCAGCACCGGATAATTCCACGGTGAAATGATGAGCACCACGCCTTTGGGCTCGGCAATCGTCCATCCGGCAGCCGGCTGCAACATCCAATGCATCGCTTTGGGATGCCGGGCGGTCCAAAGGCTCAGACGATTGCGCACGAACTGTGCTTCACCAGCCACCAGGTTCAGTTCCATGAGCACGGTTTCAGCCGCGGGCTTGCCCAAGTCAGCCATAGCCGAGGAGACAAAGGCATCACGGTTCTCCGTAACCAGACGGCGTAGTGCGTTCAGCTGCGCGCGGCGCCATGCCAGCGGCCGGGTACGACCGGATTCGTAAGTCTTCTTCAGTTGTTCGAAAGTCTGGTTCGTCATGAAAGCACCCCCTGCTTTACGGCAGCGCTACTGCAATTTTGGACGGGCTACGCCCCGCGCCTTGCTGGCTCGTCTGTCGGCTCGCACGCTGCCTACAGACAGCCTACTAGGCTGTCTGCTTTACGGCAGCGTCATAAAGTCCGTGTCTTTGAGGTAGTTTTTGCCGGCGGTGATGTCGTATTGGATGAGCTTGTAGTCGGCAAGCAACTGCTTGGTTTCCTTGTCGAAGTCATCGGTGGACATCGGGTTGCCGTTTTGGTCGAGATAGATGTTCTGGCCTTCGGGAATACGATCCCAGCCTTGGACCTTGTTGACCACAGGCGGTTCCATAGCGGCAATCTTGGAATGCATTTCGGTCAGGAACGCCAGATACGGGCTGACCTTGGCGTTCATGTGATCGGCGGCCTGCGCCACGAAGAAGTTCGGCGAAGAGTAGGCTGCATCGCTTGCCTTATTGCCTTGGGAGCTGGAAGCCTTATTCGACCAGATGAAGTAATCGGTCAGGTGCAGGGCCAAGGAGTTGTTGCCATCCTCGCTGGCGGACGAGTAGATGCCCGGCAAGTGATCGCCGTAGAACACCACGGTGACGGGCTTATCCAGCGCATCCAGTTCGTTCAGGAACTCCTGAGTGGCCTGATCGGTAATCTCCACACCCTTTTGATAGGTCTCAATCGACTGCTGTTCATCATCACCCAGCGGCGTACCCGTGGTGGATTCGGCGGTGTAGTCGTTATTCTCATACCACTCGTGGTAGGGCATGTGATTCTGCATGGTAATGATCTGAATGAACTTGTTCGTCTTGCCGGACTTGATGCCTTCCAACGCAGAATCATAGGAAGACTTATCAGAGACGTACGGCGACTCGTCGATCTTGTCCTGATACTTGATCACGTCCGGACCGGTCAACGTGTAGAAGTGCGAGAAGCCGAACTTCTTGTAGTTCGTGGCACGCGAGTACATGCTGGATTCGTACGGGTGGTAGCCGAGCGAGTTGACGGGCGCGCCCCACAGCTGGTTGATGGTGGGAGTCCAATGCTGGCTCGGGACCAGCTGCTGGTACGGGCTGGACAGGGAGGACTCGAAATTGGCCATGCTCAGGCCGGAAAGTCCCATGTATTCGAGATTGGCCGTACCTCCGCCGTAGCCGGAGGAGAGCATCAGGCCGGAGGTGGTGCCCGCCTTGATCTTGCGGATGTTGGGCATCGAATCCTTATTGGTCTTCAGTCCCGGCACGCGGCTCGGGTCAGAGAAGGATTCGGACAACACGTACACCACTGTCGAATCAGTGAGGTTGTTGGTGCGGGAGGCGTTGATTGTCTCCGCTTCCTTCTGATAGCGAGCGGCGACCTTCTTCATGGTCTCCTCGGAGTAGTTGCTCGGCTTGTCCATGATCTTCGGGTTGAGCTGGCGGGTGAAGGCCACGAGCGGACCATTGCGCTGCGCGTCATACACGGAATCCCACATGGATGGCGTGTCTCCCAAGGCGCGGGAGAACTTGTTGGCCAGCGAATCGGTGGTGCTCACATGAATGCAGTACAACGCGAACACCAGAATCGGCAGCAGCAGAAGAATCAGACGGGAGGTGAGGTTCAGGCTCAGGTTATCCGTACGAATCATGCGACCTTTGCGCCCATCGAAATGACGCAGCACCAGAATCAGCGCGAGCAGTACGGCGAACGCGCCGAGTGCCACGAGGATGGTCACATGCGCACCGGCCGGAATGAAGGTGAGCATGTTGCCGGTGTTCGAGCCAAGGAAGCCTAGATCGGCGGGCAGAATGGCCTCGTAACGGATCTCGACCTTGAAATGTTCGATGGCGGCCACGATGATTCCGACCGCGAGAATCACGATGCTTGCCGTCCAGAACCGGTTGAACAGCATCAGCAACATGAGGTACAGCAACGCGACAAGTATCACGTTGAGCACGAATACGAAATTGCCGTCGGTCCACATCTTGCTCACGAAGCCGAATCCGACGGTCGGACTGGACAGCTGCACACGGGTGGAGCTGGACGAAACGCCCACTTCGAGCGCCGTCACGACAATGATGTCGAAGATAACGAAGAGCACGCCGTACACCCAGCCGGGGAAGGGCTTGTGGGGGTGTTGGGGCGTGACTTCATTGGCTTCGACCTTTTTGGCCCAAAGCTTGAAATGGGGTTTCACTGTGGTGGTATTACTAGTGTTCTCGCTCATTCGCCTGTTTCCGTATGTGACTTTTCAAGGGCATATTGTTGCCGCTGAACCTTGGAAAATCCATAGTTCCACTATTTTTCTTACCGTTTCCTAACTATTCACCCTAACGCAAAGGGTGCCTCGGGACATCCCCGAAGCACCCTGATATATAAGGAGCCTATCCCTGATAGCGAAGTGTTCTGTTCTCCCCTAGACAACGCCTCGCTATCTGACTTGATTATTCCCCTTATCGCTGTTGCGGATTGACGGCTACTGCCGCATTACTTCACGGCGGCGGCGAACTGGTCGACCAGTGCGCTCATCCAGTCGAGCAGGTTGGTGTACTGCTTCGGCATCTGCTCGGCGAGCTCCACGATCGGCACGTTGGCGTCCTTGGCGGCACCGGTGATCTGGTCAGTAGTGGAGTTTGCTTCCTGGCTGTTGAAGACGAACATCTTGATGAAGCCGGCCTTCAGGGTGTCCTGGAAGTCCTTGATGTCGGCCGGGGTCGGCTCGCTCTCGTTGGCGGAGGCCTGGGCGTAGCCCTTCGGAGTGGCGTCGGTCATCTTGAGGTCGTCGGCCAGGTACCAGGCCACGGATTCGGTGGCGGCGTACGGCAGGCCCTCGGTCTTGGCGGAAGTCTCCTTGATCTTGGACTCAAGCTGGTCTTCCTTGGCGTGCCATTCTTTGTTGAGCTTGGCGTAGTCGTCCTTGTGGCTCGGGTCGGCCTTCTGGTAGGCGGCGGTGATGGCGTCGGCGGTGTTGGAACGCACCTTGGCGGAGAACCAGACGTGCGGGTTGTCGCCTTCCTTGATGCCGGCGGTTTCGGCGGCGGTGACCAGCGTGGCCTTGGTCGGCTGGGCGGCCTTGGTGGCCCACGGGTCGTAATCGGCGCCGTTGACTACGGCTACCTTGGCGGTGCCGAACTTGGCGACATCCTGGCTGGTGGGCTCGTAATCGTGCGCCTCGACGTTGGTCTTGGTCATGATGTTGGTGACTTCGACGTTGCTGCCGCCGAGGTCTTCGGCCACGGAACCCCACTGGTTGATGGAGGCGACGACCTCGATCTTGCCGGAAGACGCGGCGCCGCTGGAATCGGACTTGCCGCTGGCGGCGTTGCTGGAACCGCAGGCGGCCATCGAGAGCAGGGTCGCCGCGGCGGCCGCGATGGCGAGCGCGCGCTTGGCGTTGGACATGATGGACATGATTGGGTTTTCCTCTCTAATTAGCCGAACGGCTGGGCGATGCTGCTGTTGCTGCATCATCGCCCAGCCACCAACACGACAGAATAACATGTATTGAGAATTATTATCATTTGCATTTACATCGGCGTGTCATGCTGGCGTTCCACCCTGCCATCACCCTGGCGGCGTTCCTGCTGGCCTGGGCGAGCACCGTGGTACCGGCCTGGGTAGCGGCCAAACGCAAGCTGCGTGACAAGCCGGCTTCCCTACTTCGGGCATTTCATGTTCATGACTTCGGGTGGCTATAAGCACGTGTTCGGCGAGCAGCACCAGTCGAACGCCTATATGGTGCGGCTCAAGAACCACGAGACCTCCAATGTGGAGTCGCGCAGCGCCAAGCTCATGAAGCTGGACGGCGTGAAAGGCATCGTGCAGAACACGACCTCAAAGAAACAGCATGCTCGGCGCGCTGAAGTCAGTGGAATAGCAGCGGAATAACAAATGGGATCGGCTTTGAAGCCGATCCCATTTGTTATTCGCTCACTGCTTTCTGAGCCTTCTGCGCTTTCTGCTCCTTTTGGCAATCAGGGCATAGTCCGAAGACCTCCAGGGTGTGGGATTCGACGGTGAAGCCGTGGCCGTCGGCCACTTTGCGCAGCCAAGCCTCGCTGGGCGGGTCGATTTCCACGGTTTTGCCGCACCGCTTGCACACCAAGTGGTGGTGATGTCCGTCGTCGCCGCATAGGCGGAACAGCTGCTGGCCGTCCAGGCGGATCGTGTCGGCGGCACCGGCATCGGCCAAGGCGTTGAGCTGGCGGTACACGGTGGCCAAGCCGATTTTCGAGCCTTCGTCCTCCAGCCTGCGGTGCAGGTCCTGAGCGGAGATGAACTCCTCACAGTCGGCCAAGGCGGCGCGAATCGCGTCCTTCTGCTTGGTCTGGCGTTCGATATGTTCAACCATCGATAAGGTCACGCCTTCTTTTTCAGGTCGTCCCAGCAGCCGGTGGCCTCAAGGTCAGCAACCGTGGCATCAGGGTTGTCGGTGAGCACGGTGATGTGGCCCATCTTGCGGTCGTGGCGCACTTCGGCCTTGCCGTAGTCGTGCACATTCCACTCCGGGTGGGTGGCGATCAGCGCGCGCGTCGGCTCCACATGCTGGCCGAGTACATTGACCATCACGGCCGGCGAGAGCAGCTTGGGCTTGGGCATGGGCCAGCCGGCGATGCCGCGGATGTGGGCGTCGAACTGGTCCATCGAGCAGGCCTCGATGGTGTAGTGGCCGGAGTTGTGCGGGCGCGGGGCGAGCTCGTTGACGATGACCTGATCGTCCTTGGTGATGAACAGTTCGATGGCCAGCGTGCCAGCCAGTTCGAAGCCCTTGGCCAAGCGAATCGCCAGTTCATGCGCTTCGCGAGCCACATGTTCGGACACTTCGGCGGGGGCGATGGTCATGTGCAGGATGTTGTTGCGGTGCTCGTTACGCACGATGGGGAAGGTGACGAAGTCCTTGCCGTTGCCGGAGACCAGGATCGAAGCCTCGAATGCGAAGTCGACGAAGCCTTCCAGGATGCTCGGCGGGAAGCCGCCACCACGGTCGGAACGGGAGCGGATCTTCTCCAAGTCGGCGTCGGAACGCAGCACGAGCTGACCGTGGCCGTCGTAGCCGCCGGACACGGTCTTCAGCACGGCCGGATAATGAATATCATCCAATGCGGCGTCAAGCTCATCGAAGTTGTTGACGGCGCGCCACGGTGCGGTGGCGGTGCCGTGGTCGTTGATGAACTGCTTCTCGTGCACGCGGTGCTGGGTCACGCGCAGCAGGTCGGTGCCCTGCGGGGTGGCGGTGATGCCGCGCACCTCGTCGATGGCATCGGCGTCCACGTTCTCGAACTCGTAGGTGAGCACGTCGGACTGCACGGCCAGATCATGGATGGCGGTTTTGTCATCGTATTCGGCGGTGATCTGGAAGTCGGCCACCTGACCGGTCGGGCAGTTCGGCGTCGGGTCAAGCACGCCGACGCGGAAGCCCATGTAGCGGGCGGACAAAGCCATCATGCGGCCGAGCTGGCCGCCGCCGATGATGCCGATGGTCGAGCCCGGCATCAGCATGGAGACGCGGCCGCCCGTTTCTTCAGACAAGCTGGGCATTGGATTCGGCCACCTTTTCCTTCAGTTCGTTACGGTAATCCTCAAGCTTGTCGGCCAGTTCCGGCTCGAAGGCGGAGAGCATCTGCACGGCGAGCAGGCCGGCGTTGGTGGCACCGGAGTTGCCGACGGCGGTGGTGGCCACCGGGATGCCGCCAGGCATCTGCACGATGGACAGCAGCGAATCCCAGCCGGACAGGGCGTGGGAGCGCACGGGCACGCCGATTACGGGCAGCGTGGTCTGCGCGGCGATCATGCCCGGCAGGTGGGCGGCACCGCCGGCACCGGCGATAATGGCCTTCAGGCCATTGGCGCGGGCATTGTGCGCGAACTCGGCCATGAGCTCGGGCGTGCGGTGCGCGGAAATGACCTGCTTGTGGTAGACGACACCGAACTGGTCGAGAATATCGCAGGCACGCTTCATGGTCTCCCAGTCGCTGGCCGATCCCATGACCACCGCGACTTCGGGCTTGGATTCATTTGCCATTATCATTTACTCCCTAGTTATTGAGAATAAGGCCCACTGTACTCCTGATAGCGGAGTTAAGCCACGCAGCGAATCGTTCTCAATACATAATTCTGTGAGGCTTACAGCTCAATAACGATCTTGCCGAACACGTCACCGGCAATCATCTTGGCGAAGGCCTCGGGCGCGGCGTCCAGCCCGCTGACCACGGAGTCGATCGCCGGATGCAGATTGGCGTGCTCCACGAAGCGCAGCAATCGTGCGAAATCCTCGCGCGAACCCATGGTGCAGCCCTGCACACGGATGTCCTGGAAGAACAGTCGCGTGAGCTCCGCACCAGGCTGGTCGCCGGTGGTGGCGCCGCAGATGGCGATGGTGCCGCCGGGGCGCACGGATTTCATCGAATGGCTCCAAGTAGCCGCGCCCACGGATTCGATCACCGCATCGACCTTGCGCGGCAGGCGGGCACCGATCTCCAGCGCGGCGTTCGCGCCAAGTTTCAGCGCCTTGGAGCGCTTGTCCGCGTCGCGCGAGGTGACGAACACCTCCAGACCGGCGGCATGGGCGAGCTGGATGGCCGCAGTGGACACGCCGCCGCCCGCGCCCTGAATGAGCACGGAGTCGCCCGGCTTGATGCCGGCGGCATCGAACAACAGCGAGTAGGCGGTCAGCCAGCTGGTGCCGAGTGCGGCCGCCTCAGCCGTGGTGAGGCTTGCGGGCTTGGCGAACACGTTGGCGGACGGCACGGAAGTCTTCTCGGCCATCGTGCCGGGGTATTTCTCGGAGAGGATCGTGCGGCGCTCGCCCGGGGCCACGCCCGCGCCATCGGTGCCGACGAACGTGTACAGCACCACTTCGCTGCCGGCCTTGAGCCCATGCTTGCCGGGGATGTCCTCGTCCAGAATGCCCACGGCATCGGTGCCCAGGATCATCGGCGTCTGTTCGGCGGCGAGACCCACACCCTGTAGCGACCAGACGTCGTGATGGTTTACGGTCACCGCGCGCACCGAAACGGTCGACCAGAACGGGCGGGCCTGGGGTTCGGGCTGCTCGCCCACTGCCAACGCGGCAAGCGGATCGGCATGGTTGACGGTGGATGCGTATACGGCCTTCATTGCGCGCTCCTTGGTATCAAAAGGAATTACCGCATTCATTGTCCCACATCGCGCAGCGAACGAATCACCCATTTACGGAGATGTTGGGGGCATTGCTTCGTCATGTGGACCTCGGACAATGCCGGGCGTTAGCATTCAACTTCGGAAAGACTAGCGAAGGGAGATTCGAGGGTATGCGCAGCGCGTCAGGAAACGGATTTGATTCAAGCGATTCCTTCGCCGTCTCCGGCGCTGCCGAGAGGACCGCACGCCTTCACGACATACCCCCGAGCATTACCCCTTCCCATGGCGACGACTCCCATCTGCTGAGCCGCATTGCCAGCCCGGCCGATGTCAAGGCCCTTGCCCCCAACGAGCTCGCCGAACTCTGCCGTGAGATTCGCACCACGCTGCTGGCATATGGCCACCAACACGGCGGTCATATCGGCTCCAATCTGGGCATGGTGGAGGCCACGGTGGCCCTGCACCGCGTATTCGATTCGCCGCGTGACCGCATCGTGTTCGATGTATCCCACCAAAGCTACGTGCATAAAATGCTCACGGGCCGCGCCGCCGCCTATCTGGACCCGGACCGTTTCAGCGAGGTGACCGGCTTCACCAATCCGGACGAAAGCAAACACGACCAGTTCGTGCTCGGTCACACCGGTACCTCGATTTCATTGGCTTGCGGTTTGGCGAAAACCCGCGATATGGAAGGCCCGAACAGCGGCATCGGCAATGTGATCGCCGTGATCGGCGATGGTTCGCTGAGTTCGGGCGTGGCGTTTGAAGGACTGAACAACGCGGCTGAGCAGGGCGGCAATCTCATCATTGTGTTCAACGACAATGAGATGTCGATTGCCGGCGATTTCGGTGGCATGTACGGTCCGCTCGCCCGCCTGCGCGCGTCCGGTGGCACCGCCCAGCCGAATCTGTTCAACGCGTTTGGCTTGGATTATCGGTATGTGGAGGCCGGCAACGATGTTTCCGCGCTGGTCGCAGCTTTCGAGGAAGTGCGCGATATCGATCATCCGGTGGTGGTCCATATTCATACGCTGAAGGGCGCAGGATATGACGGTGAGGAGACTCACGCAGATCGGCAAACCGCCTCGGCCTCACCGGTTTCGTTCGACTCCCCCACCGGCGTGCATCCCACCGATAACGTGAACCACAGCGAGCCGTGGCATTCGGATCACTGCAACCTGTCCGATCATGAACCGCATGAGGGCCAGTGCGAGGCCTCGCATTGGCAGAATCCGGATGCCGCAATCGGCAAGCCGGACGATCCGCGCAAGCATTACGGCAAAATGGCGATGGCCGCACTCGAACCGCGTTTCGCCGCCGAGCCGGGACTCGTGGTCATCTCCCCCGCCACGCCGGGCTCGAACGGCATCACCCATGAGTTCCGAGAGCGCGCGGGCGCACATTATGTAGACACGGGCATCACCGAATCGCATGCCGTGGCGTACGCTGCCGGCATCGCACGGGCGGGTGGCACGCCGGTGGTGGCCACCACGGCGTCCTTCTTCCAGCGCGCGTACGACCAGTTCTTCCAGGAGATGAGCCTGAACCGTTCGCGAGTCACGGTACTTGATTTTCTGGGCGGCCTGTCCGGTTCGGACAATACGCATTCCGGCGCGTATGACGTGACGATGTTCTCCAATATTCCAGGGGCTACGATGCTGGTGCCGACTTCGGCTCGCGACTATCTGGCTGATCTGGCATGGGCTACCGCGCCGGCCGGTTCGGCGGACGCCCCTGCTGGTCCGGTGGTGATTCGAGTGCCGGGCGAGGCGATTCTGACGGCGGAACGGGATGCGACGCTGCTGCCGGTGACGGGTGGGCAGATCGCTGACCGCCCCCAGTCAACTTCGCTGCCAGCCTCCGCCAGCGGGGGCATATCTGCCGCAACAGTCCGCGGGACCGTTAGCGTAACGGCTCAGCGTGCCGGTGTGCGTCACATGCTGGATTGGCGGGTCAATCAGACGGGCTCGCACGTCGCGATTATCGGACTGGGCAATGCGTATCCGTTGGCGGAGCAGACGGCCGCCGCATTGTCTGCCGATTATGGCATCACGGCAACGGTTATCGACCCGCGCCAGTGCACGTCGCTGGATTCAGACGTACTGGAGTCGTTGCGTGATGGCCACCAGCAGGTCATCACCCTTGAAGACGGGCAGCTTGAAGGCGGCTGGGGCGAGAAAGTGACCGCATATTATGCGAATCATCATGTCTCGGACGGCAGCCGTAATCCTCATGTGCTGAACTTCGGCGCAGCCAAGGAATTTACCGACCGCGTGCCGCTGGGCGAACTGAACGAACGTTATGGACTAACGGTGGAGCAGGTGACAGAGGCGATCACTCGTTGTTTTTGATGGCGTCTAGGGCCGGGATTTTAACGGCTTTATTGGCCGGGCCGAAGCCGAACAGCAAGCCGATCAGCGTGGAAAACAGTACGACGAACAGGAACAGCCACCACGGAATCACCGAATAACGGGTCACATTCTCGCCACCAACTATCGCCTGCCAGAGTATGGTCCAGATAGATGTTCCGCCACCGGTACCGTCGCCGGAGCCCCCGCCTGCACCGCTGACCATACCGCCAGACATGCCGCCGCTCATGCCGCCCGCATACAACGCGCCGACAACGTTGATGCCCAGCGATATCAGTCCGCTCAGCACGCAGCCGACCAATCCGCCGAAGAATCCGATCGCGCCGGCCTCCGCAAGAAACATGACGCGAATGTCACGAACGTAGCAGCCAAGCGCCTTCATAATGCCGATCTCGCGCGTGCGCTCGGTTACGGACATAACCATTGTGTTGGCGATGCCGATGGCCGCAACCAACAGCGAAACCGCACCGATACCGCCCAGAATCAGCTGAATCGCGCGCGACTGTTCTTCCAACGACTTACGCATGTCTTCATAGGAGGAGGTCTCGTAGCCCAACGCTTTGATCTGTGATTCGACTTCGGGCACGGACTTGAGGTCGGCGGCCTTGACCAGCACCTGATTATAGGCGGTGGCTTTTTTGGCGGCGGCTGGATCGACTTTGGCGGCCAGTTCCTTCAACGCCTGCAAATCCATGACCAGACCGTCGGAGGTGGCATAGCCTTTGTTGTAGTCGCCCGCCACAATGCCGGAAGCCCGCACATCAAAGGTGACGTTTTCCGACTGACCCGCGGTGTTGCCACCCGCACCGCCTGTGCCGCCACCGCCGCCGTACATGTTCATGGTGTACTGGTCGCCCTGATAATTGGTGCCGGTGGTCAGACTGATTTGCGTGGCGAGCGGATCGAAGAACGGATCCTCGTCCTGGTCTTCCTCGCACTGGCCGGTGGTCTGGTCAAACGTGCATGAGGAATACTGACCGCCGCGTGTGCTGGTGCGTTGTTCGCCGTTCTTCAGGGTGTCCATGAAACCATAGGCGAACCATTCGCCGGCAAGCACCTGATCCTTTTTGACCGGCTTCTCGCCACCGACGAGCTTGTAGCCCATCTGGTCGAACTGGGTCATGTCGATGCCCATGATCTGCACGTAATCGTAGAGGTAACGGCCGCCCGCGCCGGCTCTGGCCGTCACGTTATAAGGGAAGTTCATCATCGGCGTCACGCCGGATACGCCGCTCATCGCGCGGAAGGATTCCACGGCCTTGTCGTCGAGCTTGGTATCGCCCATCTCGGACGAACCGCCACCGCCCATCGGACCGGCATAACCGTTGGTGTACACGGTGACGATGGACAGATCGCCCATCGATTTGAGCATCTTCTCGTTCTGCTCGTTAATGCCCTGGCCCAAAGAGACCATGAGCACAATCGAGCAGCAGCCGACGATAACGCCCAGCACGGTCAGAATCGTACGGGATTTACGCCGCCATAGGTTTTGTCTGCAAAGCCGCAGTATGTCGCCGAATCGCATGGTCGGGCCTTTCAGGCCTTGTGGGACGGGCCGGCCGGTGAGGCTGGTGAGGCTGGTGCAATAGGAGCGGTGTCTGCCGCAGCACCATCCGTCACGTCGGTATCGGTCTTATCATCCTTGCCTTCGGACCAATCATCCCAGTCCTCATCAATATCGTTCTTCTTGGCCTTCTGCTTGCGCCGGCGACGCACGAGCAGCACAATCACCACGATAATGACCACGGCGATCACGACGATGACCACATACACCAGCACCGGCAATCCCTGATTGGCGCTCTGGTCCATGTTCGGATCGGCCATGTCGGAATCATCCACCGGCTGCATATCGGTTACGGGTATGGCGAGCGGGAATTCCTTGGTTTTGGTCTGCCCGTCGGAATCCTCGTACGTGACTTTGAGCGTGGTCTTCAGCTCGCCTGACGCGTGCGGCGTAAAGGCGTAACCAATCGTGCCGGTGGCGCCGGAAGCCACATTGCCCACGTACTGGGTTTTCATCGTGGCATCGAAACCTTCGCCCTCCATCGTGGCCTCGACGTTGGCGATATCGCCTTTGCCCTTGTTCACATATTCCATCGTGACCGTGTTTTCCTGACCGGCGATCACCTGGTCGGGCACTACGGGATCACTGATTTCGAACCGGTCAGGCTGACTGATCGGCACGGAAATCTTGACATCGGACTGGCTTGAGGAGCGGGCGCTGGCGTCCACATACTCGTATCGGAAGTTCACGGTCACGGGCTGGGCACCGCTTTTCGCGGAGGCGAGCGCCTGCATCGGCACGCTTTGCGTCATGGCGTAACCGCCCCACAGCGCGTCGACGTAGAACGTGTTCGTGCCTCCCGCGATGGCGAAGCTCTCGCCGCCGTCCACGGTGATGACCATGTTCGTCACCGCCACCTGACCCATGTTCTGGAAGGTGAAGTCGAGGTTGAAATCGGCGCCGGCGGCCACGGAATCGCCGCCATAGGTGAAGTTGGTGACGATGATGTTCGGCACCGGGCCGGCGATTGGCGCGGAATCGCCGTCGCTTCCCTGAGACGTACTGTTCGTGCCGCTTGTGCCGTCTGTGCCGTCGACTGCGTACGCCTGGTGCGGAAGGGAGATGACGGCAAGTGCCAGTGACAGCGTGGAGAGCAACGCGACGATGATGGCGATGGTGCGGTGGGAGAGGTGCTTCATCGGTCAACTCCTTGGGTTCTTTGGGCGGACGGCGTGGACGGAACAGTTGGGCGGGAAAGGTCGGTGTTGAGCCGATCGCTGGTGATGCGGCCATCGAGCAAGGTGACAATGCGGTCGGCGTATGAGGCCATCTGCGGATCGTGTGTGACCAGCACGATGGTCTGGTTGAAGTCATGGGCGAATGCGCAGATCATCGTCATGACCTCGGTTTTGGTTTTGGAGTCAAGGTTGCCGGTCGGCTCATCGGCGAACACCACCTCGGGCTTGGTCACAAACGCCCGGGCGATGCCGACGCGCTGCTGTTGGCCGCCCGACATCTGGCGCGGGTAATGGCTGAGACGATGTCCCAGACCGACCCTTGTGAGCACGCCACGCGCCGCACGTTCGCGCTGTTCCTTGGGCACGCCGCGGAACATCAGCGGCATTGCCACGTTTTCGAGCGCGGTCAGATTGGGCAGCAGGTTGTACGACTGGAATACGAAGCCAAGATGCTTCTGGCGGAAGGCCGCCAGCTCACGCTCGTCGAGTTTGCTGACGGGTACGCCGCCGATTCTCACGCCGCCGCGCGTCGGTTTTTCCATGCCGGCCAACTGGTTGAGCAGCGTGGATTTGCCGGAGCCGGATTCGCCGAAAATGCAGCAGATCTGGCCTTGCGGGATACTGAGATTGACACGGTCAAGCGCCACCACCGTCTCATCCTCGACGGGGTATTCCTTGCGTAGGTTTCTTACCTCGATGATTGCTCGTGGCACGGGCCTTCTTCCCTCGTTCGTCGCCATTGGCGGACGCGCGATAGCTGGTTATTATTCAGCACATCTCAAGTCAGAGTATAACCGTTATGCAGGAGACGCACCCCTTAAGGGTGTTCCCGGATGGTGGTGATGAGCATGTGACTTCTAATCTCAAGGTCGACAGTTCAGGCTCCAGACGGACCCAGACCGGCATAATATTCAAAAGCCCCCGCCCCTCACAAACGATGAGGGACCAAGGGCTTATTACATCGTGACCCCGGACGGGCTCGAACCGTCGACCTTGAGATTAGAAGTCACATGCTCTATCCAGCTGAGCTACGGGGCCAAACTCGTGTAAGTCTAGCCGTAGGGGTGTAAAACACCTCGGCGTAACGTCGGCTTGCACCGGTACCATCGGCGATATGGGGACAACGGAGAGCAACGTAGATCACGCCGCATCGGGCCAGACCGTCGCAGGCGATAGCGGTGAGCTCACTTTCACATACGCACAGGGTCGTTTTGCCAGTGAAGGCAAGGATTGGGAAAGCCCGGTTGTGACCAACATGGCTGCATCCGTCTCTGCCGATGCCGGTAATGTCCCCGCCGGCAGCATCACCAACACCGGCACCAACAACACCTTCACCAGCACCACCGAATCGTCGCTTGCCACCCTGCTGTCCAACCAATGCCCGTTCGTTATCAAGGCCACCATTTTCGAGGGCAATGGCAAAAACGCCATTCGCGAACGTCACACATTCACCGGCTCGGTGCTGCGCCAGCTCGACCAAGCCAGCGCCCTGCTGAACGGCATCAACGAATCCGGCCAATACCCGGCCATAGCCCTGCGCGAAGCATTGGTCAACGCACTGGAACATCGCGATTACACGTACTCCGGCCCCACACTGATCAATATCTTCGATTCCCGCTTGGAAATCGTGTCGCTCGGCGGCCTGACCGATGGTTTGGAAATCAACGATCTACTCAACGGCGTATGCCAGCCACGCACCCCGCGTTTGGCTGAATTGTTCGCCGATTTGGGCCTCTGCGAGAACTGCGGTACCGGCATTCAACGCATTATGGACGCCTACGCGCAGAGCGCGGTCAGTCCGCAACTGCGCGTGGGCCCCACTTCGGTGGCAATGGTACTGCCTATCCCTGTATCGGCCGAGGCCGCGTCCTCGCATCGGACCGATGCCGATGCTTCCGCCGCGCCCAGCACCACTGACGAAGCACAGCATGCCAAAATGTACTCATTCCCCACGATTCAGCGCATGACGGATAACGCCGCAGATGCTTTGGCCGGCGCACGCATCATCGGCTGCGCGCCACTGCAGACGCTGATTCTCGGCAGTGGATTCGGCGAACGCCCGGACGGTGACGATCAGGCCAGTACCCGCCCGCTTGATACGGCGACGCTGGAACCGTCGCCTCAAACGTTGGAACAGTTCACGCTCAATTTCCTCGCGTTCCGCGGTGTGAAGCTCAGCCGTAAAACCATGCAGAAAGCGCTTGGCCTGAACAAGGATCAGATGACGCAGCTCTTGGACCAGCTGGAGTTGAGCGGCAAGATCGAACGTCATACGCACGCCAAGTCCACTACGTATTCGCTGGCACATGCCTCAGGACGGTAGCGACCAGGGCGACAACGACTAAATCGTCAACAACCCAAGCAGCAACGACCAGAGCAATACGGCCCAAGGCGCGATAAAGCAGCAGCTCAGTTCTCGAATACGCGGTCGCGAATCATGCGACCGGATTCGTCGAGCGCGGTGGAGAACCGGCCATAGCCGGACAGAATCACGCCCATGTACAGCATGTCCACGAGCGCGGTATCGGCCACACGCGAGAAAATCGCATTGCCATAGATCGTGTGCGAATCACGACCCGTCAGCAACGTCACGTCGGCCCAGCTGGCCAGCGGCGCGCCGATGGCATTGGTTATGGCGATGGTTTTCGCGCCATGCGACTTCGCCAATCGCAACGCTTTGACCGTATCCGCCGAACTGCCCGAATGGGAGAAGGCGACGGCCACAGCGCCGTGGGGCAGGTGCCCGGCACCGATCTGCTGCAGGTAAGCGTCGGTATTGAGACGGCATGTCAGTCCCAGGTAGCCGAGCTTGGTGAACAGATCCATCGCCGGTGTCAACGAATTCTCCACGCCGAAAATGTCGATGAACTCCGATTCGGCGAGTAGGGCGACCGCCTTGCGATAGGCCTTGGGGTCCAACGCACTGTGCAGCTCGTCGATCAGCGCCTTCGCGCCATCGGCCGCTTTGCCGGGAATCTCATCTTCGCCATCCCACGGATTCAGATCGAATCCGGCCAGCGGATTGAAGGTCACTTTGTGTTCGGCGGCCGGGTTGCGCAACACGTACCGCAGTTCACGGTAACCGCCGAAGCCGAGCTTGCGGGCGAACCGAATCACCGTCGGCTGGCTGACGTGGGCGATGTCGGCCATCTGACCGACGGTCAGGTCGGCCGCCTCCTCGATATGATTCCGAATATACTGGGCTACGGCGCGCTCCGCCGGACGCAGCGACGGATACACGTGGTCGATGCGCTCACGTATTCCCACCGAGGATTGCACAGCCGCGCTCCTAGTCGTCCGTATTTTCCATTCCTGTTTCGAGGTTACCGGCTGTATACCGGCGAACAGTCGACTTGGATTGACCGCAACATGAACGGTGAGCGAACTCTTCCGTTTACCTTTCCGCTCCATTCCCTCTACAATCGAAACCATGGTGCGGATTAGCGTGGGAAGCCCCACCCATCACACAAGCGGGCGACTGTACGGCGTGTTCTTCGAGGACATCAACCATGGTGCGGATGGCGGGCTGAACGCCAACATGGTGAACAACTACAGTTTTGACGGCGTTTATCTCGACCATCACACGTGGCGTATGGCCGGTGCCGAACGGTGGCGTACGCAGGCTGATTCCCTGCGTTTCTGGGATTTCATCAACTGTTCCGCCGCCAGCCTTGGCAGTGAGATACGCGGGATTCACGGCCAGCGGGTGACCACCGACTGCCCCGCCCCGCCAATTCACGCACATAGCCGATACGCTCGCATCACGTCCGATGTTCCTTCCGAAACCGGCCCTGCATATCTGGAAAACCTCGGCTATAACGGAGGCGGCGACAACGGGGGCGAGCCCGCGTTCTCCATCGTCGCCGACCACACCTATTCCGTCAGTCTCGCGGTACGTCCGGTTCATGGGCGGGCCGAGCTGTCCGTCGGCGTGGTCGATAGGTACGGCCTGCCGCTCACCAGTATCACTCGATTGTCGTATATCGTGGACTCCGATCCGCTTGACGATACGGAAGAGACCGGTCTGAGGCAGGACGATGGGGCCGATGCGCAGGATTCCGGCGTTTCGATCAGTCCGGATTCGTCGGATGGTGCCATCGTCATCGGCCGTGACGGCTGGTACCGGTTCAACGCCGACGTAACCGGACTGAACACCGATTACGGCAAGCTGCGTATCACCATTGACGCCGGCGAACGCACCACGTTCGATCTGGATCTGGTGCAGTTCATGGATGCGGACTATTGGGGCGCGGGCGACCCGAAATGGCGTTACGGCAAGCTGCGCCGCGATTTGGTGGAGACCATTCAGGCGTTGCATCCAGCGTTTCTGCGATTCCCCGGCGGCTGCATCGTCGAAGGTGTGACGCCCGGCAATGAGTATCGCTGGAAGGATACCGTCGGCTCTCTGGCCGCGCGACGCCAACAGTATTCGATGTGGTCGTTCAAGATGCCGGATGGTTCCAGCTATTCGCAGAGCTATCAGATCGGCTTCTACGAGTATTTCTGCCTGTGCGAGGACCTCAAGGCCAAGCCGCTGCCTACTCTGTTCGCCGGCATCGCATGCCAGTCGCCCGGCCGAGATCCGCGCCACATGGATATCAATTCGGCCACCTTCCGCAACAATGTGATTCAGGACTACCTGGACCTCATCGAATTCGCGAATGGCGATCCGGAGTCCAGCTCGTGGGCCGCGGTCCGGCGTGATATGGGCCATCCTGAGCCGTTCGGCTTGGACATGATCGGCGTGGGCAACGAAAACTTCGGGGCTGACTACGTGGCCAAGTTTGACATGATCAGCGAGGCCATTCATGAACGATACCCGGATATGCTGTGTGTGATGAGCGCCGGACTGTTCCCCTTCCAGCCGGCGATGAAGCGCAGCTGGGACCATGCGCGAGCGTTGGCCGCAACCGATTCCGGGGCACATGATTCCGCCACCGGTGACGCGATTATCGTCGACGAACATTCTTACCACTCCCCCGAATGGTTTGCATACCAAGCGTCACGATTCGACGCTTACCCGCGTTGCGGCGCCGGCGTCTATTTCGGCGAATATTCAGCCAACGGCTATTTTGCCGGCCAACCGCAGACCGAACAGGGCGCGAACACGTGGAAGTCGGCACTCGGCGAGGCCGCGTTCCTGACCGGTTGCGAGCGCAATTCCGACGTGGTGCGCATGACCTCCTATGCACCGCTGCTCGCGCATATCCCGGCTAAGGGGTGGGCGCAGAATCTTATCGAACTCAATCCGGCGCATGTGAACCCCACGGTGAATTATGAGGTGGAGCGGCTGTTTTCCACGCATCTGGGCGACACGACATATGCCGTGTCCATCGAGCAGACCGCGTCACGCCCCGCCAAACATCTGTATGTCAGTGCCACCGGGCATGACGGGGATGACGCCTGCCGTTACATCAAAATCGTCAATACCTCCGATTCCCCGGTGGATGTGACGTTGGAAATCGCGCGCGGACTGGCCGGGCTGGGCGCCTCGCCATCGCGACCGGTGCGTTTGGAGGTGACGACGTTAAGCGCCAGTCCGACGGCGAAAACCACTATCGGATACCGCGGCGAGGCTTCGGGGGCGATTGTGCCGGAACGTCGGGCTTACACATTGCCGTCGCCGTCTTCATTGCTGGCGATGAAGATCAAGCCGTACAGCGTCACGCTGGTGGCTTCGCGCTGATCGACATCGGCCATTAGGCCGATTCCTTTGCCGTTAGAATCACCCTCAAGGATGAGGGGGAATCGTGCAGATTCAGGGAATAATAGGGGCTATCCCCCATAGCGAATACAAGCACGGGAGGGCAGGATGGAAACCACGGCGGCCAGAAGACCGCCGGCCAACGATGAAGGAGTATGCGGTATGTTTATCAATCTGTTCCGCAGGCAGCGCCCTGCGCTCGCCCGGCTGGCCCGCAACTCCAACGCCTATCGTCAGCCGATGGTTGCGGCCGTATCATCGTCCGCAGTCGGCGTATCCAGCATCACCTCTGCAGCCAACACAGCCAACACAGACGGCGTATCCGGCGTATCCACGCTGGATGCCACCATCGGCCGCATCCACGACATCCCGCAGTCGGCCATGAGCCGACTGACCGGCTCCCCCACCGTATACGCGCGGTAGACCGGCCCAACCCACAACGGCGGCTCAGAGACTCGGCTCGATGATCCAGCTCAAGGTCAGCAATACGGCCAAAAACAGAACGTTGACGGCGGAGTAGACGGCCAGATACCGGCCTTTCTTGTGCGGGTATTGGCGCACGACGTTCTTGTAAGAAATAAGCGAGGCCATCGAGGCGATGAGCGTACCCATGCCGCCCAAATTGGTGCCAATGATCAGATCGCGCCATTGGTCGCAGAAGCCGGAAAGCAGAATCGTGGTGGGCACATTGCTGATGACCTGGCTGGAGCCGACCGCCACCTCCAGCGGATGGCCGCCGACCAGCGAGCGCGCCAGTTCGTAGAATTCGGGCACGCGCTTCATGTTGCCGATGAAGATGAAGAACATGCAGAAGGTGAGCGGCAGTCCCCAATCCACGTATTTGAATACGCGCCGATCGGTGAACAGGAACACGACGACCACGATCACGCACATCACCCACAGGGGAATCACGTCGGAGACGGCCAGTAGGCAGACGATGAACAGCAGCGAGTAGACGATGGTGCGCCAGCCGCCATAACCGGCGCCGTAGCCGGTGATACGAATCTCGTCGGGCTGGTGTTTGTTGCGCTCGGGAGCCAGCACGCCGGTTTCGAGGTCGCCCAGGTCGCCGACCGGTTTGCCGCCAAACACCACGGAAATCACGATGACCAGCAACACGGCCGCCATGCCGGAATACGGTGCCATGATGCCGAGGAATTCCATGGTCGGCATGCCGGTCAGGGCTTTGAGATACAGGTTGTGCGCGTTGCCGATCGGGGTGAGCATACTGCCCACGTTCGCGCCAATGGTCATCAGCGTGACCACGAGGATGGTCTTATCCTCTTGCCCAGCCATGATGAGCACGGCCACCGCGAACGGCACAAACGTGACCAGCGCAACGTCATTGGTGATGAACATCGCGGAAAAGAACGTCAAAGCGACAAGCGTAATGACCAGTCCGCGCATGGTGCTGACCTTCTCCAGCAATCGCGAACCGATGATGCGGAACACGCCGATACGCTGGAATCCGCACACCACAATCATCAGGCAGATGAGCTGGCTGATGGTGCTGGCGTGAATGTAGCTTTTGTAATCGGCGTCCGGCGGCACAATGAAACACGAAATCAGGGCGAGTATTGCGGCGACGATGAGAATCGTCTCATTTTTGGCTACATTGATCAGCCAGCGTCGCATCCATTCCTCCGTGAATAACCCAATATCGCAACCATTCTATTTTACGCGCAGACCAGCATAAGGTACGTAGTCGCGTTGCGCTGGCGGACATGAGTTTTTGGACCGGTGCCGCACATCAGCCGCGCTCGTTTTTTTATTTGGACAAGGAAACATTGAGTTTGCATGTCTTCCATACAATGAACTGCCGCGCAATGCTGTGCCCGTATATACGGCTGCATCATTGTGTGGCAGGCCAGACACGAATACCGTACGTGGCTGGCTCATACCAATGGAACATAGTTTCATTCGAGGAAGAGGAGCGATGAAGTTGCGTATTACCCCAGTATTCCCGGTCAAACGTTTCGCCGCCGTGTCTGCACAGAACGTGAAGAACGTGCAGTTCGATTACACGAACATGCCCACGTACAACACGATCACCAAGTAGCGCGCACTGCCGCACTGATCGGCGGCACTTGCCGCATACATGAATGGCCGGTGTGCTGCGGATTCCTTACCAAGAATCCGCAGCACACCGGCCATTATGATATATGCCGCAATACAGGGGGCAATCAGCCCTGCACCTTACCTCCTTGCGCGCTACGGTATCCGAAGTTCATCATCTCGCTGTTGTAGGCGACCACGCCACGGCCGACCGCCGGCAGAACGATCATGCCGCCATCGCCATGATGCGCGGCGACTTCGTCCAAAGTGGCCGTCGCGGCATCCTCGACGTTCTCGCCGGAGAAACGCACACGATCCGACACCTGATGGGCGGCGACCACCTTGATGAACGCCTCGCCGATGCCGGTGCAGGACACCGCCACCGTGGACTGGTTGGCGAACGTGCCGCAACCAGGCAGCGGCGAATCACCCACACGACCGTGCATCTGGTTGGTGATGCCGCCAGTGGACGTGCCAGCGGCGATATTGCCCTCGGCATCGCGCGCCACGGCACCGATGGTGCCATGCTTCTCCCACTCATCGCCACCGGACTGAGCCTCGGCCAAGGACTGACGACGCTGTTCGGTGATGAAGTACTCGTTGCTTTCGGTCGCGACGCCCCAATCGGCGATCTCGGCATCGGTCGGGTCCGCGAACAGCACATGCTTGGTCTGCTCTTTGACGGCACGCGCCGCATCGATCGGGTTCTTCACGGTGCTTACGCCGGTGACCGCACCGACCTCGCCATCGCCGGTCATCAGGCAGGCGTCCATCTGGGCGATGCCATCGCTGGTCAGGGCGGCACCACGGCCGGCGTTGAATTCGGGAGCGTCTTCCATGACGTGGATGGCGGCGACCACAGCCTCATGCGCCGGTGCTCCGGATTCCAACAACTGGTATCCGGCATCGAGGGCGCGCTGCAGATCAAGTTCGACCTGGGCGATGCGTTCAGGCGTGCTGTGCTTGCCACGACTGCCCGCTCCGGCGTGAATGACAAGCGTGATGCCGGTTTCGCTGCCCGCCAGTTCAGTGGTCACCGGCGAAACGGAGGATGTGGTCATATCGTGTCCCTTTCTGGAGTCAGATGGATGTGCTGACGCCAACGTATCGTTGCTTCCGCATGTATGATAGCCGTTGATGGCCGCGACCGGTTCCGCATTTCGCATCATCGGCTCGCGATGGCGTGACTCGTTACTGCGCCACCTCGCCACTACGCCAGGGGCAATGCGATGCCGGCTCGATCGGCCAGGTCACGCAACGACCACGTGGTCTGCCCCGTTCGCCCGACAACGCTATGCGCATGCCACAGCGAACTGATGATGGCTTCCTCGCTTATTCATTCGTCGAATGCACCCATCGATGTGGGTATGTAGCCATCAAAAAAACTCGACAACCGCAATGAGCCAGTCACTTGGCTACATCTGTGCTATCGTCTCGCCAATGATTCGAATGCCGGTATCAATGTCAGCAGCATCCGGGCGCACAAAGTTGAGACGGATGTGGGAATCATCCATTTCGTCAACGTCGAACACGCTGCCCGGCATGAACGTGACGCCTTGGGAACGGCAGGATTCCAATACATCCAGAGAGCGCACGCCGTCCGGTAAGGAAACCCAAATATAGTAGCCGCCTGCAGGCACGGTCCAATACACTTCATCCGGCGCATACCGCTCCAATGCTGCGATTGCTGCATCTCGTCGAATGCGGTAAGTCTTGATCAAACCGCGCAAATGTTCGGCGATGCGGCCTTCTTTAAGCAGTTCCAGACAGATGCGCTGCGATGACGTGCTCGTATGCTGGTCGACCATGCGCCGCAGAGCCGCCAGCCGGTTAATCACATGCGGGTCGGCCACAACCCATCCCGTGCGCAGGCCCGAAGTGACGGTTTTCGAGAACGTCGACAAATACATCACGTATCCCGCATTCTCCATGCCCTTAAGCGGTATGGGGCGATGTGCGTCGGACGATTCCCCGCCGTACCACAAATCGCCGTAAGCATCGTCTTCCACGATCAGACACTGATAGCGCCGCGCCACGTCGATGAGTTCGCTGCGTCGTTCGGGCGGCAGCGTGGTACCGGTGGGGTTTTGGAACGTCGGGACGGTGTAGATGAGCTTGGGCCGGAATCGCGCGCAATAGCCGTCCAACAGGTCTGTACGCATACCGTGCTCGTCCACTGGAACGCCGATGATGCGCGCATCCGCCGAGCGGAAGGTCTGCAATGCCGGGAAGAACGTGGATTGTTCGACCAGCACGCAGTCGCCGGGGTTGATGAACGCGCGCACGATGAGGTCGATGCCCTGCTCGGAGCCGGAGAGCACCATCACGTTGCGGACGCCGCATTGTACGCCTCGTGCGCGCATATGTTCGGCAAGCAGCGCACGCAACTCTTCGAATCCCTCGATAGGTGATTCCGGTTGGCCGTCGAATTCCCGCGATTCGAACGCCTCGATGCTCACCTTGCGCAGCAGATCGTCCGGGATATCCGCCGGGTTCGGCGAACCGGTGGCGAAGTCAATAATGGTGTCGCCGCGCTGCGCCCGCTCGGCCGAGGCGATGTCATGGTAGGTAAACCGGTTGGAATAATCAGAGAACAACACCGACCATGGCGGACGCACGACGGTTGGTTCCGGGCCCTGAACCGAACGGCTTTCACGAATCGTATGGACCGCCGCAGAGCTGCTGCCCTGGTCTGTCGTCAAGAAATCAGTGGAGGTAGCACGTTCTACGTCGCCGGAAGAGGAGGCTTGCGATGTTCCCATTTCTGCCGACGATCGTGTTGTTCGCGTTATTGCATTCCCGAAGTCACTGTTTGACGTGTGCGATGTTCGGCTTGCGGAGGCAGCCGGCAGCACGAACGTGCCTTTGCCGACTTTGGAGGCGATAAGACCTTCGTCCTTGAGCTGCTGATACGCCTGCAACACCGTGGTGCGATTGACTTCGAGACGTGAGGACAGCTCGCGTTCGGGAGGCAGGCGGTAGCCCTCGGCCATCGCGCCGGAGACGATCTGTTCACGCAGCTCGGCGGCCAGCTGCCGGTACATCGGCACCTTGCTGCGTCGATTCAGCTCAAGCTGCATGGCAGATCGTCTCCTTGATTCGTCAATCGGATACCAGTCTAACGGCAGACGAATCGACTACAGCGACAGGAAGAGCTCGTGGATGCGGGTATCGTCCGTGAGTTCCGGGTGGAAGGCGGTGGCCAGGATATTGCCTTGACGCAAGCCCACCACGTGGCCATCGACTTCGGTTTCGACCGTGGCTTCGGGTCCGACCGACACCACGTACGGTCCGCGGATGAATACCAGTGGGAAGTCCGTGATACGCTGCGGATCATCCGCTGCACCAAAATCGGCAGTAGCCTGGAAACTACCGAGCTGACGACCATAGGCGTTGCGGCGTACGACGGCGTCGAGCGCGCCAAAGTAGACGTTGTCGTCATTGTCGAGCTTTTTAGCCAGCAGAATCATGCCGGCGCAAGTGCCAAACACCGGTTTGCCTGCCTTGATGTGGGCGGCGATCGGCTCGAACAGTCCGGTCGAATGCAGGAGCTTGCCCTGTGTAGTGGATTCGCCGCCGGGCAGAATCACGCGGTCGATGGATTCATCGAAATCCTCGGCTGCGCGCAGCAGTTTCCACGGCGCACCGAGCTTGTCCAGCACCGCCGCATGTTCGGCGAATGCGCCTTGTACGGCCAGGATGCCGGTCACGCCGTGCTTGGCGTTTTTGGCGTCCGCGGATTCTTCTTTGGAAATATATTCAACAGCTACAACCATGTTGTCTCCTTGGGCCTTGACTCCCGCTGGCGGGAGCGTCACCCTTTCCTGGCTCCCCTCAAAGAGGGGAGCCAAGGTAATGCACTCACTCGCCGCGAGCGGCCATGATGGTCTGAATCTCGTCCTCATTGATGCCGACCATGGCTTCGCCGAGGTTTTCGGACAGCTTGGCGAGCAGATCGGCGTCCTGCCAGTTGGCGGTAGCCTTGACGATGGCGGCGGCGCGCTTGGCCGGGTCGCCGGACTTGAAGATGCCGGAGCCCACGAACACGCCTTCGGCACCAAGCTCCATCATCAGGGCGGCGTCGGCCGGGGTGGCCACGCCACCGGCGGCGAAGTTCACGACGGGCAGACGGCCGTTGTCGTGCACGTACTTGGCCAGATCGTAGGGCACGGCCAGCTGCTTGGCGGCCTCGTAGACCTCGTCGTCGCGCAGGCCGACGAGTTCGCGAATCTGCTTGTTCATGGTGCGCATGTGGCGCACGGCCTGAATCACGTCGCCGGTGCCGGGCTCGCCCTTGGTACGAATCATGGCAGCACCCTCGGCGATGCGGCGCAGTGCCTCGCCCAGGTTCTTCGCGCCGCACACGAACGGCACGTCGAACTGGTTCTTGTCGATGTGGTACACGTCGTCGGCCGGGGAAAGCACTTCGGATTCGTCGATGTAGTCGATTTCGATGGCCTGCAGAATGCGGGCCTCGGCGATGTGGCCGATACGCACCTTGGCCATGACCGGAATGGAGACAGCTTCCTGAATGCCCTTGATCATGGCCGGATCGCTCATACGGGAGACGCCGCCGGCGGCACGAATGTCAGCGGGGATGCGCTCCAGCGCCATCACCGCGCATGCGCCGGCATCCTGCGCGATTTTCGCCTGTTCGGGCGTGGTGACGTCCATGATCACGCCACCCTTGAGCATCTGGGCCAGATTACGGTTGAGTTCCGCACGATTCTGCGTCATGAGTTTCCCTTCGTTTCGACGCTGCTTGGTATCGCGCTTCATTATTGAACGGATTGGATTGGCCCACCCAAACCAGTCCAATTTGGATGGGGCCAATCCGCAACTTCTGCACCCATCCAATCCGGCAACCGGTTGTATGGACTTATGCATCCGGCACGTATTCGAGGATGCGCGCAATCAGTGGGGGGGGGTATTAGCCGATGGTGTTGCCGTAGATTTGGGCTTGGAGGTCTTTACGGGCGGTTTCCATGCGGGTGATCTGGCCGAGGAGGGTTATCTTCTCTTCGCCGTCGGGCAGCTGGGCCATGCGGCGTTTGGCCAAACCGATCTGGCGCATGAAGCCCATGTCCAACAATCGGGTGAGCAGTTCGGTGGCATAGCGCTGCTCTTCCGGCGTGGCAGGGCGTAGCTGCACGGCGGCCGCACCACCGCCGACTCCCCCAGGCACGTTCGACTGCGGAGGTTGTGCGCCATTACCACCGTCGTCGCCAGGCAGTGGCAACGGCATGACGGCCAGCTCGTTGATCACCTGATTCAGCATCGGTCCGCCGGCCTTAGTGAGGTTGTGCATCCACAGCCCCTGCGGGGTATCGTCGGATGGCAGTCCGCCGGCGGCCGCGATCGCCTGGAACAGGGTGCGGAACACCGAAGTCATGAAATGGTCGATGGTCAGCTGCCCGAACATGGTGCGGTCGATGGCGCGCGGCACCTGAATCAGCACGGCCATGAACTGCTGTTCGGCGATGAATACGGCGTCGTCGATCTTGAAATATGCCTGTTCGGCGGCGTCACGGCGCTCCAACGCCTTGCGCGTGGCCGGATTGGCGTATGGGTTGGTGCCGGGTTCCACACGCGGCTCGTCACGCTCGAATCGACGTTTGGGCGCGTAGGCGTCCTCATCGCGTACATGCATCTGCCGGCGCGCGTTCATCACCTCGCGGCGCATCACCTCAAGATCCACGCCGATACGGCCCGCGGACTTGCGCGCGTAAGCGTCCCATAGGGAGCGGTCGCGAATCTGCGCCACCAGCGGGGCCACGGCTTTCATCGCACCCACTTGGCCGGGCGTGTAGGTCAGGTCGAACCGGCTGATGGCGGCGTCGATCACGAAGTCATACAACGGTTTGGCGCGGGCGATCAGCGAACGCACTGCTTCGTTGCCTCGCTCGATGCGCAGGTCGCACGGGTCGAGATTGTCGTCGGCCACGGCCACGAAGGTTTGGGAGAGGAAGGCCGAATCAAGGCCGAAGGCATGCAGCGCGGCTTTCTGGCCGGCGGCGTCACCATCGAACGTGAACACGATGCGCGAGCTCAACGGCTGGTCCTTGACCTTCAACGGCCCGACCAGCTGGACCGCGCCCAGCGAATCGTCGGCGATCAGGCGGCGCACAATCTTGGCGTGCTCGGCGCCGAACGCCGTGCCGCACGTGGCGATGGCGGTGTCGATGCCGGCCAAGTGCATGGCCATCACGTCCGTATAGCCTTCGACGATCACCACCTGCCGCTTCTTGACGATGGCGGATTTGGCCAAATCGATGCCGTAAAGCACCTGGGTTTTGCGGTAGAGCTGCGTGTCCGGCGTGTTGATGTATTTGGCGGCGATCTGATCGTCTTCGTATAGTTTGCGCGCGCCGAAGCCGAGCGTGCGGCCGGTCGAATCGCGGATGGGCCAGGTCACTCGGCCGCGGAAATAGTCATAGATGCCGCGCTGGCCTTGACGGGCCAAGCCCGCGTCGAGGATTTCCTTCTGCGTAAACCCCTTGGAGGCCAAGTGGCGCACGAGATTATCCCAGCCTTGCGGCGCGTAGCCGCAGCCGAAACGTTCGCAATCAGCTTGGGAGAAGTTGCGGCCGCCAAGCAGCTTGCGGGCGGGCAGTGCTTCCTTGGTCAAGATCTGGGAGACGAAGAAGCGCTGGGCTTCCTCGCAGGCTTCCAGCAGTCGCGTGCGCTTGGAGCCGGTGTTCTCGCGCGCCGGGCCGTTGCCGCTGTTCTCGTAGTGCAGCTCGATATGGTACTTGTCGGCGAGCAGTTCCACGGCTTCGCGGAAGTCGATGTTTTCGGATTGTTCGACGTATTTGAATACGTCGCCACCCAAGCCGCAGCCGAAGCAGTGCCACACGCCGAGCGAGGGACGCACGTTGAAGCTGCCGGTTTTCTCGTCGTGGAACGGGCACAGGCCCACGAAGGTGCCGGTGCCGGAGGGCTTAAGCGTTACGGTCGCAGATACAATGTCATACAGGTCCGCGGCGGCGCGCACCTTCTCGACATCTTCTTTCTTAATCATTCCGACCATAAGTCTCTAGAGTACCGCCTCACCTGAGACACGGTAAATTTTTACCGTCGGTTATCATTTCTTCCGCGAAACTCCCTTCAGTCGCCTACAGCGACAGCTCCCCTCACCCGAGGGGAGCTGGCTCGCGCAGCGAGACTGAGGGAAGCGCCCGCCCAACACGCCCTCAGCACAAGATGGAGTGCAGGGCCAGGGCGGAGTTGTCGGTCAGGCTCGCGACCTGATCGATGGCGACGCGCAGGCGTTCGTCGTCGTTGGTGGATTCGTTCCAATCGGCCAGGAACTGGCTTTCCAAAGCGTCGGATGGGAGCGGCGAATCAGCCATAAGCACATCGACCAAATCCGATACGATCTTGAGCTCCTCCTGATGGAATGGCTCGCGCTCGCGAGGCGCCATGACGAAGTACACGGCGATGCCCTTCAGCGCCACGATCTCGTAATTCGTGTTCTCGGGAATCACGATGTTCGCGGAATACCGGGTCAACGGCCCGGGCCCGTACGTGTCGCGCGTGGCGGTTTCCACCGACCAGCAGAAGCGGCCGATCAAATCGGACGTAATGTTCTTAAGCTGTGCCAACGATTCGCGCGAACCATTGAAATATGCAGGGAACAAATACTCTCGGCGCAATCGCATGAACGCGGCCAGCAGCTTGTCGGCATCCCACTTCGCCCCATACCATGCGCGCGTCTGCTCGATGATGTGGTCCAGCATCTTCGGATCGGCGAGCACAATCGGATCGAACGCGCCGGTGGCGATGGAATCCTCGACGTCATGCACGGAGTAGGCGATATCATCCGAAAGGTCCATGATCTGGCATTCCATGGGCTTGGCGGCCTGGGGCGCGCCGATCTTGAGCCATCGGAATACCGGCTCGTCATCCGGGTAGACGCAGAATTTCTTCGACCGCTCCCCCTTTGGGTGTTGGTCGGCTTCGGCCAAGGTCCACGGGTATTTGACGGCCGCGTCCAAGGCCGCACGGGTCAGGTTCACGCCGGCCGAACGCCCGTCCGGGTGAAAGATCTTGGGTTCGAGCCGGGTCAGGATACGCATGGTCTGTGCGTTGCCCTCGAAGCCGCCGATATTGCTGGCGATGTCGGCGAGCGCACGCTCCCCGTTGTGCCCGAACGGCGGGTGACCAAGGTCGTGGGCCAGACAGGCGCAGTCGACCACGTCCGGATCACAGCCGAGCAATGCGCCGATTTGGCGACCGATCTGGGCGACTTCCAGCGTATGCGTCAGTCGAGTGCGGGCGAAATCGTCGGTACCGGCAATCAGAATCTGGCTTTTCGCGCCCAAACGCCGCAAAGCGGACGAATGAATCAGTCGCGCGCGATCGCGTTCGAAAGCCGTGCGCGACTTGGATTTGGGCGGCTCGGGTGCCCACCGCTCCTCGTCGAAGGCGCTGTAGCCCTCATCGCTCAGCACCTGTTCCCCATCCAAAGTCGTTTCCATATTCCAAGCATAGGCACACATATCGGCCGCAGTAATCCCGACTTCCCGAATATGTGCCACTGACGTCAACTCAACGGCACATATTCGGGAGATTGGGGCCGATTTCCCGAATATGTGACGCTCAGCACATGTCAACGGCACATATTCGGGAAGAAGGGATTACGGGGTGCCACCGTATGGCGGTAATGCACCTTATAGCAGCGTGGCGGGGTCGAGTTTGGCGAGGTCGGCGGCGGGCAGTACTTCGGCGGCATGCTCGTAAAGGCGCGGGATGCGGTTGCGCAGGCAGGTGAAGATCTCGTAGCTGATGGTGTCGGCGGCGCGGGCCCAATCGTCGGCGGTAGGCTCAACGTAATCCTCGCCGCGGCCCGGGCCGAACAGTTCGACCGTGTCGCCCTCGTGAACGCCGAGTTCGGCGGCGGATCCGTGCAGGTCCACGATGAACTGGTCCATGCACACGCGGCCGCACACGCGGTAGAGCTTCGGGCCTTCGGTGGTCATGATGCGCACCGGGCCGCCCGGCTTCTCCACGTGCTTGGCACCTTCCATATCGAAACCGGAAGCGGAGCGGTGGATGCCATCGGCGTAGCCCAGCGGCACAATAGCGGTCGAGGTGTTGTCCGGGGTCAGGTAGGTGCGGCCATAAGAGATGCCATGGCCGGCCTCCACATCCTTGACCGTGCCGAGCTGCGCCTGCAGGCGCATGGCCGGGGTCAGATGCCAGTCGCGCGGGGTGCCCATCGCGGGATCGGGCTCGTAGCCGTACAGGCCGATGCCGGGGCGGGTAAGTTCGAAGTGAATCTCCGGGCGGTCCAAAGTGGCCGCCGTGTTGGCCAGGTGACGGATCTCCGGCGGAATGCCGGCCTGTTCCATGCGGCGCGTGAAGTCCTTGAATGTTTCGATCTGGCGGTCGGTGGAGGACACGAATTCGGGCACATCGGGCGAATCGGCCACGGCGAGATGGCTCCACTGACCCACAATATGCAACACGCCCTCTTTGGCGAGCGGCACGAGTTTGGCGAGCGCGGCGTCGAATCCGGCCGGTGTGAAACCGTTGCGACCGAAGCCGGAATCGACCTTGACGTGTACGCGGGCGGGCTTGCCGAGCTTGCGTGCGGCGGCGGCCACCGCGTCGATGCCGGGCAGGGAGCCGACCGATACGTCGATGTCGGCGGCGATCAGCTCGTCGAACGGGACTTCGGTGCCGTTGTATACCCAAGTCAAAATATGGCAGCGGTCGGGGCCGATGCCGAGCTTGCGCAGCAGCAACGCTTCGTGCGACTGCGCGGTGCCGAGCCATGTGGCGCCGCCGGCGAGCGCGGCCAGGGCGGCGGGCAGCAGTCCGTGGCCGTAGGCGTCGGCCTTGACCACACCCATCACCGCCGTGCCGGAAGCGGGCCCGCCGACCACGGAGACCAGGTGGGCCATGTTGTCGCGCATGGTTTTGAGGTCCACGATGGCCTGTGCGGGGTATTGGCGGCGGGCGGCCGCATAGTTGGCCTTGCCCTGCTCGGACGAGAATGCGATTTCAGGTGCTGCGTTCATGCTCATAGACACCTATTGTTGCGCGAGAATGTGACGTGTAGTCGCAATCGTCTGTTTTCGCCCGGCAGTCGTACACTAATGACCGATATGCGGTTTCTCGGAAGCCGCCTTTGATTCCCGGCGTTGAGGCGTGCCGGGATCCCGGAAATCCGTCCGGTTCAGCCCCATAATCCTAGATTTCATGAGAGAAGAACATGGATCTGTTTCGTAAGAAAAGCGTGGATCAGCTTGTCGCCGAATCCACTCCCCTCAAGCGCACGATGCGCACCTTCGATCTGACGATGCTCGGCATCGGCGCGATCATCGGCACCGGTATCTTCGTGCTCACTGGCAAGGGCGCGCTGACCGCCGGCCCGGCCCTGTCCGTATCGTTCCTGCTGGCCGCCGTCTGCTGCGGTTTTGCCGGTCTGTGCTACGCCGAGTTCGCCGCCATGGCCCCGGTGTCCGGCTCGGCCTACTCCTATGCCTATCTGGCGTTCGGCGAGCTCATCGCCTTCGTGATCGGCTGGGATCTGATTCTGGAGTACGCCCTGCAGGCGGCCACAGTGTCCGCCGGCTGGTCGGGCTACTTCAACAAACTGCTGGAAGGCTTCGGCCTGCACCTGCCGGTCGAGCTGACCGCCGCCTACGGCACCAACCCGGACGTCACCACCTACTTCAACCTGCCCGGTTTCGTCATCGTGCTCATCATCACGTGGGTGCTCTCCATCGGCATCAACCAGACCAAGCGCACCAATGACGTGATGGTGCTCATCAAGCTCGCCATCATCGTGCTGTTCATCGTGTGCGCCGTGTGGTATGTCAAGCCGTCCAACTGGCAGCCGTTCTCCCCGTACGGCATCTACACTTTCCAGCCCGGCTCCACCCAGCCGTACGGCATCGTGCCGGCCGCTTCCATCGTGTTCTTCAGCTTCATCGGCTTCGATGCCGTGTCCTCTTCCGCTGAGGAGACCATCAACCCGAACAAGACGCTGCCGCGCGGCATTCTGCTGTCCCTGGCCGTTTCCACCGTGCTCTACGTCATCATGACCCTGATCATGACCGGCGTGGTGCCCTACAAGGAGTTCGCCAAGTACATCGACGCCCCGGTGGCCGGCGTGATTCTGGAGACCGGCATGAACTGGCTCGCGGTGATCGTGAACCTGGGCGCCCTCATCGGCATGACCACGGTGATGCTCGTGCAGCTGTACGGCCAATCCCGTATCTGCTACGCCATGAGCCGTGACGGCCTGTTCCCGAAGTTCTTCGGCCACGTGCACGAGAAGTACCGTACCCCGTTCAAGGGCACCTGGTTCTTCGGTCTGCTGACCGCGTTCGCCGGCGGCTTCATCAACATCAACGTGCTGTTCGAGCTGGTGAACATCGGTACGCTGTCCGCGTTCATCATCGTGTCGGCCGGTATTCTATGGATGCGCAAGACCCAGCCGAATGCGCCCCGCGGCTTCCGCGCGCCGGGCGTGCCGGTCACCCCGATTCTGGCCATCGTATTCTGCTTCGTGCTCATCGCCGGTCTCAACTGGGAGACCTGGGTGCGTTTCGCCGTCTGGTTCGGTCTGGGCCTGATCGTGTACTTCGGCTACAGCCGCAAGCGCTCCAAGCTCGGCCTTGAGCAGAAGGCCGGGGCTGACACCAAGGTCGCTGCGACTGAGGACTGAGGTCTATCGGCTGACCGATAGCCGATGGCTGCTTTCGTGAAAACCGTACGCTGAGTTACTTTCAGCGTACGGTTTTTGCGATATGAGGCCATGTCGGAGACCACCCTGGACCGTATGGTCCGCAAGAGCGTCAAGGAGACCTTGAACGCGATGCCCGCTACCAGCGGTGCATGGTGCACTTCGAACGCAACGTCCTCGCCAGGGTCACCCCCGCAACCGCGAGGTCAGACGGCGCACGCGCATGGTCGGCAGCTTCCCCGACGAACGCAGCGCGTTGATGCTCGTCTGCGCACGCGTGCGCTATGTCACGTCGAACGAGTGGTCGACGCGCCGCTACCTCGACATGTCAAGACTCGGTGAGACTGTACGGGAAGCGAACCGATCATCGCCACAGGGACGGGCGAAGACCAAAGTGCGCAAGATATCGGGCACTACCCCAGCGCAAGCTCTCCCAGGGCATCACCGCCGGTGCCGTGAAATAACACCCCCCCAGCAGCCCAGCCCGCCCCAGACAAAACGCCGTGGCGGGCCGGGCCTGCGACAGGAAAGGAAGTAAGCATCATGCTCGACGCATTCACCACAGCGAACCCCGCGCCGGGGCTCGGACAAGGCGCCTTGGATGCCGTGGCCATGAGGGCACCCGGCCGCACCCGCTGCATCAACGCCGAAAACCCGGACGGCGGCAAGGGCCGCGCGGCCATGGCGGCCAGCGCGTTGGGCCCCTCCCGCAAGGGAAGCCCCTGCATCAGCACGGTGAGGTCCGGGGAATCGGTGACTTTGATGGATGTCGAGGGCCCCGGCGTGATCCGTCACATCTGGATGACGGTAACCGACCGCACCTCCCCCACCGGCCCCGACGTGCTACGCAACCTGATCCTGGAATTCTACTGGGACGGCGAGGACTCCCCCTCGGTGCAATGCCCGATCGGCGACTTCTTCTGCTGCGGACACGCCCAGTCCTGCACCATCAACTCAATTCCCGTCATGGTCAACCCGAACCGGGGCTTCAACTGCTACTTCGCCATGCCGTTCGAACACGCGCGCATCGTGCTGCGCAACGACCACAACGAGGACGTGCCCGCGTTCTTCTACCAAATCGACTACACCGAATACGACCAGCTGCCGGCCGACACGATGCGCTTCCACGCGCAGTGGCGCCGCCAACGCGTCACCGAACTCGCCCACGACTACGTGGTGCTCGATGGCGTCGAAGGACACGGCACCTACGTCGGCACCTACCTGGCGCTCACCGCGCTCGAAAGCCGCTGGTGGGGCGAAGGCGAATTCAAGTTCTACATCGACGGCGACGGCAAATACCCCACCTGGTGCAGCACCGGCGCCGAGGACTACTTCGGCGGTGCCTGGAGCTTCGCCGAATTCGACGAACACGGCCGCATGCACGAGCGCACCTTCACCGGCCCATACCTCGGCTTCCCGTTCTACTCGCAGAACCTCGCCGGACGCGAAAGCGCCTACTGGGACACTGCCACCCCCGTGACCCGCGGCCTATACCGTTGGCACATCCCCGACCCGATCTACTTCGAGCGAGACCTGCGCGTCGAATGGCAGCAGATCGGCACCGAGGAAGCCGGCAACTTCGAACGACAGGACGACGTGGCCACGGTCGCCTACTGGTACCAAAGCGAACCACACAAGCCATTCGCCCCAATCGGCGACCGCGCGTTCCGCCGGCCACGGTGACTTCCTCGATGCCTGTCGGCCGATGGGGCTCCATCGGCCGACAGGCATCGCCATGTCTTCTCCATTCACCTGCGCGGTGAATGGATTGGCAACGGTGTGTTACCCGGGATTCGACTGGACGCCGCCGCACGACGACAGCATGACAGCCGCAAGCACCGTCACGACGCCCCCGACCCAACGTGTTCTTCTCACACACTGATTCTACCGTCAGAAACCGATGACGGTGCAGAAACGAGCACATCAGCCGGCAGCCACACTCACCACTCGTGGCGCTGATAGGCGATTCTGGTGGTGTCGACCGGCCGGTCGAGCAGCTGGATCAGGCCGCAACGGGCGAAGCCGGAGCTTTCGAGCACGTGCTGCATGGCCTTGTTATTGGGGTGGGTGTCGGCGCGCACGTTGCCGTAGTGCTTCAGGGCCCACCTGATACAGTCGCGGGCCGCGTGGCGCACCAGACCGGATGCGGCGATGCGGTGGATGGTCACATAGGCGTCGTTGTCCAGCCAGGCGCCGTCGATTTTGGCGTAGGTCGGATCCTCGCCCGGGCACAGGGCGAACTGGGCCAGAATGCGTTCGTGGCCATTGCAGGTGTCGACCAGCAGCATCGTACGCTGGTTGGCGATGTCGTCCTCAATCATCGATTCACGCGGAAATTCGTTGCCCCACTGGGTGGGGTTGCCGTTGGCGGCCATCAACGCGCGTGCGCGTGCGTAGATTTTCTGCATCTGCGGCAGATCGCGCATGGTGGCGTGGCGGAAACGGCGGCCTGTCGCCTTGTTTGCAGCGTTCGACTGAGTCACTTCCACCTCTCCAACATGCCAAGCTACCGATGTGCAGCGGCCAACGATTAACTGACGGCAAACCTACCATGCCATAGGCACAAACATAGGCACAAAGAAACCCCGTCCGCGTGGTATGCGGGGGCGGGGTTCTTCCATGCCGATTGGCTTGCGATCAGACGACCTTGCGCTCGAACGGGTCGGAGCTGATGCCTTCCTCAAGGATCTGCTTGGCCCATTCCTTGGCGGCGAACAGGCTGTGGTCGCGATAGTTGCCGCAGCTCTTCTCGGTGGTGGCGGGCACGTCATCCCATGTGGCCTTGTATGCGATGAACTCCAACGATTCCTTCAACGCCTTGGCCACATCCTCGGTGGAGTGGGTGCCCCAGGTCAGCAGGTGGAAGCCGGTGCGGCAGCCGAACGGCGAGCAGTCGATGTAGCCGGGAATGCGTTCACGCAGCAGCACGGCGATGGTGTGTTCGATGGTGTGCAGGCCGCCGGTGGGGATGGCCTGCTCGTTCGGCTGGGTCAGGCGCAGATCGTAATTGGAGATCACGTCGCCGTGAGGGCCCGTTTCAGTGTCGATGTAACGCACGTACGGCGCCTTGACTTTGGTGTGATCAAGCTGGAATGATTCGACGACGGGCTTTTCGGCCTTGTCTTCTGCCATGCTGTTGCCTTTCTACTTGCTGAGTGTTCGGTCATGAAGTATCGAACAGTCATCGTAGTCGCGCCAGCCCAAGAACGCCCGCAAATACTCCGCGGTTCGCTATAGGAGATTGTTATGACGCACTCCCGGCATTGAACGAGGCGATGGTTTGCATGAAGCGCTGGCCGTAGAGGTCGAGCTTGTGTTGACCGACGCCGTTGACCGCCAGAAATTGCGCGTTGGTAACCGGCTTGATGCGGGCCATGTCGCGCAAGGTCTTGTCGGAGAACACGATGTACGGCGGCTTGCCGATTTCCTGGGCGATGGTGCGTCGCAGTTCGCGTAGCTTCTGGAACAGCGATTCCTCGTCATCGTCTGGGATATACGAGCCCAGCGCATCGCCGGGAACATTGGCGGAATCGGCAGTATCAGCCACTCCCCCGCTCCGACCGGAACCGGCCGCCGCCGACTTGCGTTCCACCCGTTTGATCTCATAGTGGAAGTCGGGAGCGGCGGTTTCGGCCGCCCGCGCACCGAACATGACGATTGGCATACGCCCTTCGGCGATTGACAGGTACCCGTCCGTGGCCATCTGGCTCAACACGTCGCGCACGCGAGCTTCGTTCACGTCCTTGAGCATGCCGAAGGTGGGCATCCGCTCCGGGTTCAGCCATGCCAGATCCTGTGCCCGCGAACCGCGCAGGATCTTGACGATCTTGCCGGAACCGACGCGCTGCCCCACGTCATGCACGCAACGGCTGATCGCCTGCGCCACGCGGGTCACGTCGATGGTCTCGAACGTGCTTTCGCAGTTCGAGCAGGCACCGCATCTGCCGGACTGCGAAGAGTCCGCCGCAATGTCTTCACCCGCCGCGGAACCAGCATTCGGCGACAATTCCTGACCGAAATACCGGGTCATATACCGGTGCAGGCAGTCGGTGGTGCGGCAGTAGCCGACCATACCGTCCAGCAGCCGGCGCTTGGACTGGCGAACGATCTCCTGCTCTTCGGGAGTCAATCGCTCGTTCTCATAATCGTTATCCAGCAACCGACGCCGGGTGACGATGTCTGACTCATTCCACAGCAGCGTGCATCGGCTGGGCTCGCCGTCACGGCCCGCGCGGCCGGCCTCCTGATAGTAGGCTTCAATGGATTCGGGTAGATTGTGGTGGATGACGTAACGCACGTTGGACTTATCGATGCCCATGCCGAAGGCGTTGGTGGCTACGACCACCGGCACCTTGTCGGTGATGAAGTCGCGCTGGGCCACCTCACGCGCGTCCGGCGACATGCCGCCATGGTAGGCGACGGCCGGATGCCCCATCTGGTTCAGCGTGTCGGCGAGCGCTTCGGTGGTCTTGCGGGTGGCGCAGTAGACGATGCCGGATTCGTCCGGATGGTCGGCCACATACCGCGCCACCCATGCGGCCTTGTATTTGGTCTCCAGTTTGACCACATCAAAATACAGGTTCGGCCGGTCGAATCCGGTGACGGTGACGGCCGGATTCCGCAATCCCAGCAGTCCCACGATGTCCCGACGCACCCGTTCGGTGGCGGTGGCGGTGAACGCACCCACCGGTGGACGCTGCGGCAGCCCGGCGATGAAATCGCCGATGCCTAAGTACGACGAGCGGAAGTCCTGACCCCACTGGGAGACGCAGTGGGCTTCGTCCACGGCGATCAGCGAGATCGGCGTACGGGCGGCAAAGTCGCGGAATCGCCCGGTTTCCAAGCGTTCCGGGGCCACGTACAGCAGTTTGATCTGCCCGGCGGCGGCTTGGGCGAACACCATCGCCTGCTCGTCGGGAGTTTGAGTGGTGTTGATGAACGCGGCCGGCAGACCGAGGTCGTTCAGCGCATCGACCTGGTCGCGCATCAGGGAAATCAAGGGAGATATGACCAAAGTCGCACCCGGGCTGAGCGCGGCGGGAATCTGGTAGCACACGGACTTGCCTGCGCCGGTGGGCATCACGCCCAAGACATCGCGTCCGGCAAGCAAAGCCTCGACAATTCCTTGCTGTCCGGGCCTAAACGAGTCATAGCCGAAGTATCGTGTGAGCGCCTCCAGCGCCGCCTGATGTGCTGTCATAAACGACCAGTGTAAGCCGACCGCGGATGGATTTCATCGTATAACGGAATACCTCGTAACGATGTACGTAGCCCTTCCGTATTATTATGCGTCGAGGAACGCTATTCCCGGCATATCACACGATATGCCGCTTTGAGAGAACTAAGACGGGGCATTTTATGGCCAACGATACATTTTCCTTCTCCTCTCCTGACGATCAGGAGACGGCGGTGCTGCAGCCTGTGGCCGCCGATGGGCTGTTCGCAGCCGCGGCCACAGGTACCGCCACGCCACAGCAAAGCGACAATGGCACCAATAACCATGCCGACAATACAGCCTATGTGGGTGAACATGTCATGGCATCTACCACCGCTAAATCACATGGCAAGGCCGCACGGATTGCCATCATAACCATATTTGCAGTGTTGCTTGCCGCATTAATAGCCTATTTCTTCGTCGGACGTTGGTACTTCCAAGACAAGGCTGCGCCCGGTGTTCATTTGGGCAATGTCTCTGTCATGGGCCAGACCCGCGAAGAACTTGCGAATACTGTGAAGCAGCAGCTGAATAACACCACAGTGACGTTCACCGCCGAAGGCAACAGCGTCAAAGCCTCGCTGAAGGACCTTGGCGTCACCGTCGACACGGATAAAACCGTAGATGCGCTGTTGAACGCGAAGACCGGCGACGTGGCCAAGCTCAATATTTTCGATCAGCCGCATATCGCTCTGACCGCCACCAGGGACAAAGAGACTGCCGAACAATTCGTCACCGCCGGCCTGGTCGATGAGGCCGACCGAGCGCAGATTGCCACCGTTGTCTACAACAAGAGCACCAAGCAGTTCGATTACACCGCGGGTCAGGATGGCAAGGGTCCGGATATCAATGTTGTCAATGCTGCAGTCAAGGAGGCCGTCGCGACCCCGGGCGAAAATGCGACGGTGCCGGTCAAGCTACAGACTGCAAAGAATCCGATTGATGACGCGAGCGCACAGCAAACACAGTTTGACGCCAATGCCAAGCTTGGACTCAAACTGACCGTGGACAACGGCGTGAACAAGAGCGTCACCATCCCGGCCGATACCATTGCCTCATTCCTCAAGCCCACGGTGAATAAGGCGGGTGGCACCATGAGTCTGGTAGTCGACCGCGATGCCATCACCAAGTACGTCACCAGTGACAGCGTAACCAAAGAACTGACTGTTCCCAAGGTGACACGCGAGGTCTACATCACGCCGAAAGACGAAGGCGGCGTGGAAATTGGTGCCGATAAGACACTCGGTGTGGATGGTATTGAAGTGACTGGTGCCGGGGACGCCCCCGAACGTCTGGCTACCGCCATCGAGCAGAACCAGTCCACTGATTCCACTGTGGCTGTGAAAGACAGCCCATATGATGTCAAGCAGGTCGAGGTGCCTCATAACTTCGATACGGCAAATGGCGATAAGTGGGTTCATGTTGATCTGACGAACCAGACTGCCACTGCATATCAGGGCACCACGGTGGTCAGGAAGTTCAACATCGCTTCTGGCAAGCCCACCGCCGATGGTTCCATGCTGTCCGATACCGGCACGTTCTACGTGTATCTCAAGTACGAATCGCAGACCATGGTTGGCGAAGGCTACAACCAGCCAGGCACGCCGTGGATTTCCTACTATAACGGCGGCGAGGCCCTGCACGGTGTTCCTGCATACATGTGGGGCGAGCACCCCATCTATGTGCAGCAGGGTATCCCAGGCTCGCACGGCTGCATCAACATGCAGGTGGCCGACGCCAAGTGGATGTACGACTTTGCCACCATCGGCACTCGTGTGGTCGTTGATGGCACCACACCGACTTCCGGTCAGGCGTTGCGCCCGGCTGGTGCGGATGCCACCGGATGGCAGGGCGGCAACGCCAGCTGATTCGATCCATGTTTAATCGATAACGGAAAATCCCCGACCCTTGTGGGCCGGGGATTTTTTGTAGGTACCAATCGATAGCGAGTCCGCCGATAAGCGTGGTGGCACCGTCAATACGGTGCCACCAGTACCGTCAGTACGGTCAGATACGATCCAACGCCTGCTTGAGATCGGCGATAAGGTCGTCGGCGTTCTCGATACCGACCGAAATACGCACCAGATTGGCGGGCACCTGCAGGGTGGTGCCGGCCACGGAGGCGTGGGTCATGGCGGCGGGCACCTCGATGAGGCTTTCCACACCGCCGAGCGATTCGGCCAGTGTGAAGATCTGCGTGTGGTCCACGAAGTGCTTGGCCGCCTCGGCACCGGCCGCGAGCTGCACGGAGACGATGCCGCCGAAGCCGCCGTGCATCTGGCGGGCGGCGATTTCATGACCCGGGTGGGACTCGAGGCCCGGGTACCAGACGCGCTCAATCACATCAGAGGGCTGGGATTCGAGCCATTCGGCCACCTTCAGGGCGTTGGCACTGTGGCGCTTGACGCGCAGATCCAGGGTCTTCAGGCCGCGGATGTCCAGCCAGGAGTCGAACGGGGAGGGCACTGCGCCGGCGGCGTTCTGCAGGAAGGCGACCTTCTCACGGGTCTCCTCGTCGTTGACCACCACGGCACCGCCGACCACGTCGGAGTGGCCGCCGATGTACTTGGTGGTGGAGTAGACCACCACATCGGCGCCATCGGCCAGCGGGTGCTGAAGGGCGGGCGAGGCGAAGGTGTTGTCGACCGCGACCTTGGTGCCGTACTTGTGGGCGACTTCGGCGGTGGCCGCGATGTCGGTGATGTTGAGCAGCGGGTTGGACGGGGTCTCGACCCACACATACTGGTAGTGCTTGGAGGCCAATGCGGTTTCCACGGCTTTCAGATCGGTGATGTCCACCACGTCGAGGCCCACACCCCACGGCACGAACACCTTGGAGAGCAGGCGGTAGGTGCCACCGTATACATCGTTGCCGAGCAGGATGTTGTCGCCGGGCTTGATGGTGGAGCGCAGCAGCACGTCGATGGCGGCCAAGCCCGAGGAGAAGCTCAGCGCGTACTTGCCGCCTTCCACGGCGGCGAGCTGCTCGTCGAAGCTGGTGCGAGTGGGGTTGATGGAGCGAGAGTAGTCGTGGCCTCCCCTGAGGCCCAACACGCCATCCTGCTTGAAAGTGGAGGTGGCGAAGATCGGCGTGACGACCGCACCGGTGGTCGGGTCGGGCTCCTGGCCGGCGTGGATGGCGCGAGTGGCGATGTCGGTGTTGGCGAACTTGGCGTTGTATTCAGCGGACATGATATTGGGTTCCTTTCGGGATTGTTCCGTATTCGAAGGTAAAACAGGTGCGGTTAGTTAGTGCGGATGTTGGTATTGATTCTTTTGATAGCTAGTTATGGAGTCCATCCGCAGCTCCCTCATCAGAGGGAGTTCCGTTAAGGTACTGCTCGGCGAGGGAGGGCTTGCTGGTGCGTTCCACGATGTCACCGTAGCCGTTGGCACGCATCCAGTCGTCATTGAAGATCTTCTCCAGATAACTGCGGCCGGAATCAGGGGCGAGCACCACCACAATCTGGTTCTCGTCCAAATCATTGGCAAGCGCGTACTTGATGGCGCTGGCCACGGCCATGCCGGACGAGCCGCCGACCAGCAACGCCTCCTCGCCGGCCAGACGGCGGGTCATTTCAAAGGCTTCGGCGTCGGATACGCGCACGATGTCGTCGGTGATGTTCCGGTCGAAAGCCTTGGGGTAGAAGTCCTCCCCCACGCCCTCGATGTCGTACTGGTGGACTTCGTCGCGTGAGGAAGCGGAGTAGATGGAGCCTTCCGGGTCGGAGCCGATGACCTTGACCGCGCCGTTGGAGGCTTCCTTGAGGTACTTGCCGGTGCCGGAGATGGTGCCGCCGGTGCCAATGCCGGCCACGAAGTGCGTGACCTTGTGGTCCGTAGCCTCCCAGATCTCGGGGCCGGTGGTGTAGTAGTGGCTCAGCGGGCCGTTCGGGTTGTCGTACTGGTTCGGGCGGAAGCCGCCGGGAATCGTGTTGGCCAGTCGTTCGGCGACCTGGTAGTAGGAGCGCGGGTCGTCCGGGCCGGCGTCGGTCGGTGTGACGATGACTTCGGCACCGTAGGCGCGCAGCACCGCGCGCTTGGATTCGGAAACCTTGTCCGGCAGGGTGAAAATCGTGCGGTAGCCGCGCTGCTGGGCGACCAGGGCCAGGCCGACGCCGGTGTTGCCCGAGGTGGGCTCGACGATCACGCCGCCGGGCTTCAGCTGGCCGGACTGTTCGGCGGCGTCGATGATGCGCTCGGCGATGCGGTCCTTGGAGGAGCCGCCGGGGTTGAAGTATTCGACTTTGACGGCGATGGTGGCTTTGACGCCGGCCGCCTGCGGGATGTGGTTGAGCTTGACGAGCGGGGTGTTGCCGATGAGTTCTGCGAGGCTGTTGTGGATGGTCATGTGAAGTCCTTCGTTGCTGGGGTTGTGGGGTTTTGCTGCGTTGCGTTCGTGAACCGACGTTCCCAGACGAATGGACTGTGGCTTTAGTTTGAAATCGAGTATCCCCGCTCACTGTACGGTGAAGCCGGAAAGTGAATCGGTTTTTCATGTTAACCACGACTCGCGCGTTACACGGTTACGCTCGTGCCATCGATTTCATGAAAATTCATGCGACAGATTTGCCGCGATTCGAATGCTCTATCTCAAGTTATGCGTCACTGACCGCTCGCCCAGGGGCGTCGGTTAGCGACAACAACATGAGATAATCTGCATGTCTCACACCATAGCACAACCCGCGACAAGCGCGTGTCGCCGGCGGCCTCGGCTCCCCTCCCTGAGGGGAGCTGGCCGCGAAGCGGACTGAGGGGAATACGACGGCACCCGTAACTCCCCTCAGCCTCACTGCGTTCGACAGCTCCCCTCAGAGAGGGAGCCAAAAAAGGTCTATAACGAGGCTGCCTCGATGAGCTGACGGGTGTAATCGGATTGGGGGTTGCCGAGCACTTCAGCGGTGGAACCCGTCTCTTCGAGACGCCCGTCATGGAGCACGAGGATGCGGTCGGCGATGTGCTGTACCACGCCGAGATCGTGGGAGACCATGATGATGGCGGTGCTCGGCCGGGCCGCGCGGATGGCGGCGAAGGTGTCGAGGATCTGAATGCGCGCGGCCACGTCGATGGCGCTCATCGGCTCATCGGCGAGGATCACTTTGGGCTCGTTGATGATAGCGCGGGCGATGACCACGCGCTGCGCCTGGCCGCCGGACAGGTCGATTGGGTACCGGTTCAGGAAGTCTGCCGGTTCAAGGCCTGCCATGGTCAGAGCCGCGGCCACTCGCTCGTCGATATCGGTGTTGTTCAGGTCACGCCGTTGCAGACTCAGCGGTTCAGCCACTGATTTGGCGACTCGCCAACGTGGGTCGAGCGAGGAGAACGGGTCCTGGAACACCAGTCCCGATTCGCGGCGCAGGGCCGCGAATCCCGGCGATTTTCGGCCGCCGACAATGGATTGGCTCTCGTATTCCACGCTGCCGGAGTCCGCGGATTCCAAGCCCAGCATAATGCGGGTCAGCGTGGATTTGCCGGATCCGGAGCCGCCGATCACGGCCAGACATTCGCCGGCGTGGACGTCGGCGGAGACGTCGAAGAGGACTTGGTGGCGTGCGGTGCGCGGGCCGAAGGATTTGGTGATGGAGTGGGCGGAGAGGAGCGGCACACTGCTGTTACTCATGCGAATCCTCCTTGGGGGTGTGGAGGGTGAGGGTTTGGGCGGCGGCGACCAGGCGCTGGGCTTGTGGTGTGGTCGGCGCGGCGAGCAGGTCGGCGGTGGGTCCGGATTCGACGATGCGGCCGGCGTCCAGCACGTAGCAGCGGGTGGTGGCACGCGCGAGTACGGAGAAATCGTGGGTGATGAACAGCATGGAGGCACCGGCGTCGTCCACCAGCGAGGTCAGCAGGTCCACGATCTGGCGTTGCGTGATGGAGTCGAGTGCGGTGGTGGGTTCGTCCGCGATGATGAATCGCGGTGAGGTGATCAGCGCCGTGGCGATGCCCACGCGCTGCTGTTGGCCGCCGGACAGTTCGTGCGGGTATTTGCCGGCCATATCGAGATCCAGCCCGACCTTGCTCAACAAGGCATTCACTCGGTCGGCTCGTTCGGCCTTGGTCAGATCATAGTGCAACCGCAATGGCAAGGCGATCTGCTGCGCCACGGTCATCACCGGGTTCAGTGAGGCAGCCGGATTCTGGAACACCGCACCCACATACCGGCCGCGCAGGTCGGCAAGCGCACGTTCGGAAGCTCCGATAATTTCCGTGCCGCCCATATCAATCGACCCATTAGTCACAGCGGTCAGGGGCAGCAACCCCAGCATCGCCTTGGCAATCATAGATTTTCCGGAGCCTGAAGAACCGATCAAGCCGACTCGTTCACCGTCGGCAATGGTCATATCCGCATCAGAGACGATTGGTTTGCCGCCAATCGTGATTTTCAGCCCGCGAACATCGACGCTCATCGTTCGCCTCCTATTTCACGTAATGCGGGGTTGGTGACCGGATCGATGGCATCGCGCAGCACATCACCAAAAATATTCAGCGCCACAACCACAACCGTGACGATCAGGCCGGGCCACACCACGGTTAATGGGAACACGTTGATGAGTTTGACCGAAGTGGCCAGAGAATGCCCCCAGCTCGGCACACCGGACGGCACACCGATACCGAGATAAGTGAGCCCCGACTCAGCCAACACCGCCGTGCCCGCCGACAATGACAGTTGCACAGCCAATACCGGCAGAATATTCGGCATAACATGGCTTATGAGCACACGCCACCCGCTGGCACCATTGGCCAAGGCCGATTCCACATATGACGAGCGGGACGCCAGCAACGCTGCGGGGCGAGCCACACGAGCCAGATTCAACCCATATCCGAAGCCGCAGGCGATCACAATCACCGCGATTGACGCTCCCAACGGCACAGCCAGAATCAACGCAATCAACACGGTGGGAACGGAAATCAACGCATCAACTACCACTACCGAAGAACTGGCGAGCGCCGCATTGCGTGCCACCATGGCCGCGATGAGCAGCAGCCCCCAAGCCATAGATGCCACTACGGTCAGCAGCACGATCACAAGATTGGTATGTGAGCCGGCCAGCAGCCAGCTGAACACGTCCGCGCCGGTGCCGTCAGTGCCGAGCCAGTGCTCGGCGGACGGCTTGGCCCATACATGGTAGCCATCAGTGGCCCACAGCGATTGCGGGGTCCAGAACAGGGAAACGATGGCAATGAGCAACCACAGAGCGAGCACGATAAGTGCGAATTTGCCCTCGGCACGACGCCACATAGAGTGCAGGACGATGACGAAGGCAGCCCGTCGACCACCAGTCGTCGCACGACGAACATTGCTCATGCGGTCACCTCCGTAATGGCGGTAGCGGTTTTCAGACGCGGGTCGAGCACGCGGTGGAACAAATCGACCACGAGGCCGACAGTCAAAAAGAACGCGGCCAGCAGGAACAGCTCGCTTTGCACGGCAATCAGGTCGCGGTTGCCCACGTCGGTCACAAGACCGTTGCCGATGCCCGGTAACGCAAACAGGTTTTCGATGACCATCACGCCAGTGACCATCGAAGCGAAGGTCAGCCCGATAACAGACACCAGCTGCGGGGTTGCCAACCGCAATCCCACACGCAACACCGCCTGAGTGCGCGTCATGCCACACGAGCGTGCCATATCGATGTAGCCGGAACTGGCTAAATCCCCTAAGGCCGCGCGCGTGTATCGCATAAGCGATGCTCCCACGATGATGCCGACCGATACAGCCGGCAATACCAACGCTGATATCGCCGAACCGGGTGCGCCCCAACCATCCAGCGGGAACCCTTGCGAGGGAAACACATCAAGCAATCCTACGCCGCGCCCGAACAACAGAATCAGCAGCAGACCGCCCCACAACGCAGGTACGGCACCGCCGACAATAGCCAGTACATGAAACACCGCACGCACCGTTGCGCTGCGGGCCAGTACCGCCGCACAGCCCAGCGGCAAGCCGATGACCAAGGCGATGAGCAGGGCAAGAATAATCAGGGGAAAGGTGATGGACGCACGTGCGCCTACCAAGGAGGTTACGGAGCGACCAGTCAGGATTGAAGTGCCGAAGTCACCACGGGCCAGCGCACTCATCCAATCGAAGTATTGTGCAATCAATGGCCGATCCAGACCGAGTTGTTCGCGTAGCTGGGTCACACGCTCAGGCGGCGAGTTGACGCCGGCCATCACGGAGGCCACATCGCCAGGCAGAATGCGCAATGCTGCAAAAACCACCACGGACAGGCCGAACAACGCCACCACGAATAACGCCAGCCGTTTCAACACGAATCGCATAATGCCTACTTTACTTGGATTAACAATGAGCCCCCTCACTGAGGGAGCTCATTGCTGTAACGAACTACTTCGTGTAGGTCACGTTGTAGAGGGGCAGAACGGTCTGGTTGAGGTCGAAGGGGAATCCTTCAACGCCCTTGGCCGTGGCGGTGGTGATGCGGTAGTTGAACAGCCAGTCGGCCGGCGCATCCTCGGAGACAAGCTTGGCGGCCGCGGCGAACTTGGCATCACGCTCCTTGTCGGAGGTGGCGGCAACACCCTCGTTGTACAGCTTGGTCACATTCTTGTTGTCGTAACCGAAATAGTATGTCGGATTGGTCCACGATGCGAAGTCGTGGCTTTCGTTGTGGTCCACCAGCGAAATATCGAAGGTGTGGTTGGTGTACACATCCTGCAGCCACGTGGAGAACTCCACCACATTCACCTTCAGGTCGATGCCGATGGGCTTGAGCTGGGAGCGCAGCTGGTCTCCGAGCTCGGTGCCGTAGATGTTGGCGTAGGTCAGCGTAAGTTGAAGCGGCTTGTCGGTGGAATAGCCGGCTTCAGCCATGAGCGACTTGGCCTTGTTCTGATCATACGGGTACAGATTCGTCAGATCCTCGTAGCCGGGGTCGAGAGACGGGATCGGGCCGCCGAGCGCCTTGTCCGCACCGCCGCGAGAGGCGATGAGCTCCTTGTGGTTAATGGCGTAACGGATGGCCTGGCGAATGCGCTTGTCAGCCAGTTTGGAACCGGAAGCGTTGTTGAAGCCGAGCACGAACTTGTCGGTGCCGTTGCCGGCTTTGACCGTGTACTTGGCGGAATCGGACTTGAACGGTTCGGCGAGGTTCTCGGTAATCGGGGCGAGCACCTGCACGTCACCGGACTTCAGCGCATTGACCGCGGCGTTGTCGTCGGCCAGATACTTGACGACCACGGTGGGCGTCTTGGCCTTGTTCTTGCCCCAGTACTTCTCATTGGCCTTCAGCGTGATCGAGCTGTTTTCCACGAACTTGGCAACGGTGTAGGGGCCGGAGCCGACGGCCTGCGTCTTCAGGTCATACTTGGCGTCCTTGTCGAACACGAGCCCTGCGCGACCGGTCAGGGTCCACAACAGGTTGGAGTTCGGCGTCTTGAGCGTGATCACCGCGGTGTCGGCGTCCTTGGCCTCCACCTTGCTGACGGCGGCGAGCGCGTCGGCGTCGTGGTAGCCCTTAGCGATCAGCTCGTTGATGGACCAGGCCACGTCCTCGGCGTCAAGTTTGTCGCCATTGAAGAAGGTCATGTTCTTATTGAGGTGGAAGGTGTAGGTCAGGCCGTCCTTGGACGTCTCCCAGCTGGAGGCGATGGCGGGAGCGACCTGGTTCTTGGAGTCACGTGCCACGATGCCTTCGTATACGTTGCCGATCAGGATCTGGTCAAGCGCGGAGCCGGCGGTGTTGCGGATGTCCAGATTGGTGGGGGCCAGTTTGAGGCCGATGGTCACGGTGTCGGCATATTGGTTGCTGGACGAAGCCGACTTGTCATCTTTCTTACCGCCGAAAGCGAGCGTGACGCCGATGACGACCGCCACTGCCACGATGACGGCAATCAGTGAGATCAGCCACCACTTCGGGCCGCTTTTTTTCGGATTCTTTGCGCGCGAGGCAAGGCTCGCATCTGTGGTTGCGCCGTCTTCGACGTGCGCACCATTGTCTTGAGACATGGTTCTTCCTCTGTATATGTTGTGTTCTACGGTTGGCCGCCACGCTGGGTCGACCACCGCAGGCCATCATAGCCATGGGACTGTAGAATTGCGCATGAAATCCATCTTGAATCTGGAGGGTTATCATGCTGGTCGCCGTTGATATCGGCAATACGAACATCGTGCTGGGCTTTTTGGATGGCGATGCCATCGCCGGCACCTACCGCATCACCACCAAAGCCAACCATACGTCTGATGAGTATGGGCTGTTTCTGACTGAATTCCTGAGAATGAGCGGTTTTCAGCCATCCGATGTGGACGATGTGATCATCTGTTCGGTGGTGCCGAAAGTGATGCACTCCTTCCGTTCGTCCATCGTCAAATTCCTCGACATTGATCCGATGGTGGTGGGACCGGGCATCAAGACCGGTATGAACGTGCGCGTTGACGATCCGAAATCGCTGGGTGCGGATATTCTGGCCGACTGCGCCGGTGCCTATTACGAGTATGGCGGCCCAGTGCTGGTGGCTGATTTCGGCACCGCCACCACGTTCACGCACGTGAGCGACAAGGGCGTGGTCGATTCCGGCGTCATCACCACCGGCATCCGTGCCGGTGCGGCCGCTCTGTGGGGAGATACGGCCCAGCTGCCGGAAGTGGAAATTACGCGACCGGATACGATTCTGGGCACCAACACCAAGACCTGCATGCAGGCCGGTTTGTATTACACGTTCTTGGGCGGTGTGGAGCGCACGATTCGTCAGTTCCGCAGAGAGCTCGGAGGCGAGGATTTCAAGGTGATCACCACCGGTGGCCTCGGTCGAGTGTTTGAGAATGACACCGAGCTGATTGACGTGTATGACCCGGATTTGATTTTCAAGGGCATGGCGCACATCTACTCGCGCAATGTGAAGTGACGTAGTATGCAGGAATCGGCCGCGTATAGCGCGGTCGATTCCGACCCAACCCCGAATCCCTACTTAATCGTAAAGCCCTGATTGAGGCCGTATTCTCGGAGGTCTTTCTGCCATTGGGCCAGGCCGTCGGAGAGACTGACTTTCTTGCCGGGCTTCTCCAATGGTTCGAGCGGGTTGCCTTCCTCGTCCTTCATGCCCATCTCAATGGCTTCCTGTCGCTGCTGATAGGCGTGGAAACTGCCGGACCACTCGTATGCCTGGCCCACCGTCGATTTGAAGTCACTGCGCGCATACACTTCGAATGGCAGATACTGGTATCCGACCGACACATCCTCGGCGGCCTCCGACAGTACCCGGTTGAACTTCTGCCCGCCGAAATACGGGATTTCAATGCCACGGTCATTGGTAATCGTGGTTTTATCCAGAAAATCAGCGGAATTCAGGGTGGCGTAATCGGCCGGAAAGGCACCGCCGTCTACACGCGCGCTAATGCCTTGGGCGTCATGCGCCACAAAGTCCACGAAACGATAGGCCGCATCCGGCTTACGGGTCAATTGCAACACGGTCAGCGCCGAGCCGCCATTTTCGGCGTTGGCAGGCTGGCCATCATAGGTGGGCATGGGAGCCACGCGCCACAGACCGGCCGCGCCCGGCACATTGGACAGCAGCAGCGACGGCATCCAGGCCCCAGAGAACACGGAGGCGATGGTACCGGTGCCCACACGGCGCTTCCATCGGTCGGACCATGTGGCGGAGGTGGTGTCAACAAGCCCCTCATCGATCATTTTCTGCCAGAATTCGGTGAACCGTTGGGTGCCGGCGTCCTCATCCAAATCGATGGTCACGGTTTTGCCGTCGGCCGACGTGTGGAACGGCTGGCCGCCGGCGAGCCAGACCATGGCATCGTAAAAGCTGCCATCGCCCGAGTCGGCGGCGATGTACACGCCAATCTCCTTGAGCTTTTTGGCAGCCTCATAGTAGTCATCCCAAGTCTTGATCTTGGTGGCGTCCACGCCGGCTTGGCGGAACACGTCTTCGTTGTAGAAGAAGCCCATCGGGCCCGAATCCATGGGCAGCCCGTAGGTACGGCCGGCGAGCTGCACGGACGACCATGTGCCGAGGGTAAAGAAGTTGGAATAATCCGAGCCGATTTTGTCGGTCAGATCAAGCAATTGGCCGGAGACCGCGTACTGCAACAGTGCATAGTATTCGATTTGAGCCACGTCCGGCGTGCCGTAACCGTCCTGAATGGCGGTGTTGAGATTGCCATAGCCGGAGATGTTGGTCCATTTCACGCGGATGTCCGGATTGGCTTTTTCGAAACGGCGGATGACCTCGCCCATGCTCGGTTCCCAGCTCCATACGCTGATTTCCGTGCGGTTATCGGTGGTGGACTGCCCGCACGAGGCCAAGGATACGGAAAGGATGGCAGTCACTGCTATGGTTGCCATTCTTTTGATTCGCTGTCCGATCACTCGCATGGTGACGAGTGTACTAGGCGGGGCTTAAAACGGTAAAAGCCCCGTGACGGGATTCGTCACGGGGCTTTGTGTATCAGGTGAGATTAGCTAGGCAGTCTCAGCGAGGGTTCAAGGCTTACTTCACGGTGAAGCCCTGATCCTTGCCGTAATCCTGCAGTGCCTTCTGCCAAGCGGCGATACCGTCAGTCAGCTTCTGGTCGCCGGTGTAGGACTTGCCAAGGTAGTCGCCGAAGATGGTGCGGGCCTTGACCTCGTAGGGCAGGAACTGGTAGTCGGAGGACACGTTCTCAGCAGCCTGAGCCAGAACCTCGTTGTACTTCTGACCACCGAAGTAGTCAACGTCCTCGCCATCGGCGTTCTTCACAGTGGTGGTGTTCTTGAAGGAGTCGGACTCCATGGAGGCCTTGTCAGCCGGGAATGCACCGCCGGCCACACGGGTGGCCACGCCGTCGCCGTGGTTGGCGTACTCGATGAACTGGTAAGCAGCGTCAGCCTTCTTGGTGGAGGCGAGCACAGCCAGCGAAGAACCACCGTTCTCGGAGTTGGTGGTGGAGCCGTCAGCGGTCGGCATCTGGGTCACACGCCACTTGCCAGCGCCGTCAGCAGCGGAGTTGGCCAGGTTGGCAGGCATCCAAGCGCCAGTGAACAGGGAGGCGATGGTGCCGTCGACCATGCCCTTGAACCAGTCCTCAGACCAGCCAGCGGTCTTGGTGTCGAGCAGGCCCTCGTCCAGCAGCTTCTGCCAGAAGTCGGTGAAGGTCTTGACGCCCTTGTCCTCGGTCAGGTTGACGGTGACTTCGGAACCATCGGAAGAGGTCTGGAACGGCTTTGCACCGGCCAGCCAGGTCATGGAGTCGAAGAAGCCGGCGTCACCGGTGTCGGAGGTGATGTAGTAGTTGTCGCCCAGAGCGTGAATCTTCTTGGCGGCGTCGTAGTACTGATCCCAGGTCTTGATCTGCTCGGCGTCAACACCGGCCTTGTCGAAGACCTCCTTGTTGTAGAAGAAGGCCATTGGGCCGGAATCCATCGGCAGGCCGTAGACCTTGCCGGCGAACTGCACGGAAGCCCACGGGCCAGGGGTGTAGAAGTCGGAGTAGCCGGAGGTCTTGTCGGTGATGTCCAGCAGGTTGCCCTTGATGGCGTACTGCGGGATGGCGTAGTACTCAACCTGAGCGACGTCCGGAGCACCGGAGCCAGCCTCGATGGCGTTATCAAGCTGGGTGTATTCCTTGGTGTTGGTGCCGACGTTCTTGAGATCGACCTTGATGCCGGTCTTCTTGGTGAAGTCCTTGGCAACCTGGGTCAGCGTGGGCTCCCAAGCCCACACGGTGATTTCGGTAACGTCCTTATCTTGAGCCGGCTTGCCACTGGCGGTGTCGGAACCGCAGGCGGCAACGGAACCCAGCATGGCAACCGCACCGGTAAGTGCAATGGCCTTCTTAGCAACGGTGAACTTCATCGTTCTGTTCTCCTTCCTTGGATCGCCTTTCGGCGGTCTGCAGTGATTGTCACCACAACAGCATGGCAACTCTCCTCGTCGTCATGCTATCGTGAACCATCACTCTATGGTTCAGTAGTCACAAAACGGCTTTGTTTCGCCACTTTGTAGCTATGGTTGCGATAACATCTTTTATTATACACATTCTTCGGCAACACGCCATCTTGGTATCGCAATCCGCGCGCCACTGCTCCCATGGCATAAGAAAATCGGGCGCCCCGAAGAGTGCCCGATCCTGTTATCGCAACCTCCCGCTACAGAAACCACAGGAGGAAGTCTGCTGCGATTGCCGTTACTTCACCTGGTAGCCCTGCTGCTTGGCGTAATCCTGCAGGTCCTTCTGCCAGGAAGCCACGGCATCGGAGAGCGTGGTCTTGCCGGTGTAGGCATCGCCGGCGTAGTCGCCGAACTTGCCGCGAGCGTAGACCTCGAAGGGCAGGAACTTGTAGCCGGTGGACACATTGGCTGCGGCCTTGGCCAGCTCCTCGTTGAACTTCTGACCGCCGAAGTACTCGTGGGCCTTGCCGTCGGAGTCGGTCAGGGAGGTCATGTTGAGGAAGTCGTTGGACTTGAGGGTGTCGTTGTCGGCCGGGAAGGCACCGCCGTCAACACGGGTCTTAATGCCCTCGGCGTCGTGGCAGGCGTATTCCATGAACTTGTAGGCGGCGGCGACCTTGGCCTTGTCGTCGGACTTCACGATGACCAGCGAGGAACCACCGTTCTCGGAGTTGGTCTCGGAGCCGTCTGCGGTCGGCATCTGGGCGATGCGCCACTTGCCGTCACCGTTCGGAGCGCCGGAAAGCAGGTTGTACGGCATCCAAGCGCCGGTCAGCAGGGATGCGATGGAGCCGTCATCCAGACCCTTGTTCCAATCGTCGGTCCAGCCGACGGTCTTGGTGTCGATGAGGTCTTCGTCGATCATCTTCTGCCAGAAGTCGGTGAAGGTCTTGACGTTCTTGTCACCGGTCAGGTTGATGGTCACGGTCTCGCCATCCTTGGAGGTCTCGAACGGGGTCGCGCCGGCCAGCCAGGTCATGGAGTCGAAGAAGCCGGCGTCACCGGAATCGGAGGTGATGTAGGAGTCCACGGCGCGAATCTTCTTGGCGGCCTCGTAGAAGTCGTCCCACGTGCGCACCTGGGTCGGATCGACGCCGGCCTTGTCGAAGACGTCCTTGTTGTAGAACCAGGCCATCGGGCCGGAATCCATCGGCAGGGCGTAGACGCCGTCATTGATGCTCACCGAGGACCACGTGCCCGGGGTGTAGAAGTCCTTGAAATCGGAGGCGCCGAGATCGGAGAGGTTCTCGAGGTGGCCGCGAATCACGTATTCGGGCAGTGCGTAGTATTCGATCTGGGCGATGTCCGGAGCACCGGAGCCGGCCTCGATGGCGTTGGACAGTGCGTTGTACTCGTCCTTGTTGGTGCCGGCATTGGTCACCTTCACCTTAATGTTCGGGTTCTTGGCCTCGAATCCCTTGACCGTACGAGGCAGTGTGGAATCCCAGGACCACACGGTCAGCTCGATCTTCTTATCAGAGGAGCCGGTGCTTCCGCTATCCCCGGCAGAGGTGGAACCGCAGGCAGCTACAGAGGAGAGCATGGCCACAGCACCAATCAGGGCAATCGTCTTCTTGCCGAACTTCATCGTTCTTTCCTTCCTTGTTATGGGAAACGACGGGACTTGGCGTTTTGTTCCAAGTATTGTATCGTTTTAAGAAACGGTACCACATGTTTTATGTTTACGCAAACACGACACGTCGCACCATGGTGACTAACCGCAAACCGAAGGAGATGCATCCCGCTCATGACCACTCACAACAGCCAGTATTCCGCCGAAACCACCCATCCCGACAAGCAGGAAAGCAGCCCGGCGCCGACCGCCGCCGGCACCACGGCCAGTAACGTCTCCACAACCGGCAACGCAACCACGCCGGACGCCAGCATCGCCCTCAACGCCGACGCCACTCCGGTAGCCGACGTTCCCCCGCGTCTGTTCGGCTCATTCGTAGAACATCTGGGCCGCTGCGTCTACGGCGGCATCTACGAGCCCAGCCATCCCACCGCCGACGAAAACGGCTTCCGCCAAGACGTGCTTGACCTGGTCAAGGAGCTGGGCGTCACCTGCGTGCGCTACCCCGGCGGCAATTTCGTATCCAACTACAACTGGGAAGACGGCATCGGTCCACGCGAGAATCGCCCCGTGCGCCGCGACCTGGCCTGGCATTGCACCGAAACCAACGAGATGGGCATCGACGACTTCTACCGCTGGAGCCAGAAAGCCGGCACCGAAATCATGCTTGCCGTCAACATGGGCACCCGGGGGCTGAAAGCCGCGCTCGACGAGCTCGAGTATGTCAACGGCGCGCCCGGCACCGCTTGGGCGGATCAGCGCGTGGCCAACGGCATCGAGGAGCCGATGGATATCAAGATGTGGTGCATCGGCAACGAAATGGACGGCCCGTGGCAGGTGGGCCACATGAGCCCGGAAGAATATGCCGGCGCGGTGGATAAGGTGGCCCACGCCATGAAGCTCGCCGAGTCCGGTCTCGAACTCGTGGCCTGCGGTTCCTCGGGTGCCTATATGCCGACCTTCGGCACGTGGGAGAAGACCGTGCTCACCAAGGCTTACGAGAATCTCGACTTCGTCTCCTGCCATGCCTACTACTTCGACCGCGGCCATAAAACCCGGACCGCCGCCTCCATGCAGGACTTCCTGGCCTCTTCCGAAGACATGACCAAGTTCATCGCCACCGTCTCGGACGCGGCCGATCAGGCGCGAGAAGCCAACAACGGCACCAAAGACATCGCCCTGTCCTTCGACGAATGGGGCGTATGGTATTCGGACAAGTGGAACGAGCAGGAAGACCAGTGGAAGGCGGAGGCCGCGCAGGGTTTGCACCACGAGCCATGGCCCAAGTCTCCACATTTGCTGGAAGACATCTACACCGCGGCCGACGCGGTGGTCGAAGGTTCCCTGATGATCACCCTGCTCAAGCACTGCGATCGCGTGCGTTCCGCCTCGCGCGCCCAGCTGGTCAACGTCATCGCCCCCATCATGGCCGAGGAACACGGCCCGGCATGGCGGCAGACCACGTTCTACCCGTTCGCCGAAGCCGCCCTTCACGCGCGCGGCCAGGCCTACGCTCCGGCCATCAGCTCCCCCACCATCCATACCGAGGCATACGGCGACGTGCCGGCCATCGACGCGGTAGTCACGTGGGATGAACAGGCCCGCACCGGTCTGCTGCTTGCCGTCAACCGCGACGCCAACACCCCGCACACGCTCACCATCGACCTTTCCGGGCTGCCCGGCCTGCCCGGTCTCGGCACGCTCGCGCTCGGCAAGGCGCAACTGTTGCATGAGGACGATCCGTACCGCACCAACACCGCCGAAGCGCCCGAAGCCGTCACGCCGCAACCGCTCGACATTGCGATGAACGCCACCGGCACCTGCACGGCAACGCTTCCCGCCATCTCCTGGATCAGCGTGGAATTCCACGGCTAAAAGACGGAGAGTCACGCCCGTACCAAGTACAGTCAAGTCCAATACGACCAGGGCCCGTCAATCACCATACGATTGACGGGCCTTGTCATTCACTTCGGATATTTCGAACCATGGATTCATCAGGCGCAGGCCAACGCCGGCGAGGACTCGCGCAGGGAGAGGCTATAGGGGGCCTCGATGGTTTGGGCAGGAGCGCGACTGCCGGATTCGACCTGTTGGATGATGGATTCGACGGCCAGTCGGGCGATGGCTTCCCTGCCGGGGTTAACGGTGGAAAGAGACGGCACCATGTAGGCCGATTCCTCCACGTCATCGAAGCCGATGACGCGAACATCATCCGGCACGGCAACGCCGCGTTCGCGCAGTTCACGCAGCACGCCCCACGCCAGCAAGTCATTCAAAGCGAACACGGCATCGAATTGCAGGCCACTCTCCAGCATGGTGTCCACCGCGGCCAAACCGTCGGCGCTCCCCCAGCCTTGGGTTTCGATAAGCAGACTGTCATCACAGGGGATGTCGCGCGCGGCCAGCGCCTCACGATATCCGTGGGTGCGGATGGAGCCCGACGAGAAATCGTGCTCGGGGTGGGGCACGGCACCGACTACGGCGATGCGGCGGCAACCGGCATCAAGCAGGTGATAAGTCGCGGCGGCGGCCCCTTCGCGATTGCGAATCACTACGTGCGGCGCGTTGACGCCGAACAAACGTTCACCCAACAGCACGAGCGGGTAATCGCCATCCAAAGCCGCGATATCGTCAACCGTCATCATCAGAGGGCTTAAGATGAGCCCGTCCGCGCTGTGCGTGCCCATCGATGCGATGCTTTCCAGCTCGCGGGCACGATTGTTGGTGGTGGATTCCACGATGACGCCGTAGCCATGTTGCCGGGCCTCGGCCAGAATATCCTCGGCGAGTTCGGAGAAGTACACCTGCCGCAGATCGGGAATGACCAGCTTGAGTAACCGGGTACGCCCGGAACGCAGGTTTCTGGCCGACGAGTTGACTTTGTATCCGAGCCGGTCGATGGCTTCCGCAATACGCGCGGCCATCGCCTCGCTCATATATGGCTGTTTGTTCAGAAAATTAGACACCGAGGCTACCGAAACACCGGCCTCATGGGCCACGTCCGCCATCGTCACTCTGTTTTTGCCTCGCACGGTGACCACCCTACCCGACTTTGCTGGAGATACGAAAACGACTCCCCTGCTGCGATGAGCAGCAAGAGAGCCGTTGGGTAATTAGGCGCTATGCGCGGTTTTACAGCTTGACGACGAGTACGCCGTTGGGCTGGATGGCGGCCGTGTGCTCGGACTCGTTGACCTGGGCCAGCGAGGCGACCAACGGTTCGCCTTCCACGTCCACGACCGCAACATCGTGGGTGCGGTTGAACAGGAACACGAAGTGGTTCTCGCCAGTTTCGTCCGCACGCTCGACGCGCAGCACTTCACCGCGATCGTCCTCAGCCGAAGTCTCGATGCCGAGTTCCTCCAGCAGCACGGGCAGGCTCTTGGCCAAACCCTCACGGCCGAGACGGGCACCGACGTATGCGGCCTTGCCGTCGCCGAAGTCGTTGACGGTGATGGCGGGAGCGCCGTCGAAACCGGTCCACTTATCTGCCTTGAAGGAGGCGACCACGTGAGCGGTATCGGCCACGGAGGTGATCACGTCGGCGAAATCATGCGCCACGGTTCCGTTGTCCAAGTCAAGGTGGTCCATGGCACCGGGGAAGTCGTTTCCCATCGGGGCGAATTCCTCAACGCGCACGCCCACCACGTCACGGATGGAACCGGGGTAGCCACCCAGCCAGACGTGATCCTTGTCGTCCACCAGACCGGTGTAGTAGGTCACGAACAGCTTGCCGCCGTTCGCCACATACTCGCGCACGCGGCGCGTGGTCTCTTCAGACAGGATGGTCAGGCTCGGCAGCACGACGGCTTCGTACTCGTCCCAAGGGCCGCGAACCGGCACCACGTCTGCGGTCAGACCGTTGTCCGCCAGCGCGCGGAACCACGCGAGCGGCTCGGTCCAATGGCGTACCTCCTGAGTAGGCGTGGCGGTGTGTTCCGTAGCCCACTGGGACTCGTAATCGAAGACGACGGCGACCTTGGACTTGACCAGCTTGGTGCTCAGCAGGCCCTCGTCAGCAAGCTTGTTGAGGTCGGCACCCAGCTCGCACACATCGCGGAAGATCTGGGAGTCGGGGCCCGCGTGAGGAACCATCGAAGAGTGCCACTTCTCGGCACCGGCCTTGGACTGGCGCCACTGGAAGTAGCAGATGGCGTCGGAGCCCATGGCCAAGTGGGCCAGGGAGTCGCGCACCAATTCGCCGGGCTCGACGCGATAGTTGATCGGGCGCCAATTGACGGCGGAGCTGGAGTGCTCCATGAGGAACCACGGATTCTTGCGGGCGATGCCGTCACATAGGGAGGCCGAGTAAGCCAGCTCGTCGAAGTGAGCTTCGCCAGGCGTGAAGTAGTGATCGTTGGACACGAAGTCCACGTCGTAACCCCACTTGTCGTAATCGATGCCGGCACCGCCGGCGGAGACCATGAAGTTGGTGGTCTGCGGCTTGGGGGCGATCTCGAGCAGGGCATCGCGCTCGGCCTTGTAAAAGTCGAGCAGGGCGTCGGAGCTGAAGCGCTTCCAGTCAAGCAGCTTGCCCGGGTTCATGAAGTTGCCGTCGCCGATGAAGCGCGGCGGGATGATCTCGGAAAAATTGTTCATGCGCTGCGCCCAGAATGCGGTGCCCCAAGCGTCGTTGACGGCGTCGATGGTGCCGTACTTCTTCTCGCACCACTTCTGGAAGGCGCGCTCGGCGTCTTCGGAATAGTCGAAGCGGTTGTGGCAGCCGTACTCGTTGCTCACATGCCAAGAGACCACATAGGGGTTGTCCTTGTAGTGCTCGGCCATCTTGCGGCACAAGCTGAGCGCGTAGTCAAGGAAGACCGGGCTGGTGGCGCGCCAGTGCTGGCGGGCACCGGGCTGGCAGACGTCGCCGCGGTAGTCGACCCAGAGGATCTCCGGGTGGGCCTGGGTCATCCACATCGGCGGGGATGCGGTGCCGGAGGCGAGATCGACGGCGATGCCGGCCTTACCAAGCTTGTCGATGACGCGGTCGAGCCAATCGAAGTCGTACACGCCTTCTTCGGGCTCAAGCTTGGCCCAGGAGAAGATGGCTACGGAGACGAGGTTGACGCCGGCCTGCTGCATGAGGGCTACATCTTCGTCCCACACTTCCTCAGGCCATTGGTCGGGGTTGTAATCGCCGCCATACCAGATGCGGGGCTTGTTGCCCGCAAGCGGCTGCGGCCACTTGAACTCTTTACGTTCCATGATGATTCAGCTCCTTTATTGAATTTTATCGATAATCTGCGTCCGCGGGAATAAATTCCTCACGTTGCACAGACACACAAGGAGGCACCTGCACAATTCTCAACAATGCGAATATCTGCATAGGTGCCTCCTTCTGTTAGTGGTTATGCCTTTATCTCGGCTCCCTCCACCAGAAGGGAGCCAAAGTACGGTCACTCCTTGACGGCGCCTGCGGCCAGGCCGGACTGCCAGTACTTCTGCAGGCACAAGAACGCGATGACCAAGGGGATGATCGTGATCAGGGAGCCCGTGATCACCAGGTTCTGGATCGCCTGGCCGCCGGCCGTGCTCGCCTGGTCCTTCCACTGGTTCAGGCCGATGGTCAGCGGGTACCAGTCCGCGTCCTTGAGCATGATCAACGGCAGGAAGTAGTTGTTCCACGTCGCCACGATCGTGAACAGGGCCGTCGTCACGATGCCCGGAGCCAACAACGGGAGGCTGATCTGCCAGAACGTGCGGAACTCGGACGCGCCGTCCACGCGCGCCGCCTCCAGCAGCTCCTGGGGCACGGCCTGCTCGCTGAAGATCCACATCAGGTACAAACCGAACGGGCTGATCAGCGACGGGATGATCATGGCCCACGGGGTGTTCGTCAGGCCCAATTTGGCGAACAGGAGGAACTGGGGAACCGCCAACGCGATGCCCGGCACGCTGATCGCGCCGATGATGACCACGAACACCGCTTTGCGCCCCGGGAAGCGGAACTTGGCCAGAGCGTAGCCGCCCATGATCGCCAGCAGGGTCGCGCCGCCGGCGCCGACCACCACGTACAGGATCGTGTTGAACAGCCAGCGCGCGAAGATCCCGTCCTGATAGGAGAACACGGTCGCGATGTTGTCGAACAAAGCGAACGTCTTGCCGAACCCCAGGCCGAACGTGCTCGTGAAGTCGGCCTGTGTCTTCGTCGCGTTGATCAGCAGGTACACGAACGGGAACAGGCAGTACACGGCGAAGACCGCGCACAGGACGGTCAACAACGTGGAACGCCTCGGGTTGTTCACGTTCGCGAACCCGGCCTTCGCGCTGCGCTTGCGTTCGGCGGCCTCGTCGGCGGCGATCCTCTTCTGGCGGGCCTTCTCCGCCTTCCTGGCGGCCTTCTCCTGGGCCTTGAGCTCGGCGTCGGTCAGGCGACCGGCGGCCGAAGTCGTTGCTGCACTCATCACATACGCTCCTTCACGATCATCATCGATTCCTCAACACGAACAGCGGTCATCGTCACTTCATCTGCTCCTTCAGGCTGTTCAACTGGACGATGTAGGCGATGGCCATGGTGATCACGGCCATCACGATCGCCAACGCGGCCGCATAATTCGACTGGTTGCCGCTGAAGCTCAGGTTGTACGCGTACATGTTCGGCGTGTAATACGTCGTGATCGCATTACCAGGAACCATGTTCTGCAAAATGCTCGGCTCGTTGAACAGCTGGAACGAGCCGATGATGCTGAAGATCACCGTGATAGCCAGGCTGCCGCGCAATTCGGGAAGCTTGATGCTCTTCACGATCTGCCACTCCGACGCGCCGTCGATGCTCGCCGCCTCATACAGGGAATGCGGGATGGTCGACAGCGAGCTGTAGAAGATGAGCATGTTGTAGCCCGTGAACTCCCACGTCACGATGTTCCCGATGCTGGCCAACAACACGGAAGGGGCGAGCACGTCGATGTCCGTGCCCAGGAAATCGTTCAACGAACCCACCAGGCCGTACTTCGCGCCATACACGAAACCCCAGATCAACGTCGACACCACCGCCGGCACCGCGTAGGGCAGGAACGTCGAGATACGGAAGAACCTCGTGCCATGCAGCTTCATCGAATCCAACGCCAGGGCCATCAAAGCCGACAGGCACAGCATGATCGGCACCTGCACGCACGTGAACAGGGCCACACGACCAACACTGCTCCAGAACTGGCCATCACCCAACAGGCGCGCGTAGTTCTCGAAGCCGACGAACTTGGTGCCGCCGATCATCTGCTTCTTGAAGAACGAAATATAAACGGCGTACACGATCGGCACGATGAACACGAACACGAACACCACCGCAAAAGGCCACATGAATTTCCATCCACGCCAATCGGCCTTGTGCTTATTCACACGAGCCTTGCCCGAATGCACGGGCGCAGCTGCGATATCGGCTGAAGCCATTCCCAACCCCTCTCCTTCGAAGGTTGACCAAAATGTTTGCGTTATCATCATAACACCATTTGTAACATTGTCCAATCGTGTTGAGTACCGTGTTGAATTAAGGGTTTCTCAGTCACTCTGCTACAATGGTCACGAAGACAACGATGTTATCGTTACCGTAAGCGACCCTAAGATAAGCGTTGCAAACGAAACACCGACATTAATGAGTCAAGCGAGGGTGAAATGTCGAGGCCAACACAGGTGTCCATGCAAGACATAGCGAAAGCCGCCGGCGTTTCGCCACAGACAGTGTCCCGCGTGGCGAATGGCAGCGATGCGGTGAAACCCGAAACACGCCAGCGTGTCGAAGCCGCAATGGAACGCCTTGGGTATCGTCCGAATTATGCGGCCCGAGCCCTAAAGCACGGCCGCTTCCAGGATATCGGCGTGGTGATGTTCAACACCGCCACGTTCGGCAACGCCCGCATCCTTGATTCTATTGTGGCCAACGCGGCCGATGACGATTATTCAGTCACCATCCAGACCATGCGCCACGGTGCGGAACGCACGCTTTCCGCCGCCATCGATCGCATGCAGCGTCAGCCGGTGGATGGTGTCATCGTAGTGCTGGAGGAACGCATCTCCGATTTCGTCGGATACAAGCCTCCGCGAGAATTTCCAGTCGTGCTCATCTGCGAATCCGCCGCCGACCACTGCCCCACCGTTGACGCCGACCAGTATGGCTGCTCGACCGCTATCGTCGATTACCTGATGAGCAAGGGGCACAAGACCGTCTACCACATTGCCGGACCGTCCACCTCGCGCGCCGCCGAAAGCCGCGCCCGCGGTTGGCGAGAAGCGTTGGAACAAATGGGAGCACGCATACCGAGCATGTACATCGGCGATTGGTGCGCGGATTCAGGCTACCAGGCCGGCGTGGCGTTGGCCCACGACCCCGACTGCACGGCCATCTACGCCGCCAACGACCAAATGGCATACGGCGCAATGCTCGGGTTGCAGTCAGCGGGCAAGCGCGTGCCCGAGGATGTCAGCATCGTGGGCGTCGATGATTCGCTGGTCGATATGGTCCCGCGCTTGAACCTGACGACCATGAAGCTGCGCTTTGACGACATTGGCGCCACCGCCTTCTCCATGGTCCGCCGTCAATGCGAAGGCGAGAAGATACCGGTCGGCGTCAAAACCGTAATCCCGCCGGAACTGATTGAACGCGGTTCCGTGCTCGACATCAGCTGACGAGCGGCATGCGCTGGCATCCACTGGTACCTGCCAGTGATCCACCTGCCAGTGATTCATAGGCAACGCCAGGGCATTAGTCAGACCGACATGGCCCAACGGCTGGGCGTGTCACGTCGCTGGCTGATCGAATTTGAACACGCCCGAGTCCCCAATCCCGAATTCTCCACCATTCTCAGCGCCCTGACTGAGCTTGGCTTGTCGCTGGATGTCCGCAAAACCCCGCAGCCCGCCGAACTCTATGAATGGTGACACCATGAGCGAAAACACTCTCAATGCATAAGAAATCAGATCTTAAGCGGCACACGGGAAACGAATTCGCGCTTCTCGCCTGTTATTGGATCGGTGAATCGTAGCACACGCGCCACTAATTGCAGCGGCTGGCTGAAATCGTCGTAGGGGCGTGTCTGGATGCGCGGGTAGAAGTCGTCGCCCACGATGGGCAGGCCGAGCGAATTCATGTGGACGCGCAATTGGTGGGTTTTGCCGGTGCGCGGGTGGAGTGTGTAGCGGCAGATGGGGTGATTTCCCGGATGGGGACCACCCTCCGGCGCTTCGCGCCACCTCCCGCCAGCGGGAGGGAAACAGAGGTCGCCGCGCTCGATGAGGGTTTCGGCGTTGGCCAAACCCGGTTCCTCGAATGCGGCCATCGTGCCGTGTTCCTTGGTGATGTGCGATCGGCGCAGCAATGGGAACGGGCGTGGCGGTTCGACCTGCATGATCGTGCCGAATCGCGGGCCGCTGATCGGCCGGCAGGGTGCCAGGCATTCATAGATCTTGACGGCCTGCCGGTTCTGGAACAGCATCTGATATGCGCCGCGGCAGGCCGAATCCCGCACGAACACCAATACGCCGGCGGTCATGCGGTCCAATCGGTGCGCTGGCGTGATGTCCGGCTCCCCCAGCCGCTCACGCAATCGGATCAGCGCGGTCTGCCGATACCACATGCCGCGTGGCATGGTGGCCAGAAAATGCGGCTTGTCCACCACGATGATCCGCTCGTCCTCATACAGCACGTCCATCTCAAACGGAATATGAGGCTCGTCAATCACATACCGATGTGGCTTACTCAACGGTCACGGACTTGGCGAGGTTGCGGGGCTTGTCCACGTCGTAGCCCTTGAGCTTTGCCATGTCCATGGCGAACAGCTGCAGCGGCACCACGTCAACCAGCGGGCTCATCAGCGTTGGGCAGGCGGGGCGCCAGAACACCACGTCAGCGTACCGTTCCACATCCGGGTCGCCCTGCTCGGCCACGGCGATGATGTACGCGCCACGAGCCTTGACCTCCTCGATACCAGAGATCACCTTGGCGTGCAACACATTGCGGCCGCGCTGCGGCGGCACGATGAACACCACGGGCTCACCCTCGTCCACCAGCGCGATCGGTCCATGCTTGAGCTCGCCGGCCGCGAAGCCCTCGGTGAACGTGTAGGCGATCTCCTTGAGCTTCAGTGCACCCTCAAGCGCCACCGGGTAGCCCACGTGACGGCCGAGGAACAAGAAGGAGTTGGCGTTCACCATGCGCTCGGCGGCCGCCTGGATGGTCTTGGGCTGGGTGTCGAGCACCCACTGAATCTTGCGCGGCATGTCTTTCAGGGAGTCAAGCACCTGATGAATCTCATCGCGGAACATCGCGCCCTTGACCTGCGCCAGATACAGGCCCAGCAGGTAGGCGGCGGTGATCTGCGCCACAAACGCCTTGGTGGATGCCACGGCAACTTCCGGGCCGGCGTGTGTGTAGAGCACGGCGTCGGATTCGCGCGGAATGGAGGCACCCTGCGTGTTGCAGATGGCCAGCACCTTGGACCCCTGTTCGCGCGCGTGGCGCAGGGCCATCAGAGTATCCATGGTTTCGCCGGACTGAGAAATGGCCACCACGAGCGTACGCGGGGTCAGAATCGGGTCACGGTAACGGAATTCGTGCGCGAGTTCGATTTCCACGGGGATACGCACCCAGTGTTCGATGGCGTACTTGGCTACCTGGCCGGCGTAGCTGGCGGTGCCGCAGGCCACGACGATGATTTTGTCGATGGCCTTGAAGTCGTGTTCGTCGATACGCACTTCATCAAGGGTGATGCCGCCATTCGCATCGAAGCGGCCAAGCAGGGTGCGCTGCACTGCGGCAGGGTCTTCGTGGATCTCCTTGTCCATAAAGGAATCCCAGCCGCCCTTTTCGGCGGCCGAAGCATCCCAATCCACGGTGTAGGTCTTCGGGTTTTCGACCACGTTGCCGTCGAAATCGGTGACGATGACCTTGTCGGCGGACACGCATACGGCCTGATCCTGGTCGACTTCCATGGCGCGCTTGGTGTAGGCCACGAATGCGGCGACGTCGGAACCGAGGAAGTTCTCCCCCTCGCCAAGGCCCACGACCAGTGGCGAATCATGGCGGGCTCCGACCACGATGTCCGGCTGGCGGCAGTCGGTGGCCAGAATGGTGAACGCGCCTTCAAGCATGCGGGCCATACGGCGCACAGCCTTGAACAAGTCTGGCTTGCCTTCGTCCGCGATAATCTTGTCCACGATCTTGCCGAGCAGCTTAGCGGCCACCTCAGTGTCGGTGGCGGAGGCGAATCGGTAGCCTTCGGCTTGCAGGTCGAGACGCAGCTGAGAGGCGTTTTCGATGATGCCGTTATGGATGATGGCCACCTTGCCGTCCATGCTGGTGTGCGGGTGGGCATTCACGTCGCTCGGCTCGCCATTGGTGGCCCAGCGCGTGTGGCCGATGCCCACCGTGGCGAGCGGCATCGGCTTGCGCTCGATGTCTTCGACCAGGTTCTTCAAACGGCCGGCCTTCTTGCGCACGACCACCTTATCCATGCCGGGCGCGGTCAGCGCCACACCGGCCGAGTCATAGCCTCGGTATTCCAGACGTTCCAGGCCTTGCAGGCAGACCTCCAAAGGCTTGCCGCATGCCGTTTCAATATTTCCCGCGTATCCAACGATTCCACACATGGCTCACCAGCCTAGCGGACGATTATTGCGCAAAGCGAATCCAACCCGCCGCCTTTGCAGGATTGGAACATGCCCCTTCGTGAAAACCGTACACTGACTACCACTCAGCGTACGTTCTTCACGAGATGGGGGTGCGATTAGGCGTCGCAAAAAAACGTACGCTGAGTTCATCAGCGTACGTTTTTGGAGCTGCAACAACGAGCCTTCCTACAGCACGTGCTGCAAGAAGTCCTTAAACCTAGGCTCGGTGGGGTGGTCGATGATGTCGGGGCCGCCCTTTTCTACGACTACGCCGCCGTCCATGAACACGATCTGGTCGGCGACTTCGCGGGCGAAGCCGATTTCGTGGGTCACGCACACCATGGTCATGCCTTCCTTGGCCAAGGAACGCATGACGTTGAGCACTTCACCCACCAGTTCGGGGTCAAGGGCGGAGGTCGGCTCATCGAAAAGCATGATCTCCGGCTTCATGGCCAGAGCACGGGCAATGGCCACACGCTGCTGCTGACCACCTGACAGCTGGGAGGGGTAATAGTCCATGCGATCGCCCAGACCGACGCGCTGAAGCTCGGCCACGGCCAGGTCACGGGCGGCTTTCTTGGACTGGTGCTGCACGTGAATCGGGGCTTCCATCACGTTTTCCAGCGCGGTCATGTGCGGGAACAGGTTGAAGCGCTGGAACACCATGCCGAGGCGAGAACGCTGTGCGGCGATCTCCTTATCGTCCAGGGTCTGCAGCATGTCCTGGCCGTTTTTGGTCACGTGCTTGTAGCCGATGAGTTCGCCGTCCACCTCGATGGAACCGCCGGTCAGGGTTTCCAGCTGGTTGATCAGACGCAGGAACGTGGACTTGCCGGAACCGGAGGGCCCCAGAATCACGGTCACAGTGCCGGGCATAACGGTTAGATCGATGCCCTTGAGCACATGCAGCGGCCCAAACGCCTTGTGCACCTGCACGGCCTTGACAGCAGGAATCACGGAACCGTCAACCGCCTTGCGCACGACCGGAGCGGAGTTGGTGATGTCGTTCGTAGTCATAATTCTCGCTCCCGCCTTACGCATTCAGCCCAGCGAAGGTGGTCTGATTGATTTTGTTCACATCGTCCTTCGGCTCGCCGTCAGACTTGCCGGGGTACGGCGGATCGTATGGCGGCTGCTTGCCCTTGGTGCCCACCGGGCGGGCGTTGAAGCCCTTGCCGAAGTGCGCCTCAAGGCGGGACTGCACAACCATCAGAATGGAGGTGATCAGCAGGTACCAGAAGCAGGCCACGAGAAGCAGCGGAATCGGCTTGTAGATACGGTTGGCGATGGCGTTGGTGGCGAACTGCAGTTCGAGGGTGAACGGCACGGCGGTGACCAGCGAGGTGGTCTTCAGCATGCCGATGGTCTCGTTGCCGGTGGGCGGGATGATGATGCGCATGGCCTGCGGCAGCACGATGCGGCGCATGATGAGCGTGCGGTTCATGCCCAATGCCTTGGCCGCCTCGGTCTGGCCGGGGTCCACGGCTTCAAGGCCGGCACGCACGATTTCGGACAGGTAGGCGGCCTCGTTCAGGGCCAGACCAATCCATGCGGCGTTGAATGCGGTGACCACCACGTTGGAGTCGATGCTCCAGAACTCCACCGAGGTGAACGGAATTCCGAGGCTGATCTTGGGAATCAGCACGGCGAACAGACCCCAGAAAATGAGCTGCGTGTACACAGGCGTGCCGCGGAAGAACCAGATGAAGAACCAGCTGACGCCGCGCAGCACCGGATTGATGGATTTGCGCATGATGGCAAGAATCACCGACAGGATGATTGCCACGACCATGGAGATCACGGTGAGCTCCAAGGTATAGCGAATGCCTTCAAGCACGTTCTCGTTGAACAGGTACTTCCAGACGGTGGGCCAATCCAGTCGCGGATTGGTAATCAAGCCTTGAATGAGCATCGCGGCGAGCAGTACCACGATCACTGCGGCCACAATCGGGCCGGGGCGCTTGACCGGCAGCGCCTTGATGCGATTGGGGATGTTCAGCCCCTCACCGTCGACTTCTTTCTTCGCCATAATCTGGTTCCTTGGATGTGTTGGGCAGCCTGAACTGCAAGTTGCAACTAGCATTGAACCTTAGTGCACGAATGGGGCGACTGTGTTACAAACAGTGCGCCCCATTCGAATTTTCGCGACAGCTTGTCGACTATTCGACGGCCGGGTTGATTTCGGCCTTGTCCAGTGCGCCGGATTCGACGCCCCAGTGCTGGAGGATCTTGGTGTAGGTGCCGTCGTCCATGAGCTTTTGCATGGCCTTCTGCACGGCTTCGGTGGTCTGGGAATCGCCCTTCTTGATGGCGATGGCGTTCGGCACTTCATCGAAGTCCTTGCCGAGCTGTTCCAGCTGACCATCGGTCTGGGCGATGGCGTAGCCGACAACCGGGGAATCGGCGAAGAAGACGTCGGCCTTGCCGGTCACCACAGCGGTGGTGGCGTCGGTCTGCTGCTTGGAGGACTGGATGGTGATGTCTTTCTTGCCGTCCGCCTTGCACTGCTTGGCGGTCTTGTTGATGGCCTCTTCCTCGACGGTGCCGGTCTCGACGGCAACGTTCAGACCGCACAGGTCGTTCTCATCGACGTTCTTGGGGTTGCCTGTGGCCACTGCATAGCCCATGCCTGCGGTGAAGTAGGAGACGAAGTCGACGGATTCCATGCGCTCCTTGGTGATGGTGAAGGCGGCGATGCCCAGATCGTACTTGGAGCCGATGGCCGGAATGATCGTATCGAAGTTGGAGGAGACGATTTCGGTCTCGAGACCGAAGATGTTGCCCATGGCGCGGGCGAGATCCATGTCGTAGCCGATCTGGGTCTTGCCGTCGGCGTCGAGGAATTCGGCCGGGGCGTAGGAGGGGTTGGTGCCGATGGTGAGCTTGCCGTCCTTGGTCACGGATTCAGGCAGCAGTGCGGCGATGGTGTCATCCTTCTCCACGGAGCTGACATCGTAGCTGGTGATGGTGGCGGCATCGGAGCCCTTGGCGGAATCCGTACCGGCATCGGCCTTGTCGGAGGTGCCGCAAGCGGCGGTGGCGAACAGCATGGCCGAGCTCAGTGCAATGGCCATAATGGACTTCAGTTTGGTGGACTGCATAATCGTTTCTTCTTCTCTCTTACGCCGCTTCAACGGCAACGATCAACGGTTAAGCATATTTATACACTACAGTGCATACATATACAAAAAGACTCCCGCCGCAGGGCAACGGGAGTCTTCATAGTAACCGAAACTACTCGACGGACGGGTTGATCTCGGCCTTGTCGACGGCGCCGGAAGAGACGCCCCACGTGTCGAGGATCTTCTTGTACGTGCCATCATCCATCAGCTTCTGGATGGCCTTCTGTACGGCCTCGGCGGTCTTGGAATCGCCCTTCTTGACGGCCACGGCCTCAGGGGTCACACCAACGTCCTCGCCGAGGGCCTCGAGCGTATCACCGGTCTGCTTGATGGCGTAGCCGGCAACCGGCGTATCGGCGTAGAAGATATCAGCCTTACCGGAAGCCACGGCGGTAGTCACATCGGTCTGCAGCTTGGAGGACTGGATGTCGATGGCATCCTTACCGTCCGCCTTGCACTGCTCGTTGGCCTTGTTGACTTCCTCTTCCTGAGTGGTACCGGTCTGCACAGCCACCTTCACGCCGCACAGGTTCGAGGAGTCGACCTTGTTCGGGTTGCCCTTCTGCACCACGAACGTGGAACCGGCCTTGAAGTAGGTCACGAAGTCCACAGCCTCCATGCGTTCCTTGGTCACGGTGAAGGAGGAGATGCCGATGTCGTACTTGGAGCCGACGGACGGGATAATCGAATCGAACGTGGAGGAGACGGTGTTTTCCTTCAGTCCGAACACTGCGGCCAGCGCCTTGGACAGGTCGACATCAAAGCCGACCGGGGTCTTGCCGTCCTCGGCCAGGAACTCGGCCGGGGCATAGGAAGTATCGGTGCCGACGGTCAGCGTGCCGTCGCCGGCCACGGAATCGGGCAGCAGTGCGGCAATCTCGTCGTCCTTCTGGATGCTGCTGGTGTCGAAGCCTTGAATCGAAGTGCTGGACGAGTCCTTGGATGAATCGCCGCTCTTGGATGCGGTGTCGGTGCCGTCAGTCGTGCCACAGGCCGCCACGGCGATCAGCATGGCCGCGCTCAGGGCGGCGGCCGCAGCGGATTGTATTCCCTTGCTTAGAGACATTGGATTTCCTCTCTCCGGATAGTCAGCTGGGCGGGTATGTTTCCCAGATGGTTCCAGAGCGTAGGAGTGCAATGCTACGGAAGCGTTAATCGTGGGCGAAATGGCCCACAACGTGGACATCCTACTCTTGGCTCCCCTCCGGAGGGGAGCCAAGGGGCGGGACTAGTGGCGCATGTTGGCGTAGCGCATGGCGCGTAGGGCTTCACGCTTGTCCTGCTCTTCGCGCAGGGCCTGGCGTTTGTCGAATTCCTTCTTGCCTCGGGCCAGTGCGATCTCCGCCTTGACGCGACCGTCCTTGAAGTACAGGCTCAGCGGCACAATCGTGTATCCCTTGGCCTCGATGCCGCGGGCGAGCTTGGTGATCTGCAATCGGTGCAGCAGCAGCTTGCGCTTGCGCTTGGGCGCATGGTTGTTCCATGTGCCGTTCAGGTATTCGGGGATGTTCGCGCCCTCCAGCCACATCTCGCCACGGCGGTCGATGGAGATGAACGCCTCGGACAGCGATGCGCGGCCTTCGCGCAACGACTTGACCTCGGTGCCGGTCAGGGCCAGCCCTGCCTCGTACTTGTCTTCGATGGCATAGTCATGCCGGGCCTTCTTGTTCTGGACGATGAGTTTCTCACCGGTTTCCTTGGGCATGTCTCCTCCTTTCGTGGGCAATAACTCGTGAGTAGCAACTCGTGGGTAGCAACTCGTGGGTAGCAACGCAACATCCGACGATATCACGGACCGGCCTCGAATACGAAAAGGGTTCCTCTTCAAGAGGAACCCTTCAACCGCATATATCGGCCGAACCAACCGGTCAGTGGACGAACCAGTACTGACCCAAATTGGTCAAGGTGCGGTAGTGCATGTTCCACGGACCACCCCAGTTCATTTCGGAGATCTGGAATGTGCCGTCGCCATACACGGCTTCGACTACGGCAACATGGCCATAGGTGCCGTCGGCGCCATCCTGGCCGGGCAGGAAGGAGAGTGCGGCGCCGACCTGCGGCGTGTGGTCCACGCGCAGGCCGTACGCGGGGGCGCTGCGCCACCAGAAGCCGCCATTGCCCAGATAGGACGGCGTGCCGATGCCCATCTGCCTGCGACGTTCATACGCCCAGTACGTGCACTGGCCGGCGGCATAGGCGTTGCCATAGTCGCCGTTCGACGTGCCTTGGCCGCCGACGCTGGGGGCGGGGGCGGGAGCGGGAGCCGGAGCCGGCGCCGGAGCCGGAGCGGGGGTCACCGGAGTGGACGGCGTGCCGCCCTGGTTACCGGTATCCACCCGGTTGGCGGCGTCCTGCTGCTCCTTCTGGAACTGACGATTGTAGGAATCGACCTGGGAGGCGATCAGTACGGTCTGGGCCGCCTGCTTGGCGGATTGGGAATCCAGACTGTCGACCATGGAGGACAGTTCGTTGCGCCGCGTCTCACCCTCCTGGCGTAGCTTGTCCAAAGCGTCACGTTCGCTTTGCGCGGTTTCGGCGGCGGTCTGTGCGGAAGCGGCCTTCTCATCGGACTGGGTCTTGAGCACAGCGATCTGCTTTTCGATGGCCGCCAAGCGCTCGCCACGGTTCTTCGACGTGCTCAGTGAGGTCGCGGCGGAGGAAGCCGCATTCGCCTCGTTGCGGGACAACGCGTCCCGGGACTGCATGGAGTTGACGAAGTCCTGTGTGCTGGTGGCACCCGTCACCACGCTCATCACGTCGGAAGCATTCGAGCCGTGCATCTCGTCACGGGCCAGCTGGGCCACGGCGGCGTGCGCGTCATCGTAGTCCTTGCCGGTCTGCTTGATCTGCTCCTCAAGCGTCTCCTTGTCTTTCTGCGCGGCGGAAAGACGTCCGGATGCGGCATCGGCCTCGTCCTGAGCGGTGGCGGCATCCTCGTTGGCCTGTGTGACCTTGGCCTGCGCGGCGACAATCTTGTTGTTGGTCAGATCGTCCAGCTCAAGTACCTTATTCGCCAGGTCCTGGCTGGCACCGGCCAGCTGCTGCTTGAGTTCGGCCTCGCGCTGTACCGACGCGGCGTGCTGGTTCTGCGCATTGATCAGGTCGGAATAGGTGTCTGCCTGGGCAGGCTGTGCCGAGCTGAACGCCAGACCTCCCACACAGGCTGCGGCGGCCACCAGTGCCGCCAGTGCGGGCTTGATCACACGTACGTTCGTCATATGTGAATAGTCCTTTCGCTCACTTAAGCCAATACCATAACATGCGAACCTGAGAGGCTTGCACATGATGTCATCACATTTCTCGCGGGTAAGCCGGTCGCGTTACGCCCTCAAATAACGCCGCAACGAGATGGTTGAAGCGATGATGGACAGCAGTATCGCGCCCACAACCAGGAACGGCGATATCACCAGTACCGTGAGCTGATTCACATAAGGAATCCATGTAACGGATTTCGCCAGCCAGCCGGTGACGAACACGTTGACGATAGCCGAAAGCATCAGGCACGAGAGCACCGAGCCGATCAGCGAGGCGATGGCGCCCTCCAGAATGAACGGCAGACGAATCGTCCAGTTCGAGGCACCCACGTACCTCATGATTTCGGTTTCGGTTCGTCTGGATGCGGCGGACATACGAATGGTGGTTCCGGTCAGCAGGATGGCGACCACCACCATCACGCCGGCGAGCACAGCCGTAACCGCCGTGGCTCGGTTGAGCACGGCGAACACCGGGTCGAAGATCTGGCGCTGATCGGTAACGTCTTCCACACCCTCCTTGCCAGAGAGCACTTCGGAGACCACCTGATATTTGGTGGGGTCCTTGAGCTTGAGCCAGAGGGAGTCCTGCATATCGTCCGCGGTCAGCGTACGGCCTTGGAATTCACCGTTCGGGTACTGCTTGGTGAAGGTGTTGTCGTAGAAATCCTGCTTGCTGACATAGTCGATGTTGGAGACCACGTCGTTGAGTTCATCGCGAATGGTTTTCTGCAGTGCCGTGATCTCATTGGCTGAGGGCGATTTGCCGGAAGCACAGTTCGCGGACTGGCTGGTGCCGTCGGGACATAGCCACACCACGACCTCGACCTTGTCGTACCAGTCGCCCTTGGCTTTGGTGATCTGCGCCTGAGTAAGCACCGAAGCGCCGATGAACAGGAATGAGATGAAGGTGACCAGCGTCAGCGACAGCAGCATCGACAGGTTACGGGTGAGGTTGGCCCACGTTTCGGACAGAATGAATCGTGCTCGCATATGATCCCCCTTACTCCTTCGCGCCCTCAGCGGGTTGATCGTCGGATGTTTGGTCTGCGGCGGACTGCTCGCCGACAGGCGGTACGGGCGGTTCCGGCGGTGCGGGCGGCTCCGGCGGGGCCGGTGGCTCGGCGGCGGATGACACGGACGTATCGGCAACCGCGGCGGTCGCGGCGGACTCGTCCTTGAACGGGTCGAACGCCTGGGTGCTTTCCAGGGCGGCGGCCTGCTCATCCAACGGAATGCCCTTGCCCCAGGTCAGCGTGTCTTCCAGCGGCGCGAACGTCTCGCCATAGCGGCCGGTGCGGCCGGAATGCACGGAGTTGGCCAGACGGGCGATGCCTTCGGACGGCTCGTCACTGCCCTCGATGGCCTTGGTCGCCGCCGCCAGCACATGATGGGCGGTGTCGGACTTGGCTTCGACTTCGGCATCCGGGAAGAACAGGGCGGAATCGTAGGAGCCATGAGCCTCGTCACGCACGATCTTGCCGTTGTGCAGTTCGACCACGCGCTTGCGCATCGAGTTGACGATCTCTTCGTTATGCGTGGCCATGACGATGGTGGTGCCGGTGCGGTTGATGGCGTCCAGCACTTCCATGATGCCCAGCGAAGTGGTCGGGTCGAGGTTGCCGGTGGGCTCGTCGGCCAGCAGAATCTGCGGGTGGTTCACGTAGGCGCGGGCGATGGCCACACGCTGCTGCTCGCCACCGGAGAGCTCATGCGGGTAGTTCTTTTCCTTGCCGGTGAGCCCCACGGTATTCAGCACCTTGGGCACCAACGATTTGATGGTGGACCGCCGTGTGCCGATCACCTCAAGGGCGAACGCCACGTTCTCCCATACGGTTTTGTTATTGAGCAGCTTGTAATCCTGGAACACGAAGCCCAGCGAACGGCGGTACTGCGGCACTTGACGGTTGGTGATGCGCCGCAGATCGTTGCCGGCCACGCGAATCTCGCCGTTGGTGGCCTCTTCCTCGCGCAACAACAGGCTCAAGAGCGTGGTCTTGCCGGAGCCGGACGCACCCACAAGGAACACGAAATCACCGCGTTCGATATCGAGGTTGATGTCGTCAAGCGCCGGTCGGGTGCCTTTGGGATAGATCTTGGACACATTGTCCAGTGAGATCAGTGCCATAATGCTGTTTACTCCTCGGTTTCGGCGGCGCGGCGCTGTTCGTGGCGCCAGCGGATGCCGGCCTCGATGAACGCGTTGATGTCGCCGTCGAACACGGCCTGGGTCTGGCTGGTTTCGTAGCCGGTGCGCAAATCCTTGACCATCTGGTAGGGGTGCAGCACGTAGGAGCGCATCTGATCGCCCCAGCTGGCCTTGATGTCGCCGGCGAGCTCCTTCTTCTTCTTGGCCTCCTCCTCGTGGCGCAGCACGAGCAGTCGGGACTGGAGCACGGCCATGGCGGAGGCGCGGTTCTGAATCTGCGAACGCTCATCCTGCATGGTCACCACGATGCCGGTGGGAAGGTGGGTGATGCGCACGGCCGAGTACGTGGTGTTCACGCCCTGGCCGCCGGGGCCGGAGGAGCAGTAGGTGTCCACGCGGATGTCCGTATCCGGAATGTCGATGTGATCGGTGGCCTCGACCAGCGGCACCACTTCCACGGCGGCGAAGCTGGTCTGGCGGCGGCCCTGGTTGTCGAACGGGGAGATGCGCACCAGACGGTGGGTGCCGCCTTCCACGGACAGTCGGCCGTAAGCGTAGGGGGCGTCCACCTGGAAGGTGGCGGACTTGATGCCGGCCTCTTCGGCGTAGGAGGTGTCCATGACCTTGGCCTTGAAGCCGTTACGCTCGCAGTAGCGCAGGTACATGCGCAGCAGCATCTGCGCGAAGTCGGCCGCGTCGACGCCGCCGGCACCGGAGCGGATGGTCACCACGGCGGAACGTTCGTCGTATTCGCCGTCAAGCAGGGTCTGGATCTCCATCTGGTCGAGATCCTTCTGGATCTCGCCGATTTCGCTTTGCGCCTCGTCCAGAGAGTCCTGGTCGCCCTCCTCGTGGCCGAGTTCGACGAGCGTTTCCACATCGTCGATGCGCTGGGAGGCGGAGTTCAGACGCTTCAGCTGCGATTCCGCGGCGGACAGCCGGCTGGTGATCTTCTGGGCGTTTTCCGGGTCATCCCACAGGCCCGGGGCCGCGGCCTGCGTTTCGAGATCCTTGATATCGGCCTTGAGTCGGTCGACGTCCAGCGCCTTGGCGATGGATTCGTATTTGGCGCGGGCTTCGCCGATCGCCTGGGTAAAGTCAAATTCTGCCATCGTGGTTTACCTTACTGTTGATTCTTTGAGATTCTTTGGGAAGTCACGTCCTTGTTGACAGCCTTCGCACATTCCTCTGGCGTTGGCGGGCATTGCCGCGCCACACGCGCATCCGCCTGCAATCCATGCTGTCAGAAGGTTCCGGGCCTGCCTTGCCGATAGCCGGCCGGGCGACCTCACGAATCCCTCGCATCAGACGTGTTCAACTGCGGGCACGAATATGCGAAGGCAACGTCAAAGCCCCGCGTAAATCGCCGGGATGATCAGGGAGCCGAGCATGGCCACAGCTATGACCACGCACACCACACGCACGATGGTGCGGCGGCGGTTCTCACGCTGCTGTCGGCTGTCCTGATAGTTACTCACGAGACCAATAGTGTACTCACCGCTTACGACCGCAGGACTTGCCGCCGACGCCCGCCCTGCCGGTGGACCCCCACGGCCCTTTCCTTTGCGCTTTCAGCGCCGCCAGATGGTGTTTCATGGCCACCAGCATGATGTGCGAATCCTCAAGGCCCAAGTGGCGTTCGTTGTGGGCGGAATCAAGCGCGCCCTGACGTTTGGCGTAGGCGTCGAGCGTGTTGTCTCCGTAAGGATGCTCGTTGGTGGGTACCGCGCCGGGGTCCCACTGCCGGCTCATCGGCAGGGTATCGATGATGGTGATGCGCCCGGCGCGGTAGCTTTCCGCGTATCCGGCGACGTTCAGCATGAACCAGCTATGTTCGAAGGTGGCGTTATGCGCCACGTACGGCTGCTGGGTAAGCCGCGCGAGCAGGCCGGCCTGGGCTTGGGGCCATTCGTCGAAGAGTCGGTACCCGGCCTCGCTGCTGCGGCCGCGTACATCGATGCCGGTGAGTTTGGCGATGAGGGCGTTGCCGAGCGCCGCGTTTTCCGGCGGCACGCCAAAAGCGAGGCGGGACTGGCCGTAGGCGTCGCCGGCGGCGTAATAGCCCTGCTCATAGGCGTATGTCTCGGGTTCGCCGGCCGGGCGCGGACTGGCCATGTTCATGAACTCGAAGCCGACGTCGATGATGTAGTCACGTGCCGGATCGATGCCGGTGGTTTCGATGTCGATGCCCATCACCGCATCCACGTCGCGGCCGGGCAGGTAGGCGTCGCGCCAGTCGGGCTTGGGATGGTGTCCGGTAGCGTTGCCAGACGCGGCGGCACCACCCGGCAGAGCGGCACCACCCGGCGAAGTCGCGCCGGAGAGATTGGCGCGGGCCATCGCCGCATCGCCCGCCCGCTTCTGGAAGCGCTGGGCCTTACGCCGTTCGGCGCGTGCGTCAAGAATCGCTGCCGTACGATCTTGGACATCGTCCAAGGCGACTGTTGTGGGGAACTTGACATCGCTGTTTTCGGCGGCAGTGTTTCCGGCAGATGTGCCACCGGCTTCGCCGCTCAGATCCAGCATGCCTTGGTCATCGTTCGACGGGCCGCTGCCGGAGTACGGCTTGAGCACGGCAATGGTGGACCTCCCCCGCCGTTCGCGACTGACCGCCCATAGGTGTTGCTGTTCGCCCAGATGCAACAGCGTGTTGATGTTGTCGTTGAGCCGACGATTGGCGTAGGCGAGCGCGCGAGGCAGACGATAGGAGCCGATGAACCGGTCGAAATCGGTCATGAATGCGCTGTTGCATTGGGCGATGATCGATTCCAGACGCTCGCGTGTGGCGTAGTCGGCCTTCAATGCGTCGTGGATGGACTGTGGGGTGGATTCCGGTATTGTGCCGACGCCATGCGCCAGGTCCAGAGAACGCACCCAGTCCCAGTCGATGGTGGTGCCATCGGCGTCCTTGGGCATGGACGCCGCCCATTGGGGAATGTCTCCCTTGGCGGCGTCGAACCATGCACGGTCGGTCATAGTGCGAAACCGAGCTCTTCAGCGGCCTCGGTGGGCACCGGGTCTTCGCACCAGTAGTCCTCGAGGTTCTCGTTGGTGGTCAGCGAACGGATTTCGGCGCGATCGATATACAACTCGCCGCTCAAATGATCGGTTTCGTGCTGGAAGATGCGTGCGGGCCAGCCGTGCAGCGGCTCGCTGTGGTGTTTGCCGTCTTCATCATCCCATTCGGCGGTGATGTCGAGCCAACGCTTGCGCACAGCTTGGTATCCGTCGAAGCTCAGGCAGCCCTCGTAGAACGAGGCGGTTTTGTCGCTGGTGGGTTTGTAGCTCGGGTTGATGATCACGTGGAAGGGGAATTCCGCGATTTCGCGCGGATCATCCTCGTCGTCGCGCACGTGGTCTTCGACCACGGCGAGCGCGAGCCCCAAGCCGATCTGGGTGGCGGCGAGCCCCACGCCGGGTGCCTCCAGCATGGTGGTGTGCATCGTATCGATGAGTTTGGCGAGCGTACGCTTGGAAAGCTGGCCATTATAGGCCACTGTCCGTTGGCGCAACACCGGTTCGCCGGCCTGCACGATGGGCAGGAGCTTCTCCTTGCCGCCGGTTTTGATGAGTTGTTCGACATCACGGTTGAGTTCGAGGTCGACTTTGGCGTTCTTTCCAAACATTGTTTTTTTTCCTTAGGGAAGGGTGCTACAGCGCGAGTTCTTCGGCGACGATCTTGGCGAGGCGGGTGCAGACTTCGTCGGCGTAGGCTTGGGTGGCGGCCTCGGCCATCACGCGCACGAGCGGTTCGGTGCCGGAGGGGCGCAGCAGCACACGGCCGGTGTCTCCCAGCAGTTCCTCCTCACGGGCCACGGCATCCTGGATGCGCTTGTTGGTGGAGGCGGCCTTCTTGTCCACGTTCGGCACGTTGATGAGGGTCTGCGGCAGCTGCGGGAAGTCGGCGGCGAGCTCCTTCAGGCTCTTGCCGGACTTGACGACCTCGTTGCACAGGGTCAGTGCGGTCAGGGTGCCGTCGCCGGTGGTGGCGAATTCGCGGTTGATCACGTGGCCGGACTGCTCGCCGCCGAGCGAGTAATCGCCCTTGAGCATTTCCTCAAGCACGTAACGATCACCCACGGCGGTTTCCACGGTCTTGATGCCCATATCTTTCAGGGCGAGCTTCAGACCGAGGTTGCTCATCACGGTGACCACGAGGGTGTCGTGGTTGAGCTTGCCTTCGCGCTGCTTGGCGCGGGCCAGAATGCCCATGATCTGGTCGCCGTTGATCATGTTGCCGTCTTCGTCCACGGCGAGACAACGGTCGGCGTCGCCGTCGAAGGCCACGCCCATCACGGCATCGGTGGCCTTGACCATGGCCTGCAGCTGCTCGGGGTGGGTGGAACCGGCGTTCTTGTTGATGTTGTAGCCGTCCGGCGAGGCGTTGATCACGATTACATCCGCACCGGCACGGCGCAGGGCTTCGGGAGCCACCACGGAAGTGGCGCCGTTGGCGCAGTCGGCCACGATCTTCAGTCCCTTGAGCGGCTTGGGCTGGGTTTTGTCATCGTTCAGCGGAGCGATGGTGGCCACCAGATGATCGATGTACAGGTTGGTGGCAGTGGTCTGGTCGTGGCTCACGCGGCCCACGCCGGCACCGGTCGGGCGGTCCCAGTCCTGGCCGAGCACGGCCTCGATGTCGTCTTCCTTCTGGTCGGGCAGCTTGAAGCCGCCGCGTGCGAAGAACTTGATGCCGTTGTCGGGCATCGGGTTGTGGGAGGCGGAGATCACGGCACCCATCTCAACGTTGAGCACGCTGGTCAGGAACGCGATGCCCGGGGTCGGGATGATGCCTGCGTCGATCACGTCGAATCCGCCGGCGGCCATGCCCGCAGACAGGGCGGAAGCCAGAAAATCGCCGGACACACGGGTGTCACGACCCACGAGCGCGCGGCGGCGCCCCTCAGGCTGATCGTCTTGGGTGCCGGCGTCGCCGAGCACACGCACGGCGGCATCGCCCAAATCCAACGCCAGACGTGCGGTCAAATCCCTATTGGCCAGTCCTCGAACACCATCGGTTCCAAACATCTTCGGCATATGAAGTTCCACTCCTTGTATCGCGTTACCCGCACCATCGTAGTCGTTGTGCTCCACCCTAGGACCCGACTCGGCAAAAAACCGCCACGGAATCTGCTCCAGAACCGGAAATCAGCATTCAACAGCCGCAATGGCATCACCCACAAACCCGCATATTCATCTTGTTCGGCGGATGAATGATGAGATACATTCGTTAGCGGGCATGCCGGGCGGACCGATGCACTCCGGCACGGGAACGAAGCCATCGCACTAGTAAGAACGGGCCGGCAAACGCGCCTGTAAACAATACAGCGGCAAATACGACGAACGGAACTACCCAGCGTACATCGATAACCGGCAAAGCAACACCAAACAGAACGACGGCGAGGAACACGCTGAGCCATGCGATGAACATGCCCAACGGCATCTCCTCTACCGGGGTGGTCTCGGCCATGAATGCAACGATCTATTACTCCGATGTTGTGGTCAGTATGTGCGGCAGTTGCTCGTCGCGGTTGAGGAAAGAACGCGTTTGGCAGCGAAGTAGCGTATGCCGACCTTCCTCAGTGCGGGCGTATACCATGGTGCAATGCGTCAGGCAGCGGTCCAACTGCCGGCTCAGTATCTCGGCGTCCTGCTGGCGGCGGGCAAATACGGACGGGCAGGGGAAGCTCACGCAGTAAGCGCGCACGCCCCATTCCTTACCGATGATGACATATCGCGGATTGTTGATGGGCGCGAGTAGCTCCTTCATAACGCCGGCGAACAGCACCTGCTCGCGCCGCGAACCGCCAATCAGCATGACACGCAATGCCGTGAATCTGCGACGTGTCTGGCGGATCGAGGAAGTCGTTCACCGCTTCGCCTGCCGCGCTGGTTTCTAGGCGCTCAGGTTCCGCAGTCGCCAAATGCCAGACATTGGCCACCTTATCGGGGTCTGCGACCACGCTGCGGTTGACGGCCATGCTGTATGCTTCACTGCATCAGTGTAAGGCACGAATCAATAGGTTTTGAGCCCCAGATCGATGGTAAGAATGATGCCGGCGATTACGGCGGCGGCGCGCATGATGTTTGCGGGAATCTTGCGGGTGATGGACGGGGCGATGTACCCGCCGATGAAGCATCCGATGCACAGCATGATGGCGGCCGGCCAATCGACCGCGCCTTGGATGATGAATACCACTGAGGCGCTGATGTTCGCGCCTGTGCCGATCAGGGTTTTCAATGCATTGATCTTGTGGAATGGGCCGATTTTGGCGGCATCAAGCACGGCGAGAGCCAAGGTACCGGCGCCCGCGCCGAAGTAGCCGGAGTAGATGGCGACCGCCGCTACGCCCAGCCATACCCACCAGGAATCCTGACTCATGGGCTGCACGAGTTGTTCCGGCGGGCGGTGAGGTGCGGTAGGGGTGGTTGCGCGCTTGGCGGCTTCAGTGGCTTCAGTGGCTTCAGTGGCTTCGATGTGCTTGAGTTGCGCGGTGGCATCCGCGGCGGCTTGCTTGGCCTGCATGCGGCCGCGCGGATTGATGGCGATGATCAGCGAGCTCAGCAAAATCAGCACTGGTGCGGCAAATTCAAAGACACTCGGGTCGAGTTTGAGCAACAGAAACGCACCGGCCACCCCGCCGAATGCGCCGATGACCATATACGTAATGGAGCGTACCGCTTGGCCTTTGAGTTCTTTGCGCGCACCCATCACGCCACCGATGCCCGTGCCGACCACGCCAACGGTGTTAGAAGCGTTTGCCAATACAGGCGGAATGCCGAACGCGAGCAGGGCCGGGTATGAGACCAGTGACGATGCGCCTACCGCATAGCCCACGAATCCTGCGCCGATTCCGGCCAACAGAATCAGTAGTAATGAAGTTATGGAAAAGCCCGCAATCATTCCCCGTATCCTTGTCGCTCATCGACCGGCACATTGCCGGCCTTGAGCGAGAATACGCTGTTGAGGATTGGTTGCGGGTTTTATGTTGGAATGTGGACGTAGCTCCTCGCGGAAGCGATTCCCTCAGTCGCCTGAGGCGACAACTCCCCTCGCACCCGAGGGGAGCCAGAAGGAAATCAGAGCGCTTCGTTGTATTCGCGAACCTTGAGGGTGCGGTGGGAGGATGCCACGTTTTCGACGATCAGACGCTTCAGGGCGTTGTCGGCGGCAATGTGCTCGTCCAGCCAGGCGTCACCGAGCTTGACCAGCGTGGCGGGATCGGCGTAACCCGGGTACAGGCCGTTGAGCAAAGCCTCGGCCATGTGATAGGTCTTGTTGGCCCAGACCCAGTCAACGGTCTCGAAGTACTTGGCGGCGAACGGCTCGGCCAGATCGGGGCGCGGGGTGGCGGAGAAGCCACGGGCCACGGCCTCGAGCTGGGAGTTGGTCAGCTCGTCGTTGTGGAGTGCCTGATCCCAAGCCCATTCCTTGGCTTGCGTCGTGGCCATGGAGGCGCGGGCGCCGTAGGCGAACTCGCGGTTTTCCGTGGTCTCCTTCTTGGCGAGCTGCGCGTCCACGTCGTCGTTGGTCATCTCGTTGACGGAGGTGAGCGCTTGGACGATGGTCCACGTGAAGTTGTTGTCGATTTCGAGGCCTTCAAGACGCACGGTGCCGTCCAGCAGACCGTGTGCGTTGGCGGCGAATGCGGCATCGCCCTCCTCGCCATAGCCCAGGTAGGCGGTGGCGAGCTGGAACTGGGTGTCCGAGCCGGCTGCGGCGGCGTTGGCCAGGGTCCACAGCTCGGCGGCCACGTGGCGCAGCACATCGTCGCGGCGGGCTGGCGCCACGTAGTGGTGGGCGGTGGTGCCCATGCAGGCCAGCGCGTAACGGAAGGTGGTGGATTCGGTTTCCGTGGCCAGAAGACGCAGGGTCATGTCCACGAAGCGTTCGGCCGGGAATTCGCCGTCACGGGTCATATCCCAGAAGGCGAGCCAGGTCACGGCGCGGGCCAGGGCATCGTCGAAACGATGCAGGTTGGCTTCGGCGAATGCCTGGGATTCGGCGTCGAAACGAATCTTGGTGTAGGTCAGGTCATCGTCGTTGACCAGCACGAATGCCGGGCGCGGCTTGCCTGCCGCGGCCTCGACGATGGTGGTTTCGCCATCCACGTCGAGTTCGAACTGCTCGGTGCGCACGATCTTGCCGGTTGCGGCGTCTTCATTGTAGAAGCCGACGGCCAGGCGATGCGGACGCAGCACCGGGTGTTCGGCCGGCGCGCTCTGGGTGAGCTTCAGTTCGGCGATGGTGCCGTCCGCGTTTACGGTCAGGCCGGTGGCGATCGTGTTGATGCCGGATTCCTCCAGCCACTTGGCGCTCCAGGCCTTGAGATCGCGGCCGGAGGTCTTCTCCAGTTCGCTCAGCAGGTCGGCCAGGGTGGCGTTGGAGTAGGCGTGGCGGTTCAGGTAGTTGTGGATACCTTCGAAGAACTGCGTGCGGCCCACGTAGAATGCCAGCTGCTTCAGCACGGAGGCGCCCTTGGCGTAGGTGATGCCGTCGAAGTTGACGTAGGTGTCGTTGAGGTCGTTGATCGGGGCGACGATCGGGTGCGTGGTGGGCAGCTGATCCTGGCGCAACGCCCAGCTCTTCTCACCGGAGCAGAAGGTGGCCCAGGCGTCGTGCCATTCGGTGGCTTCGGCAGTGGCCAGCGTGGAGGTGAATTCGGCGAAGGACTCGTTGAGCCACAGGTCGTTCCACCACTTCATGGTCACGTAGTCGCCGAACCACATGTGCGCAAGCTCGTGCAGCACGGTCACCACACGACGCTCGGCCAGCGCGTCGGTCACCTTGGATTCGAACACGTAGGAGTCGCGGATGGTGACCATGCCGATGTTCTCCATCGCGCCCGCGTTGTATTCGGGAACGTAGATCTGGTCGAACTTGGCGTACGGGTAGGGCACGCCCCAGGTCTTGGCGTAGAACGCGAAGCCCTTCTTGGTGATGTCGAACAGGTAGTCGACGTCCTTCGCGAAGGCCTTGGCCAACGACTGTCGGCAGTACTGGGCCATTGGCACGGTACGGCCGTCTTCGTTCAGGTATTCGGTGTGCCATTCGGCGTACGGGCCGGCGCAGATGGCGGTCAGGTAGGAGCTCATCACCGGGGTCGGCTCGAAGTCCCACAGACGGGTGCTTTCGTTCGGCTTGTCGCCGAGGGTGCCGTCGAGGGTTTCGCGCGGATCGTCCTCGATGGTGGCAACCGGCATGTTGGAGGTGACGATCCAGCTGGCGGGAGCGAGCACCTTGAAGTCGAAGGTGGCCTTCAGGTCAGGCTGGTCGAACACGGCGTAGACGCGGCGAGCGTCCGGCACCTCGAACTGGGAGTACAGGTAGATGTTGCCATCGGACGGGTCGACCGAGCGGTGCAGGCCCTCGCCAGTGTTGGAGTAACGGCACCTGGCTTCGACGGTGACCTCGTTCTTCTCCTTGAGGTCGGTCAGTTCGATGCGGTTGTCTTGGAAGGCCACGGCCGGGTCCAGGGACTTGCCGTTGAGGTCGATGGAGGTCACTTCGTCGGCGATCAGGTCGAGGAAGGTCGACGAACCAGGCTTCGCGTTGAAGCAGATGAACGACTTGGAACCGAAGTTCTTCGCGCCGACCGTCAGGTCAAGGTCGACGTGATAGTGAATCGGCGCTTCGATAACGGCCTTACGTTCTTCGGCTTCAATACGAGTGAGATTAGAACCGGGCATGACTTCAATTACTCCTTACGGTCGTCCCTGGATAATCCGGACTACTTGGTTTCTACGGTTTCGACGTCCTGGGCGATGTCGGCCACGACGGGCACGATCATCGGCTTGCGGTGCAGCTGGCGCGCAACCCAGCTGCCGAGCGTGCGGCGCATGGTCTGCTGCAGCTTGTAGGTGTCGCGCGTGCCCTGCATCATCTGGTCGTTGAGCTGTTCGACGATCTGGTGACGAACCTTGTCGAACTCGCTTTCGTCCTCGGCCACGGCATTCAGGTAGATCTTCGGGCCGGTGACGACCTCGTGATTGTCGGTGTCGACCACCACGAACGCGGAGACGAAGCCCTCGGTGCCGAGAATGCGGCGCTTTTCCAGCTCGTCATCGGTCAGCTCGCCGACGGAATCGCCATCGACGTACACGTAACCACACGGCACGGAGCCGACGACCGCGGCCCTGCCGTGGTACAGGTCGACCACATCGCCGTCTTCGGCCAAAACCACGTTCTGCGGGTCCACGCCGGTCTTGACGGCGATCAGGCCGTTGGCCACCAGATGGCGGTTTTCGCCGTGGATCGGCATGGCGCACTTGGGCTTGACGATGTTGTACATGTACAGCAGCTCGCCCTCGTTGCAGTGGCCGGACACGTGCACGGCGGCGTTGTCGCGGTTGACGACCTTGGCGCCGAGCTGCACGAGCTTGTTGATCACCTTGTAGACGCCGTGCTCATTGCCTGGAATCAGGGAGCTGGCGAGAATCACGGTGTCGAACTCGTTGATGTGGATATCGCGGTGGTTGCCGTCGGCGATGCGGCCGAGTGCGGCCATCGGTTCGCCCTGGGAGCCGGTGCACATGAAGACGAGCTTGTCGTCCTGAATGTCGTTGGCCTGCTTCAGGTCCACGACGGTGCCTTCGGGGATGTGCAGGTAGCCGAGGTCGGCGGCGATGGACATGTTGCGCACCATCGAACGGCCGACGAACACGACCTTGCGGCCGTACTTGTGGGCGGCGTCCACCACCTGCTGCACACGGTGCACGTGGGAGGAGAAGCTGGCGACGATGATTTTGCGGGTGGCCTGGGCGAACGCTTGGTCAAGGGCCGGGCCGATGGAGGTCTCGGGCTTGACGAAGCCGGGCACCTCGGCGTTGGTGGAGTCCATCATCAGCAGGTCCACGCCCTTTTCGCCGATCTTGCCGAATTCGACGAGGTCGGTGATGCGGTGGTCGAGCGGCAGCTGGTCGAGCTTGATATCGCCCGTGTCGATCAGGGAGCCGGCCGGGGTCTTGACATAGACGGCCAGGGCGTCCGGGATGGAGTGGGTGACGTTGACGAATTCGAGGTCGAAGGGACCCACCTTGAGCTTCTCACGGCCGGCAACCTCAACCTTGGTGGGGTTCTGGTGGTGTTCCTTGCACTTGGCGTCCACGAAGGCGAGGGTCAGCTTGGAGCCGATCAGCGGGATGTCCGGGCGCAGCTTGAGCAGGTAGGGCACGCCGCCGATGTGGTCCTCGTGGCCGTGGGTGAGCACCAGGGCGTCGACCTTGTCGAGACGGTTCTTGATGTAGCTGAAATCGGGCAGGATGAGATCCACGCCCGGCTGCTCCTCCTCGGGGAAGAGCACGCCGCAGTCGATGAGCAGCAGGTGACCGTTGTATTCGATCACGTTCATGTTGCGGCCGATTTCACCCAAGCCGCCGAGCGGCGTGATGCGCATGGAGCCCTTGCGGTACTTCGGCGGGGCGATCAGCACGGCATCCTGCTGGGGTGCGGTGGCCTGCCGGGTGGCGTTGATCTTACGGGACGGCGTACGGCTGTTGGATCCGTTGGCGTTGCGGCCGCGCGCGGAACCGCGACGGCGAGAATTCGTGTTCTTGCTTGTTTTCTTTTGTTCTTGTGCCATAACCTTTTTGGGATTTCTGTTGTGGTGCCTCTGCTCTGTCATGCAGGGGCGGCGGGCTGGCAACCCGTATGCAGCGTTTCGGGCTTACAGCAGTCCGGCAGCGCGCATGCCCTCTTCAGCCTTGTCAAGCTGAGTGGCGTCGGGACCGATGTTCGGCAGACGCATGGTGGTGGAGGGGATAACGCCCTTGACCTTGAGCGCAGCCTTGGCCATGACGGCCTGATAGCCGTCGCCATTCAACGCGTGGACAAGGGGGGCGAGCTGGTTGGCGAGGCGACGGGCGGTAGTGATATCGCCGCGATCGAATGCCTGGACAAGCTGCTGCATGGGGTTGGAGGCGACGTGGGCAATCACCGAAATGATGCCGACGGCACCGATGGAGAGGAACGGCAGGAACAGGCCGTCATCGCCGGAATACCAGGCGAGGCCGGTGCGCTGCTGCTTCTCCACTGCGGCTGCAAGATCGCCGGTGGCGTCCTTGACAGCCTTGACGTGTTCAAGTTCGGCCAGTCGGTCGTAGGTTCCGACCTTGACCTTCAAGCCGGTACGGCCGGGAACATCGTAGACGATGATCGGCTTTTCGGCGGATTCGTCGACGGCCTTGTAGTGGCCGACGATACCGTCCTGCGAGGGGCGGGAATAGTAAGGCATGACGACGAGCACCGCGTCGGCACCCGCTTCCTGAGTCTGTTCGACCATACGCACGGTGTGTGCGGTGTCGTTGGAGCCGGCGCCGGAAATCACCGGAACGTCGACGACCTCCTTGACGGCCCTGACCAGCTCGACCTTCTCATCCATATGGGTGACGGGCGATTCGCCGGTGGTGCCATTGACCACCAGACCATCCGCGCCATCGGCGACGAGGTATTTGGCGAGCTTCTGCGCGGCGGCGAAATCGACGCTGCCGTCGGATTTCATCGGGGTGACCATAGCCGGCAGAATGCGGCCGAAAGGTGCTGAATCAAGAAGGTGCATGTCATGCTCGCTCATAGTGTTTACCGTACTTCCCATTGTGGACTCTTATACTACGTACCTTGATTGTTGCTGAATGCGTGGCATTATGGCCGGAGCCGGTGGCAATGCCGTGATGCGCGTCCCGGCGCGCTTCCCTGCCTGAAATGCGGGGGCAACTACTGGTCGACTGCGGGTCGATTACAGGTCGAGGAAGTGGTCGAGGCCGATGGTCAGGCCAGCCGGAGCGTCGCCGGCGAGCTTGCGCACGGCAAGCAGGACGCCGGGCATGAAGCTGGTGCGGTCGAAGCTGTCGGCCCGAATGGTCAGCTGCTCGCCGGCGTTGCCGAAGAGCACTTCCTCGTGGGCGTTGAGGCCGCGCAGACGCACGGCGTGCACGTGGATGCCGTCGACCACCTGGCCGCGTGAGCCGCCATCGGTTTCGGTGGCGTCCGGCACGGGGGCGAGTCCTGCGGCCTTGCGCGCTTCGGCGATGCCGTGGGCGGTGTGGATGGCAGTGCCGGAGGGGGCGTCCACCTTGGTGGGGTGGTGCAGTTCGATGACTTCGGCGGATTCGAAGTATTTCGCGGCCTTGGTGGCAAAGTAGTCGGCCAGTACGGCGGAGATCGCGAAGTTAGGTGCGATGAAGACCTTCTGGGTTTCGGGCTTCGGACCGTTGGCGATGGCGGATTTGACCTGGGCGAGTTTCTCGTCGGTCCAGCCGGTGGTGCCGACCACCACGTCCACGCCTTGGCCGATCAGGGTCAGCACGTTGTTCAGGCTGACGGACGGCACGGTGAATTCGACGACCACATCGGTGTTGTCGGTGGTGATCTGGGTCAGGTCGTCGCCGGCATCCAATGCGAGCGCCAGCTGCGTATCCTCGGCGTTGTTCACCGCTTCGACCACGTGCGAGCCCATGCGGCCCTTTGCTCCGACCACCGAAACCTTGATCATGTCTTCTTCCCTGTCTACCCGTACCTGCCCGGCAATGTACCCGGGACGTTTTCCAATCGGCAATCAGCCTATCACCGCAGGCCCCTCACGCCAATACCCCGTCCACAGAATCAAGCTCCCTCTGACGAGCCGAACCGTGAAGTCGAGCTCCCTCTGATGAGCCGAACCGTGAAGAAAACGCCGGAGGCGTTTTTAGGTGAGGGCGAACGACAGTGAGCAATAATTCAGTTGGCTGAAAGCCATCATTAATTGCGTTCGAGCTGGACGCGAAGCGGACTGAGGGAGAGACCCCGGCGAAGCCGCCAACCATCCATCGGGCGTAGCCCGATCCCGTTTCACCCACGCCGCTTGGCCAAGGCCCATCCGGCCAACGCCAATGGCACGGACGCCAGCGTGAAGATGAATGGCAGCATCATGCCCACATGAGGGTTGGAGGCGTCAAGCACAATGCCGGCCACGGACGAGCCGATCGACGTGCCGACCGTGCCTGCGGTGGTTACCCAGCTCAGTCCTTCGGTCAGGGATTCCGCCGGCACCAGATCCTTGACGATGAGGTTGCCGGTGGCGAACGTCGGCGAGACGGTCAGGCCGGCGAGGATTTCAAAGACGCCCAGCAGGATGAGATTGTCCATTGACAACCGGAAGAACACGTAGCCGACGGTCAGCAGCGACAGGAACATCACCATATGCGCCCAATGGGAGCCTTTGAGTTGGCAAGAGCCGAACACCAGCGCGCCGATGCACGAGCCGACCGCGAACATCGCCAATTGCAGACCGAGGAAGGGCTCAAGTCCCATGGATTTCATGGTGGCGGTAATGGACACGTCGAAGGACGTGAAGCTCATATTGAACACGATGAACACGGCGAGCAACGGCAGTACGCCGGCATAGAGCAATACACTCTTGGGCTTGGCACCGCTGCGTTTGAGTTGGCGCAGGGTCAGCTGGTCGGCATCTTCGCTTGCAGCGGGGCTGCCGTCATCGTGCGCGGCCACGCTGACCTGTTCCACGATGACCGGCGGCTGGGTGGATTTCAGCGAGAAGAATATGGTGCCGCCGATGCCGCATGCCACGGTGGGCACGAACAGTTGGGATACCGGATGCACGGAGGTGGCCAGCCAAGCCGCCAGAATCGGCCCCAGAATAAAGACGATCTCGTCAATGGCGGCTTCCATGGCGTAGGCCGTGTTGAGCAGCTGTTCGCCATCTTCCACACCGCGCAACGCATAGGACCAACGGGTTCGGACCAATGCGCCGAATGAGAACTGCGTCAGACCCATGATGATGGCCAAAGCGAACAGCAGCGGAATCGGCACGCGCACCAACGCCGCGAAGGCGAAGGCGAGCATGGCCACGATCTGCACGGCGAGCGCAAGCCGGCCCACGCGGGCTTGGCCGAAACGGTCGAAGGCGCGGGCGTAGAACGGGGTGACGCAGCTCATGGCCAGCACATAGGCGGCGCTCATGGTGCCGGCGATGGTCCAATTGTCGTAGAGATGGTTGAGCGCCAGAACGATGCCGAGACTCATCATGGAGATCGGCAATCGTGCCACCGCACCGGACAGGCAGAACGCCTTGGCTCCGGGCAGCATGAACAGGCGCCGATAGGGCGAGTGGGCAGCGAACGACTTCGAAACCGCGCGAGTCGTGGACACAATAACTCCTTACTGGTGCGTTGTCCGGCACGTGCGCCCGCCCACACGTGCCATCCGAGGGGTAGCGGTTCCCAAGCAACGTCACGCGGCGCGTTTCAACCGCGGACCGGTACGTGGCCAGTCGTCTTCATCGTCGGAGATGCCTTGCGATGCATAAGGTCTCTCCGCCGGTGAAGGCCGTCCGATGCTGTACAGGTCATGAGCCTTTGGGCTCAGTCGTTGTCAGATTGTTCGGGAATGCCGGAGCTCAACTCGGTAAGGATTTCCTGTTTGGTTTTCGCGCGGGCGTGAAGCTCGCGCAAGCCCTCGTCGGGCTCACTGACATAGTAGAGAGTGGCGTCGATACTGTCCAATTCCACACCTTCGACCGCTGCCAGCAGCAGTCGGTACATGTCGAGCTGGGCGAGTTTGCGGGTGATGTCGTCTGGCTTGGTGGGCCGACGACCGGTTTTCCAGTCGACCACGGTAAAGCGTGCGGTGGTGCTGGACGGGTCAAGTCCACCGATGAATACCGCATCGAGTTTGCCATTGACCAGGCCCACGCCCGGCACGTCCACGACGATGGCACGCTCCGTCCACGCCGGGATGCGCTTGGCCCACGATGATTCGGCCAGTCTGCGCTGCCACGCCACCAGCTTGGACTCGGTGGCATTGTCGCTACTTATGGAAGTGGCGGAGGCGGCGGATACGGCGGATGCGGATTGTTGAGCCGTGGGCTGTGGGACAGCGGGCTGCCGTGTGGATGGCTTGCGGCATTGCCGCTCCCGTTCGGCCAAATCGGCCAACATGGCTTCCCGGGAAACGAATCCCGCATCCTGACCTGTATGCGGCATACTTGATTCGGCTTCATATGCCAGTACCGCTTCATCCGGCTTACCGGCATTGATGAATTGCTCAGCCCACGCATGGAACTGCGTGCCGGCCTCGGCCGCCGGAGACGATATGCGCGGAATCGGGCGGATAATGCTACGCCAGTAGAGGCGCTCCTCCCGTTCGTTCATGCCACCTACGCGGGCTTGCAGGCTTGTCACGTTCTGGCGTCCTGCAGCCAGAACGCGTTGCGCCTTGGCTTTGACTGCCTCATCAAGCGACTGGCCGCTGGCGGCATCGGCCATCAAATCGGCGTCGTCCACCAGCAATTGCGCCCGTTGCAGCAGTGGACCGGCGTCTTGGTGCTGCTCAAGTGACGAGGAATCTGCGGCGATAACATCGATGCCACGTGACAGCTGTTCATGCACTGCGTCGCTGAGGGTAGCCGGCCACGGCAATTCGACAGCGGCATCCGTCTGCGTAATCGGCGTCTGCCATGCCTCCCCCACCACGGCGTCACCGTATGCCGCGGCATGCTCTCCGATAAAGAACCCTTCGGGAGTGGCAATCGCTTCGCCTTGCGCCGAGATCAGCATGGGCTTCCCGGCATTGGCGGCTTGCAGCCGTTCCACACAGTCCTGAGCCGATATCGCATGTTCACGGGCTTGGAGCGCGTCATGCACTTCAAGCCAGAAATTGGATGGCTGAGCGGCGCGAGAGCCTTTGGGCACCACTGACGGGTCCCGCCCGGATTCGCCCGTATAGGCGCAATAGGTCATCAGGGCATCTTCTCGCGCACGGGTAAGCGCCACATACATCAATCGACGTTCGTCGGCATGCAGCCGGCGCCCATATTCCTCCGCCTGCGTCAAATACCAGCCGGATGCATCCACTTCTTCCACGCCATCGCCGAATTCGCGCATGGAGCCGAACACTTCATCATCAATAAGCTCCACATCATCCAAAGCCGCCAACGATGCGATGGGGTCGGCTTCCACATCGGTATCATGGGGGAATCGCGGCAGAATGCCGGCATCGGCACGCATAGGCACGGGTACGGCGGTGGGGTTGGTGAGCCAGGAGTCGGCGGTCTCATGATATTCGGGTGCGGTCCAGTGACCTTGCTCGGTGCCTCCCGTATGGTGCTCGTCCAGCACGATCTTGAGATGGTCGCCCTGATTGCTGGGGAATCCGACGGCGGTAAGCCCCACTACCGCAACGGCATCCCATTCCAACCCTTTGGACTGGTGTACGGTCATCAGTTCCACATCCACCGGAGCGTCGGGGAGACTGGCGGCTTCATCCTCCACCGAAGCCAGATGATCCACCCATGTGATGAACCCATGCAACGAGGGAGTTTGCTCAGCGGCAATCTCTTGCGTGTACGTATCCACCAAATCCACAATCGCATCCATAGGCATATGCGCCAAAGCGGGATTGGCGCGGTGCTGCGGATTATGCAGCACACCGGCCAATACGGTGTCGATGTCAAGATCCAACGCTTCTATGCCGGCGCGAATCACGTCGCCCAGTGGCCGCCCGACGGCATCATGCACCTGACGGAGCATCACCGCGGCCCGGGTTATGGCGTTGCGCCCGTGTGCGCTCAACCGTTCAAGCAGTTTTACCAGGTCGCCGCGTAGCAATACGTCTGGCAGGAATACCGCATTGGCCACCTGATCGCGGTACTCACGCACCACAGCCGCCCATTCATTCGCTGGTGTATCCGGTTGGGCAAGGCCGGCCTGCACCAATGCTTGGAAGCGTTGTTCCGTGTTCTGTTCTTCAGCAAAACGGGCCAACATGGTCAAATCCGCTGCGGACATGGTGAATCGTGGCGTGGCCAGCAAGCGCATCAGCGATCCCGTATCGGTGTGGTCGGCGGCCACGTGCAGCAACGCCATCAGATCGCGGATTTCCGGACGTTCCAACAGCGCGGAATAGCCGACCACGAATGTGGTCAATCCGGCCTGTTCCAATGCCGCCTGATATTCGGGCATATGTGATTTGGACCGAAACAGCACGGCGACCGGCGCTTTCTGTTCGCCCGGCATCTGTTCCTGTTGTTCGGCTGCGGAACGGTGCCGTGCGATGGCCGTCTTGCAGAAACGCACTACGGCGTCGATCTCCTGCCCGGCCGTGGCGAAGCCCAGTACTCCCAATGTTCCTTCGGGGGCATCAGGCATGGGGTCGAGCGATGAGACATCGACCTCACGCATCAATGAGCTGGAAGGACGCGACGGATTGGAGCGCAACGGCAGCGTGAGATTATTGGCGGCTTCGAGCACTATACGGCTGTTTCGCCTGGTGACGGACAGCGGGAATGGCTTGTATCCGGCAGACAGGTGGAAATCTTGCTGGAACATACGGAATGCACCAGGGCTGGCACCACGCCATGCGTAAATCGACTGGAACGGATCACCCACCGCGTTGACGGCGGACCTCTGTGACGCATCCACGTGGAACAGTGCTGCCAGCAGAGCGGCCTGCGTGGTGGAGGTGTCCTGATATTCGTCGAGCAGCACGTGGCTGTACCTGCGGCGCGTACGCTCTCCGATGGAGGGGAAGCGCTCGATAAGCTGATACGCGGCAATGGTGAAGTCGGAGAATTCGGCCATATTGCGTTCCCGCTTGGCTTGGGCATAGGCCTCCACCAGCTGGAGCAGAATATCGCGTTTGCGTGTGGTCTCCAGCAGCGCACCGCAATGATAGGTGCAGCGGGCGTGCAAATGTTCGGCACGGTCATCGAGCTTGGCTTGCCAGCTGGCGTCGGTATCTTTCTTCAGTCGTTTGATCTTGGGGATTTTCGGCTCGTCCTCGGGCATGGGTTCATCTGCAACGGCTTGTTGCAATCGATTGATGAATGCCGAATCCCATTGCCGTACTCGATTGATCGCATCATCGAAGCTGGTGCAGCCGGCACCGATCATGGCACTGCCAATGGCATCCGACAACGCCAGAACACGGTTCGCCAAACTGGAGAAGGCGCCAAAATCCTCACTGAACGCCAGATCCATGTGACTGTCGATGACTTCGGTGGCCAGTTGAAGCGCTCCGGCTGCGCTCAATGGTTGCGTGTTCTGATCGAATCCGACAAGCAGTCCATATTGGCGCACGATGGTCTGGAAGAAGGCGTCATACGTGAAAATGGCCGGCTTGAGGAATGCCCGATCAGACACCGTGGCGGTCGTAGAGCCCGCCATATCACCGGCCACTGCGGCGGAGACGCGTTCCAGCAGTTCGCCTGCGGCCTTGCGTGTGAAGGTCAGGCCCAGGATGCGTTCAGGTGCCACACCTCGATTGATAAGCGCGATGATGCGTTGGGTCATCGTAAAGGTTTTGCCGGAACCGGCACCGGCAACCACCAATACGTCAGCATCGACTGGCGCATCGATGATGGCGGCCTGTTCCGCACTGGGAGTGAACGTGCTCATGCTTGCCTCGTTTCGAAAATCGTGTCGATCTGGCCTGCACAGGCAGGGCAGACGTTCTTCATACGGCAGAATCCGATATGGGTGTCTTGCGGATGGGCCTCGATGATGGCTGATCTGCTGGCCGCCGCGGCATAGAATACGCGGGCGATCATGGTCAGCGACCATAACGTCTGCGTACCGGCGAGCGCGGCGAATTGCGCCCACGCTTCGGCACTCACACCTTCGGGAGGAGTAGCCGGATCTATGGCGGGTATGTCGAAGAAACGGTTGGGGTCTTTATACCAGTATCGGGGCGTGAACGGTTCGGCATTCAACGAGCCATCAGTGAACAGCGGCGGCTGGAAGGCACCTTCCGGAGCGTAGCTTCTGGCTGGTGCCGCATTCTGCCCGACATGGAATAGCACGCTTTGGCTGATATGCGGCATTGCGGCAAGTGCCTTGGCACCGCGCGGCCCGTCTTCGGGGAACACGAGGCCAAGCTGATAGCACACGAGCTGCAAATCATTGAAAATCTGTTTGACCGTGGGCGTTCTGCCTGTTTTGTAGTCAATGAGGCGAATGCATTCGCCGCCGTCTGCGAGTACGCGGGTTTCCATACGGTCGATGCGCCCGGACAGTCTCACGGTCAGATGCTCGTCCATGCCTTCCGGCCACCCTCCGACCAGTGCTCCCATCAGACGGACCAGCGTGTTCCGACCGATTGGGTGCAGGCCGGGCACGGCATTGTATGCGTCGAGTATGTCACGCACATCGAATCGTGCGGCAAACTCCCGTTCGCATTCGGCACCGGCCAATGCGCCAATGCTGAAGTTGCTGGAGTTCTTGCCAAGATACGTTTCCGGATCGGCGTCGCTGCGCACAAAGTAATCGGCGATGTTGCGCAGGGTATCCGCCGCGGACTCGTCCTTACGGGTGGCCTCATAGCGGTTCCGGGTGTCGGCTATGGCATTCGGATCAGGACGTTTGCTCTGATAGATGGCATTAAGCCGTGCCGAGACAGCCTCGATGCGACGTTCCGCGCCGGCCGTGGAGTCCAAGCCCAGTGCGGCCAACGCCTGGGCATTGTGGGAAAGATGGTCCAGCCCTTCCTCGCTGCCTTGCTGCGCAACCGCATGGATGAGGGTTCCGAAACTGGTGGCCACGGAGATGGGGCGAGGACCGGCGAACCGGTTCTCCAGCATCCAGCACACCGGGCACGCCCATAGGCTGTCGACCGCCGATGGAGATAAGGTGACCATGGGCGCGGCCTGCGCATCCGTCTTGCCTTTCCCTGTTTGGATACCGTCAGGCTGTACACCACCAGATGACGCGCTGTCGGATGAGGCACTGTCAGATGAGGTATCGCCAGATGACGCACCGCCAGATGACGCACCGCCAGATGACGCGCTATCCGATTGGGCCGGCGATTCCACAAACGCCCAGCTCTGCGGATTTGCGGCGCGCACACCATGCTCTAACAGGAGTGTCAACGCAATCGCGGCGTCCTTTGCGGCAGCCTGCTGCGGTTGAGCAGTGGCCAGAACCGCGCGGGCGGCGCTGACCAACCCACGTGGGTCGGCGTCCAATCCGGCCAGATCATATTCGGCGAATCCCGCATGTGCCCCCACTGTGGTGAAAGGCGCCTGTTGCCGGTTGCGCGGATAGTATTCCGGCAGATACCCGAAGAGAAAGTCCGAGGGGCTCATGCTGTCGTTCCATACCGCGCTGATCATGATTCGCCGTGCACGGGTCAGCGCGACCAGGAAACTCTTCTTCTCGCCCGACAATACAGCCGCGAACCGCGGATCATGCCCGGTTTTGTCGCTTTCTTCAAGCGCTCCCCTCAGCACGAGCTCGGCAAGGTCTTCACCACCGAACATGGTGTTGCGCCCGGCGAGGTTCGGCCACACGTCTTGCTGGACCACCGGTATCCACGCATATTCCCAGTGGCGTCCGGCCGCGCCTGCCGGCGTAGTCAATGTCACCGCGTCTTCCACCGGTCCTATGTGGGCCAAGGAATCGGCCTGCACTTCCATGCCCCGAACCTGTGCCATGAATGACGTGATGTCTCGACTGGCGGTGGAATCATCGGCGAACTGGAACAGGCGCATTGCCGCGTCCAGCCGGTCATTGGCCGTACGCCCCTCTGCCGTGTTGAATAATGCCGCACGCTGCCAGACCGGTGCCAGACCGGTGGCGTTCCACGCAACAGACAGCGCATAGCGCGGCTGTACGCGCTGGCTTGCCGGCAGCCGCTCCAAGCCGGAAGCAACGCTGCCCACCAGATGCCACAGGTTCGCAAAAGCGCGGGCCTGAGGGTCGTTGCCGAGCACCGCGTGGATGGATGCGAGCGCAGCCTGCGCCGGCGCGGCGGCATCATCAATGGCAAGCATCACGTACAGCGCGTCAACGCCAAAGGCCAAGTCATCGCCGGACGGTTCACCGAGTATTTCGACAGACACTGGCAACGAAGTCACTGACGACGAAACCGCTGACGTCGAAACCACTGACGAGGATGTTTCACGACCTGTTTCACGCCGTGTTTCATGGTATGTTTCACGCAATGTTTCCCATGCCGTCGTCAGAGAGGTCAGCATGGCATCATCCGTGGCGAGATGCGCCAGCGACTCCAACGACCCCATGGCCGATTCGATCGGCGCAAGCCTTGCGGGACGCCCCTGACCGGGTTTGGCCCCGGCACTCACCAACGGGCCGTTCATCAACGTGGCCACTCTAGTCCTTATATATGCCGCGCAGGAAGCCAACGTCATCTGGCATTCCGCCATCCCCTCGGCACGCAATCGGGCAAGCTCCACAAGCGCGAACAATCCCTGCACGAAAGTCTCGTCCTTCAAAGGACGGGTGACCGACGAATACCGCACCGGTACACCATCTCGGCGCAGTCGTTCGCCGAACAGCCGCACGGCGGCATTGTCGTGGGTGATGACCGCCATGTCGTTCCACCGAATATGCCGGTCAAGATGCGCCCGCTTGATGCGCCAGACCACATCATCCAGCTCCTCACGTGAGGATCGGTACAGGCCGGCGGTCACCGTGCCGTCCGCCTGATAATTCGCTGCATCGACTCCGCCCAGTATGGCGGTCAGCTTGCCGGGACGCTCGGCCGGAGGCAGCGGCTCGTCTTCCGGCGAGGGAATCGACAGCGAAATACGAGACGCGATCACATCAGCCATCGTCATGTGCGACTGATCAGCGACGGCACTGCCGCCAACCAGCTGTTCTTCCTTGGCCTTCAGCCGCCCTTCCACGGCACGGCGCATCAGATATTCCGGATACGATCCGCGGAAGGTCTGCACCGATTCATCCGGGTTGCCGACCAGCACCAACTTGACGCCGGCATTCCCCAACTCCTCCAAGAAGCGCATGCCGGCCAGCGTGGTGTCTTGAACATCATCCACAACCAGCAGCCGGGGCAAGCCCAACGCCTCCACACACATAGGCCGGTCGGAATCATCCGCGTGATCGGCGGCGAATGCCTCACGCACCACACGAGCGCCTGCCACCAGCAAATACGAGGCATCCAAACGGTATTGCCCCGGATATACCGCGCTTTGGGCTGCAATATATTCACGGCGCAACGCGAAAGCCAAACGCCATTGCACCGACAATCGCGCGTCCTCCGTCACGGCGTCCAAGAGACGTGGCTCTTCGTGAACGCCTACACCGAGCTCATCCAATCGGGCCAGCATATCGCGCAACTGGCTGATAAACGCATCTGAAATACCTCGCGTGAACCTATCCGCGCTGGTCGAGCCGCCTGCCGACGTCGGAGACGGCGAATCCGACCCTTGTTGCGAGAGGCTTGATTGTGCGGAAGCGGCCGAGCCGGGCATCTCGCCGGCACCGGCATCGCGTATGAGTCTCGCCCAGTCATCCTGGGCAAAGTAGACGCGCAGCAAATCACAGGTGCCGCAATCATCTCCCGCTACGGCATGGCGCAGATGCACGGCCATGACTTGACGCAGCAAAGCATCCTGTTCCGCACCGTTCAGCAATCGAGGCGACGGCAATCCAGTTCCCTCGCGCGAAGCCGATATGGCCCGGAATGCCACGGCACCCAGCGTGGTGACCGGCCTGGCCTGCACGGAAAACCCGAGCTCACGAATCACCCGATTGCCCAATGCGTCGGCGGCCACACGGCCGGATACGGCCATCACCGCCTGCGTGCCACCGTAGCGGCGCAGCCCCGCCATCAACACCGATAAGGCGAATTCAGTTTTGCCGCTTCCAGGCGTGCCGACAATCAGCCTCGCCGCTCCATCACGGTCGATGCCGTCCAGCACTGTTCCAGGTTCAAGTCTCGTCATCATGGCTCCAGCCTAAACCCGACCGTCACAGAGGGAAAAATTTTACCGAACCCGACGAAGAATCGTACCCTTGACGGTATCCTGTAGAACGAATGCAGGGAGAGCGCATTTTCCAAGGAGGGAGGGAACAGATGGACAACATTCCGATGAGACCGCCGAAGCTGCCCGGATATGATTTCGTCCAGATGTTGGGAAGCGGTGCCACCGCCACGGTGTACCTATATAACCAGCGTATGCCCGCACGCCCGGTGGCGGTAAAGGCCAGCGCCAAAACCCTTGACCCACGGGCCGCTGCCCTGTTCAACCGCGAGGCCAACTTCATGGCCAAGCTGTCATCCCACCCGTACATTCTGCCGGTATATGGTGCCGGCGTCACCTCCGATGGCCATGGCTACATCGTCATCGAATATGCGCCGGGCGGCACCTACAACAGCATCATGAAGGCCCGGTCCATGACCTGCGAGCAGGTACTCGACCTCGGCATCAAGCTGTCAAGCGCGCTGTTCACCGCGCATCGCAGCAATATCATCCATCACGACATCAAGCCCAGCAACATTCTCATCACCTCGCAGGGCTTGCCTGTTCTGGGTGATTTCGGTATCTCCACCGATGTGTATGACCGCACCGAAACCGGATTCTCGCCGCCGTGGGCACCGCCTGAGGTGCTTCAGCATCTGACCAATGGTTCGGAAGCCGCCGACATCTATTCACTGGCGGCCACCCTGTACGCCATGTTCGTCGGCTGCTCGCCATTCCAGCACGATTATCACCCGCGTTCGCAATCGGAACTGATTTCGCTGATCGTCAACCAGCCATTGCCTCGCCTCAACCGCCCCGACGTGCCGGCCGATGTGGAAGCGGTGCTGCGCCGGGCCCTGAACAAGGACCCCGACCAGCGGTACTACTCCGCGTTGGAGTTCGCACGTGCCATGCAGCGTGTGCAATTCGCATATTTCGGGCATGCCACTCCCGTTACCGTGGAAGGGATGCCGGCCTATCCCAAAGACATCGAGCGTCGGCGCCGGGCCACGGACCAGCGAGATCAGATCACCCGTTCGTCACGGCGATGGGTCAAACCGGTGGGTATTACCGTCGGTATACTTGCGGCGATCACCGCAGCGGCACTGATATTCGCCTTCGTGGTCGTTCCCCGCATGGACAGCGCCACCGGATCAGATACCAAACAGGTGGCGACGCCCGGCACCAAGGATGATGACAACAACCGCAATAATCAGGATGACGTGATCACCGATACCGCGAACGCCCAGATTCCTTCCCCGGAGAATCTGAACGGCACCTATGCGGCGGATGGGTCATCCGTGACGTTCACCTGGACGAATCCAGACCCGCAAAGCGGTGATACCTATGCGTGGGCCATAGTGCAGGGCAGCAATACCGACCAGAGCGCGCAAACCGTCACAACGTCAGATCCCACGGTGACCGTCAACGCGCAGGAAGGCTCGCAGACCTGCATTCAGGTGTCCATTGTGCGCAAGAACCGCCAGATGTCCGTCAGCCCCGCCATCGCCTGTGCGGCCAAGCCGCAAGAATGATCCGCTCGCCACTGCCGGGCATGCCACCTTGGCATTGCGTATCGCATCAGACGTGCGCCCAGCAGCGGCGAATTCACCAAATGGACAACAGGAACGGCAGGTATCGGAACCGTAAAGCGTTGTCATTACACCAGCAACCAGAGAAAACAGGGGTCAGGGAGTTCAGATGGCCACATCGTCCCAGTCATACGATCGTCGCCGACGCATCAGCGCGGCTTTGCGCCGCCTTATGCCCTCCGAAAGGCATACGTGGACGGTTCCCGTAATCACGCTCCTGCTGCTTCTGGGACTTGTTGCCGGCGCGGTGATCATGAGCACCGTCACGCGCCGCCATGTGCAACTGGACGATGGCACCGTATGGGTCACTTCGCTGAAAAACCAGAAGGCCGCACGATTCAACGTAAAGAACAAGGAGGCCGACGCCGGCGTCTCCTCCTCCGCCCCACGATTCGACATCGCACAGCATAATGGCGACACCATCCTGACCGAAACGACCAAAGCCTCCACCATCAAGGCATCCACGGTCAGCACCGGTGTCAAGACCGACATCAAAGCCAGCACCACCACTGTGGTCGGCGGGGATACCGCAGCCCTGATCAACGAGAAGACCGGCAATGTGTGGACCGGCTTGTCGGAAAACCTTGATTCCGTGACCCCCACCACTTCCGATCCGAAAATAAAGCTGGGCGAGGGCGGGCGCATCGCAGTAACCCACGATGGCAAAGTCTACGGATACCGTCCATCCGACGGTATGGTGCTGCGTCTTGACAATCCCAGCAGCGCCAACGTCAAAACCCTCGAATCGCTGACCGACGGCAAGCAGCAGACCGTTGAAAGCTTTACCGTCATCGGGAGCACGCCGGTAATCGCAACCGGCAAAACCGTCATATTCAAGGGCGGCCGCGTCGATGTCGACACGACCGGCACCCTCACCCTTCAGGAGCCTCCCACCGATGACATACAGTCCGATTGGGTGGCCGCGGCATCACCGAGAGGCCTTGCGCTTATCCCGTTGAAGTCCAATGCCAAGGCGAATTTCATAGCCAACGGGGGCAAGGCGAATCCGGCACGACCGGTATCGTCCAAGGGCTGCGTGTACTCGGCTTGGAGCCAGAAGGCCAGCAACTACATTCGCGCCTGCTCCCCCACGGATACCAGCGTCAAGCCGCAAACCCTCGAATCCGTCAATACTACTTCCGAATTGGTGTTCCGCACCAACCATCGCCTTGTGGTGCTCAACGACACGGTTAACGGCAATGTGTGGAACCCTGAGGATTCCACCAAAGTCATCAAAATACAGTGGAACAAAATACAGACCGAGCAGACCGAGAAAGAACAGCAGAACAACGACTCGGCCAACAACCACCACGACTTCTCCAAGACCTGTTCCGCACAATCCGGCCAAATCAAAGCCGAGGATGATGAAATCGGCGCACGAGCCGGTTCGGAACAGATTCTCGACGCGCTGCGCAATGACGAGCAGACCGATTGTTCCGTACTGAAAATCACCAAGGTTGGCGCACCAAACAACAAAGACGTCACCATTTCGCCGATTTACGACGGCCGGTATCTGCAACTCGATGCCTCCGCCGCATCCGCAGGCACCGTTACCTTTACTTACGATATTTCCGATGGTCGCGGCCAGACCTCTTCCGCCACGGTGACCGTAACCCTGAATGATGGAGGCAACCACGCTCCCGTACAGTTCGACACTCCTCCCGAGATCGATGTGGAGCAGGGAGCCAGTTATACCGCCAATGCGCTGAGCAGCTTCAACGATCCGGATGGAGACCCGCTCACTCTGGTCTCCGCTGTGGCCCAGAACACCGACCAGGTGCAGGTGTCCACCCGAGCCGACGGCCAGCTTACGTTCAACACCGGTGCGCTGGCGTCGGGACGTGTGGGCGTCGAGGTCACCGTCTCCGACGGCACGGCAACCGGCACCGGCATGGTGTATTTCTCGGTCAAGCCCGCGAACACCTTGGCCGCGGTCATCGACCCGGTAGCGAAAACCACCGTTCCCAACACGGATACCGTCGTCAAGCTGTCCTCTTATGTGCATGGCACTTCCTTGCAGCCGGCACAACTGACTCAGGTGGATACGCCCAACGGCGCTTCGACGACCACCAATGCGGCGGATATGTCGTTGACGTTCAAGGCCACCAATCCCGGCACCTATTATGTGCCCTACATCATTACTCAAGGTTCGATTCCGGCCACCGGATTGGCTCGAGTCGAGGTGCAGCCCGCCACCGGCGAGGCCGCCAAACCGGTTGCCGCCAACGATGTCGCCCTGCTTGGCGCGGATAATACCGCCATTGTGGAGCCGCTCACCAATGACGTCGATCCGATGGGCGGTGTGCTGTCCGTCACCACGGTGAGCGCACCGGCCGACTCCGGCATCAAGGTTGGTCTCGTCAGCCATAAGCGCGTGTATATCACCGCGCGTCAGGTGCCCACGAAGCCCGTCGCCCTTACCTACACCGTGGCCAACGCCTCCGGAACCGCCAAGGGCACCATCGTGTTGCAGCCGCCGGCTCTGGCCACCTCGAATTCAGTGCCCAAGGCCAGCAATATCAATGCCCAGGTGCGTACCGACGGCATCGTGTCCGTGGATGTGCTTGACCATGTGGCCTACTCGGATGGCACCACGGTCAAACTCAAGAACAACCTGCAATACGACAAGGGGACGTTCAAGGGTCTGGCCTTCGTCTCTGGAGACACGGTCCGCTACCAAGCATCCAGCGAGACCGGCAACTTCCCCATCACCTATACGGTTGAAGACAATCTGGGTAATGTGGCTTCCGCCAATATCACCATTACCGTGCATAAGAGCGACGCAGCGAGCAAGGCCGCGCCAACCCCGCATGACGCCGAAGCGCAGGTTGCCGCCGGGCAGAAGGTCCGCATCCCCATCACACTGACCGGCATAGACACGGATGGCGACGACGATCAGCTGTTGGGTCTGGGCAACAAGGCACCCACGCTGGGCCGCATATCCGAAGTCGGTTCCGACTACTTGGTCTATGAAGCGTATCCGGATTCGTCCGGCACCGACACCTTCTCCTATGCCGTGGAGGATTGGACCGGTCAGCGCGCACAGGCGCAGATCCGCGTGGGCGTATTCCAAGGATCGTCCGACTCCGGCGTATACGCCAGGGATGACGAAATCACGTTGAGGCCCAATACGGCCGCAACCGTGCCGGTCGCGCAGAACGACATCTCCGGCGACAACACCAATCTGACCGTCGACAAGCATGTCGAGGTCCAAGGTCTCGACGGGGTGAGCGTGAAAGACAATATGATCTCCTTCACCACGCCCGGCAGCGCCACCACCGACTATATCGCCTACACGGTCAAAGACAAGGCCGGCTTGTCCGATACGGCCACCCTCACGGTAAACGTGGATCCGAGTGCCGCCATCGAGCCGCCTACCGCCTACGACTATCGTGTGCCGTCCGCCGCCACCATCGATAAGAAGTCCGTGGATGTGGATGTTTCCCAGTGGATCGCCAATCCTTCCGGCACAGCCAATGAGCTCAAGGTCGGCGTGCATCCCTCCGCCAGCGCTCACGCTCACGTCAAGGGCGGCGAGCATTCGACCACCATCACCGTCGACCTGACGTCACAGGCGCGAGCCGTGCCTTACACGGTGACCAATACGAAATACAACATCACCTCCACCGCGTTCATCCAGGTACCGGCCTATGGTGTCTTTCCGCCCACGCTGCGTCCCAAGGCACCGGAATTGAAGGTCAACTCGCGCGAGACCATTGAAATCAACATCAATGACTATGTCCGCGTCGGCGCCGGCAAGGAACCGTATATCGAAAGCGCTGATTCCGTCAGCGCCACCAAGGCTTCCAACTCCGATTTCTACGTGAACGACAAGACCCTGAAGTTCACTGCGGCAAAAGACTACGCAGGCCCCGCCTCCATTACCTTTACCGCTGTGGATGGCAAGCAGGGATCGGATAAGACCAAGATCATCAATTCCGCAGTGATCACTCTCCAGATCACGGTGATAGGCCGCGATGTGCCGCCGCCCACGTTCTCGTCCTCCACTATTGATGTCGAGGCGGGCGCGGACCCCAAGACCGTTGATCTGACGGCGCTCACCCATGCACCGTCCGGCGTGTATGACGACGAAAAGCAATACACGTATTCCGGTGGAAGCTCATCATCCAGGCAAATCACCGCAAACCTGTCCCGTTCCGGTAGCTTGCAGGTTTCCGCCACCAAGGATGCCGCTCCTGGCACCACCGCGTCCATTCCCGTGCAAATCGCATACGGCGCGGGCACCGTGAATGCCGGTGTGACCGTGCGCGTAGTGTCTTCGACCCGTCCGCTGACACGCGTCGGCAACAAGACGTTGAAGATCAAGGCCGGTGCCAGCGATGCCGTGAACGTGCTTACCGGCGCGTACAATCCGTTCCCCGATTCCTCGCTGACCGTCATCAGCTGCAAGGCGGATGACGCCGCCAAACTCGCCATCGCCGGATGCGATGCCTCCGGAAACATCACCATCGCCGTCGCATCCGATGTAGGTGCTTCCACGAACACCGTGCTCGTCACCGTGCAAGACGGCACCAAGTCCAAGGATCGTGAAGTCACCGCATCGATTACCGTGTCCGTGATCGACAAGCCCGAGCCGCCACTGCTCTCCCCCGTAGCCGGGGAACCGCAGGACAGCGCGGTCAGCCTCACATGGACGCCCGGTGCCGCCAATGGCAGCCCGATCACCAACTACAAGGTCAGTTGGACCGGTGCCGTCACCGGAGAGAAGGATTGCGGTACCGTCACCTCATGCCAGGTCACTGGTCTGAAGAACGGCAAAACCTATTCCTTCACCGTCGCCGCGCGAAATGACGTCGGCTGGTCCAAGCCGTCCACCGCCGTCGAAGCCACACCGGACAAGGTGCCGTCCGCTCCCACCGATGTTACGGTCACAGGTGGCAATAAAACCGCCAAGGTGACGTGGAAAGCGCCGAGCGGTGATTTCAGCGCCGTCGACAACTATTCAGTGACCGTCACCGGTGCAGGTGCTCCGCAGACCAAGGAAACCGGCAATACGGCCACCGAGCTGTCGTTTACGTTCAACAACAACGACATTTCCGATGGCACCGCCATTACGGCGACCGTCAAAGCCCATAACAAAATCAATTGGAGTGCCGAGTCCGCCGCATCGCCGTCAGAGAAGATCTGGGGAGACCCGGATGCGCCGAACATTGCGTTGTCGAACGACGACACCACGGTAACGGCGAAAGTCACTCTCGGCAATAACCGCAATGCCGGCTGCCGGCGAATTTCCTTGGGAGGAGACGTCAAGGACACCATCGATTGCAGTGACAGTGGCGCTACGTTCGATATCAATGAGAACGATTTGAACACCCGGGAAATCACCGTAACGGCCACCGTGGTGCCGCAGCGCGATGCTTCCTCCGGCACGGGCAAGAGCAGCTTTGTCCCGCAGTACAAGGTCCAGCCGCCCACTGACGTCTACACCACCGGATCCGGCAGTACATGCACCGTGCATTGGACCAAGCAGGGACATGCGCAGTCCTACAGCGTGACTGCCGATGGCATCGATTCCGGTACAGCTACTAACCGGAACTCACTCGACTTCCGAATGAGTCCTTGGGCCAAATGCAACACCGCATCGGTGCAACAGGTGTTCAACGGCGCTACCAGCGACGCCGTCACCGGAGGCCCGCACAATGGCGCTCCTTACACCTATGAGAAGAAGGCTGTAATCAACAAACCGCAGGAGCTGCGCTGGTCAGACAACGCTCACGTCATTAACGTCACCGGCGGTTCGGTTGATGTCTATGGCAAGTCGGCCACTGTACAAATCATCATCAATGGCCAACCGTTCACGTGGAACTCCGGCCAGCAATTGGATGTCACCGACTTGACCGTGGCCGCCGATGGCAACTACGCGTGGAGCGTCAAAGTCACCGGCGGGCCGGGATACTCCGGTCTCGACAACACTGCGGACGGAGGCAGCGTCGCGGGCACACGTCCCTCTGACTCCTCGGAGGGGACCAAGTCGCTCAAATCCGGTACCGATGTCACCACTTTGGCCAAGAACCCCTGGATTCTTGGTTTCGGCAATACCCCAATATCGTCAACCACCATTCACAAGCAGTAGGAGAACATCCATGAGCGAGAACATCGATGACGCGACGCAGTTGTCTGACACGACCCGCCTGTCCAACAGCACGCAGCTATCCGACAGCACGCACTTGTCCGACGCCACGCACCTGGCATCCGCACCACACACCGGCACGACCCCAAGCACCGAGTCGGCGCCGCAGTCCGTTGCGCTGCCTAACCTGCCGCAGCGGCCGTCACAAGCGCCGTCAGAAAAGCCGTCTCCTACTACTGATGCCGCCTCCATTCCTGCGGGCGATGACAGCACCGTGCTCAAGCCGCGCAAGGGATCGACGCCAGCCATCCCGCAGCAGGTCACCGCGCAATCACAGCCACAATCCCAGCCGCAGCGTCAGTCGAGCAAAGCCGCGCAAGCAGCCGCATCGGCACTGCCCGCCAGCATCAATTCCGGACTACTGCCCCAGCCCACGGCTCAGGTCCGGGATTTCCAGCAGTCCTTCAATGCGCTGGTCGAAAATGTCTCCAAGGTGGTTATCGGCAAGACCATCCCTATCAAGCAATGCGTCACCGCACTGATGGTCGGTGGCCATATTCTGCTTGAAGACAACCCCGGCACCGGTAAGACCCAGTTGGCCCGAGGCTTGGCCAATTCCATTTCCACCGGTTTCAAGCGTGTTCAGTTCACGCCCGATCTGCTGCCTTCGGATGTGGTGGGTGTGACTTTCTACGATCAGAAGCGCGGAGAATTTGAGTTCCGCGAAGGCCCGATTTTCGCCTCCATCGTGCTGGCCGATGAGATCAACCGTGCATCGCCGAAGACGCAGTCCGCACTTCTGGAGGTTATGGAAGAGCAGAAAGTCACCGTTGACGGCGTCACACATGATGTGCCGCAGCCGTTTATCGTGATCGCAACCCAGAACCCCATCGAGCAGCTCGGTACCTATAAGCTGCCTGAGGCGCAGATGGACCGATTCCTTATCAAGACGTCAATCGGCTACCCGGGCCATGATGTGTCCGTCGATATCCTCAAGCAGGTCGATATCACCGACCGTGCGCAGACCATTTCCCCGGTGCTGAGCGGTGACGATGTCATGCGGCTGCGTCAGGTGGCCACCGAAATCTATGTGGATGATGCGATTCGTGAATACATCGTCAGGCTCGTCGAGGCGACCCGCCACAACGAGAAGATCACGGTCGGCTCCTCCATGCGTGGCGCTTTGGCACTGACCCGATGCGCCCGTATCTGGGCCGCGGCCGATGGCCGTGCCTACGTGGTGCCGGATGACGTCAAGGACCTTGCAGTGGCCGTGCTCGCACACCGTATCACGCTGACTCCGGAAGCCACCTTCGATGGCGCGACTCCGGAAAGCCTGATCGCACAGGTGCTCGAAGACGTTCCCTCCCCCACCATCGGTTCCTGATAGGGCCCGGAAAGGTATCCGACCATGGCATCTACATCCGCCGCATTACGCCGTCGCCGGCGCGCTGAACGCATGTTCAAGCGCGCGGTAAGACGCATCAGACGGTTCTTCGCATCCTACGTCTCGCCCTTGGGCTGGGCGGTAACGAGCGCAGGCATCGCATGCCTTATTGCGTTCCCGTTTCTGGGCTGGTATGAGCTGCTCGTATTCGGCATCGTGGCGATGGTGATGATGCTCGCGGCAATCGTGCTTTCCCTCGGCAACACACGCTTCCACGCGTCCATCGTCGTATCCAATCATCGCGTGACCGTGGGAGACACCGTATCCGTTATCGTCGGCATCGACAACACCGGCAGAACGCCGACGACCACGGCACGCGGATATCTGCCAATCGGCGATGCGCATGAACGATTCAACATCCCCATGCTGGCTCCCGGGCAATCCAAGCAAACCGATGTGGAGTTCCGTACCGTATCGCGCGCAATACTGCCCATCGGCCCATTGCGCATCCGCAAGGGAGACCCGTTCGGTCTGGTGCGTCACGAAAAGGAGCTGGCCGACCGCATCACCGTATTCATCCACCCTCGTACCGTGCGTCTCGATACTCTGAATGCCGGCGTGCCCCGCGACCTGGAAGGCCAACCATCCGGCCAGATCGTGGATGATGATCTCGACTTCTACGGATTGCGCGAATACGAGCCGGGCGACGACGTGCGTAACGTCCACTGGCTGAGCTCCGCGAAAACCGGCACGTTGATGATTCGCCAATATGAGGCCACGCGCCGCACCGACACCTCGGTGACCATCAGCGTGAACCCGGACGAATACGTCAACGGCGAGGAATTCGAGATGGCGGTGTCCATCCACTCCTCCATCGGCGTCAAATGCCTGCTGCAGGATCGTCCATTGTTCTGCCACGCGGGCAACACGCACGGCCAGCCGCGCAACGCCATGGAGTTCCTCGACAACGCCAGTGCCATAGAGCCTGATCGTGAGGATAATCCGAATCTCGCCGAGGGCACGCTGAAGCACAGTCCTGATGCTTCGTTCTATTTTTTCACTGTTGGATCGCTGAAAGACATCGAGCAAATCAAGCGCATGACCTTGGCCTTGCCCCGATCGGCCAGCTGCGTGGTATTGCAGGCCAGCGCCGGCGCCAATCGCGGCATCAGAAGATTCGCCAACTTCACATTGGCCACCATCGGCGACCTCGATGATCTCCCGCTGATCATGGGGGTGCTCGCATGACCTTCGACCAGTCCAGTATCACCAATACCAATACCGCTGCGTACGCCGGATCGAGCGGCACATACACCGGCACTTCCTCCGGCACGTACACCGGGACCTCCACCACCACCGGCTCCTGGGCCGACTCCACACATTCGGTTATCTGGATGACCAGAGGCAATGTGCTTCGCGGCATGGGCCTCAGTCGCCAGCCGTGGGGCAAACGAATCGCCAGCCTCGTACTCATAGCGGCGATGATGTTGCTGGCGCAAGCCAATCTCATCGACGTGTACGGCGGCGTGGCCACTTGGGCGATTGCCGCTGTACCGGCCACCTTGCTGGGCGCGATCATCGCTCTGGCGGGCATGTTGCCGGCGTTGCGACTGTGGTGGCAAATCGTGTTTCTGGCGTTTGCCCAATTCATCATCGGCCCGGTGGTAACGCTGAGTTCCACTACGTCCCATTACGTGATTCCCACCTTGAAGACCTTGAGTTCAGGTTGGGAAATGACGTTTGGCTCGTTCAAGTACATTATTTCCGTCGATCCGCCTCTGGGCACGCAAGACGGCGTGCTGATGGCGGTATGGACCATCGGCCTGTGGCTTACGTTCTTCACCGGCGTGTTTGCCATTAATGCCAACGCATGGTTGTCTCTGGTGGGAGTGCTGCCCCTTGCGGCGGCCGTGGCCGTATGTGCCCTGCTGGGCACAGACAGCGGCTGGCAACGCGCCATCTGCGGTATTGCCTTTGCCTTGCTGCTGATTATCTGGCTGTCTTGGCGTCTTGAACTGCTGGAATGGGGGCGCTGGATATCCGCGCTGATCATCGTCGTGCTCGCTGCCGGCCTTGCTTTCGGGGGCACGTTGCTGGTGCCGCAGGACCGTTTCGTGCTGCGCGACCGCTACGATCCGCCGTTAAGCCCCTACGATTACACCAGCCCGCTCAGCGGCATGCGATCCTATATCAAGGACCACAAAAAAGACGTGTTGCTGACCGTTCATAATCTGCCGGCCGGAACACCGGTCAAACTTGCGGTGATGGATCGATTCGATGGCACAGTATGGAACCTGTCCGATTCTTCCGAAGCCACGGACTCCTCGAATTATCATCGCGTGGGCACCACGATCAAGGCGGATGAGCAGGGTAAATCCTTCACTGCGACCTTCACCGTCGATCAGGGACTGACCGACACCTGGCTGCCGCTGGCGGGAGCGGCCACTGGCGTGAGCTTCGCCAACGATGCCGACAACGGCAATGACACGTTTTACTACAACACGGATACCGATTCCGCCATTATTCCCGCCGGCACGCGTAAAGGCCTCACCTATACCGAATCCGGCATTATCGCCCGTAATCCCACCGATAAGCAGATCAGCAGTGCGGCTGCGGCCCGCATCACCCAACCAGAAGCCCAGGATGTTCCCGATTCGGCCAGCAAACTGGCCACGTCCATTGCCGGCGGGCAGTCCTCGGGCGGTGCCGCAGCCACGGCGTTGGCCGACACATTGAAAGACTCCGGATGGTTCTCTCATGGACTTGAAGGCGACTATCCCTCCGATGCCGGCCATGGCAACTACCGCATCAACAAGCTGCTGGCAGGCACGGCCATGGTGGGCGACTCCGAGCAATATGCCTCCGCCATGGCACTGATGGCTCGTGATCTGGGACTGCCCTCCCGTGTGGTCCTGGGCTTCCTGCCGAAAAACGAGGATGGCGAAATCACCGATGCCCGCACGGAGAAGACCTCGGGCAATGGCACCAAAATCGAATTCACCGGCAACGATGTCACCGCTTGGGTGGAAATCAAATTGCAGGGCCTGGGATGGGTGGCGTTCTATCCGACGCCCAAGGAGACCAAGATGCCTGATGAAAACCAGAACCTGACGCCGCCGAATCCGCAGACGCTGGTCCGGCAACCACCAGTGCCGTTGACCGATCCGCTGCGCGATCAGACGCAAGCCAAGGGCCAAAGCTCATTGGCCGGCGCCGACGCCGATGATTCGCCGACCAACCTGTTCTGGGCGCGGTTCTGGCGAGTGACCCGCAAGGTGGCCCTGTACGGCAGCCCATTGTGGACCCTACTCATCGCCTGCGGTCTGATTCTGATGTTCAAGGCCATACTGCTGGCACGAGCGCGGCGGCATGGCAGTCCGAAAGCCCGTGTGGCAGCAGGTTGGAATGCCATACGCATGCTTGCCGAGCAAAGCGGCATCACAGCCAAGGGCACTCGTCGAGATCAGGCCGGTGCCATCGCCCGTCAACTCGGCACAGATGACCAGGCTTTGATCCAGCTTGGCCGGGAAGCCGACTACGCCACGTTCTCGGGGCAAGACATTGAATCGGGCCAAGCCACCACATATTGGACAGGAGTCGACCAATTACGCAAGGCAATGCTCGCTTCTTTGCCGCGTTTCAGGAGGATACGTACACGACTTTCCCTGAAAAGCGTGGCTATACTGTCAAATGGGCACGCAGCAAAGCCGCACACGACGCATGTCAAGCGCACGCGTAAGAAGGGGAAGGCGTCATGACCACAGGCTCCATCCGTATCGCGATGACCAGTGACGTGGGTCTTAGGCGCAAAAACAACCAAGACACCGGATTCGCGCAACAAGGCGTGTTCATGGTCTGTGACGGCATGGGCGGCGGCAAAGGCGGCGAGCAGGCAAGCCAGTTGGCTGCCCAGCATTTCGCACAATTGGCCGCCATGCCTTCACGCACCCGTCAGGATATCGACGACACCTTGGCACGGGCCCAGCACGACATTCTCGATCTGGGAGACCGCCTTGGCGGCGTGGCCGGCACAACCTGCTCCGGTTTGGTACTGCCCCAAGATCATGCGGATTCCGCCAGCGCCCGCAGCGCTGCTTTGTTCAGTGACGCCGATGATCAGGACTTCTCGGACCAGACCTATGTGGTCAATGTCGGCGATTCCCGCACCTACCATCTCAGTCCGTTGGCGCATGCCGATGCTCCCGCCACGGATATCATTCCCGTGTGGGACGCCGCTTCGCTGACCCGCATCACGCGAGACCATTCCCAGCGCCAAGAAGCCATCGATTCCGGGCAGATGTTGCCGGAAGAGGCGGAGGCGACCATTCCACGCAACATCATCACCCAATGTCTGGGTGATCCGGATGGCATCATGCCCGACGTATATGTCGCCGATCTGACCGGCCGCTTCATCATCTGTTCGGATGGATTGCATGGCGAGGTGCCGGACGAACAGATCGCGGCCATCGCCGCGGCGCATTCCAGTCCGCAGGAGGCCGTGGACGCCTTGGTGGCGGCCGCTCTTGATGCGGGCGGAACCGACAATATCACTGTGATTGTGGCCGATATGCCATTGACCGAACCCGAACATCATGCGTTCAGCGCATTCAGGCTGGACGAAGGTGAGGATATCGGCGCCATTGAAGACGCAACACTACAAACACTACGGACCATACGTTCGGCATAACCGAGCGAACATAAGGAGGTAATCCCATGGTTGATTATGATGCTGCGGTCGCTGCCGTTCAGGATCCGAACGCGGATCCGATTCTGCTGGCAAAAATCGCCTACGAGAATCCGGAATTCGGTGCCAATGTCGCCGTGAATCCGCGCTGTTATCCCGGCTTGAAGCGTTGGATCGCCGAGTTCGGTGACGATCGCGCCCGCGAGACCCTGGCGCAATACGGGTTCACTGCCGAGGCATTCGGCGGCCCGGTTCAGGATCAGAAAGCCACGGCACAGGCGGCCCAGCAGCCCGCCGCCGAACAGGCTCAGCAGCCTGCGGCTCAGGCGGCATTCGAGGAGCCTGTGGCCACCAATCCTTACGGTTTCACCGCCGAACAGGCCCTGACCACCACCGACCAGATGCAAATCGCCCAGATTGCCCAGTACGCGCCTGAACTACGCGCCTGCATCGCACGTAATCCCAACACCTATCCGGCACTGATCGAATGGCTGGGCCAGCTCGGCGACCCGGCAATCAACGCCGCTCTGGCTTCCCGTCAGTGAAAGGACGGCATCATCATGGCCAAACTTCCCTACCCTCCAGCACCTGAACTGGGTTGGTATTCTGACGATCCGGTGGAAGGCACCCCGGATTCCACAGTTGGCACAGCCGAACCGCAGAACGACTACGGGCAGCCCCGTACCGCGGAAGCGGCAACCAATACCGCTTTTACCGCAGAGCCTGCCGCCACGGCCGCCGCCGCTGAGCCCGCTGCCACCGCTCCGGCAGACACCACACCGCACGCCGCCGAAAACGACATCGAGGATTGGGACAGCACCGTGCTCTCCTCCTCGTTCACGTCCAAGGCACCGAAGAAGACGTACCTGCTGCATAACGATGTCACCGGCCAGACCATTGTGATCGATAAGAGCACGTTGCTGGGCCGCAAGCCTTCCATGAATGTGCCGCAGGATGCCAAGGCGGAGCGTATCGAAGACCCGACCCGCACCACGTCCCGTAATCACGCCGCCATCAGCATCGACACCGATGGCGCGCTGTGGATCGAGGACTACGGCTCGTTGAACGGCACCTACATCATCACCAATGGCCAGGAGACCCAAGTCACCAAGGGCACACCGCTCAAGCTCAGCGCGCCTGCCACGGTGCGTATCGGAGACCAGTTCTTCCAGTTCTCCGAAAAACAGGCCTGAGTAATCAAGCAACGAGCGGCTGCCTGCTCTTGTTCAACAGGAAAATCACAATGGCAAATATACGGATGGCCCGGAACTGATATAGTTCCGGGCCATCTTATTGCGATTAACGCAAAATCTGAGTCCTAGAAGGGGCATCCTTTCTAGGACCTTCTCACTTACTCCTCGATGTCAGGCTGACCGCCCTGATCGGAGTAGAAATCATCCGGGTTGAAGTCGTCGCCGAGCTTCAGATCGCCGAACTCGAGGTTCGAGAAGTTCAGGTCAGACAGGTCGGCGTCGGAGAAGCTCGCGTCGCCGAGATCACCATCGCCGCCCAGACCGAAGTTCGGGTAGATGGTGTCGCGGATGGCCTTGTCAGGCTCGACCACGGCGTTGCGGTAGCGCGCGAGGCCCGTACCGGCCGGGATGAGCTTACCGATGATGACGTTCTCCTTGAGGCCCTTGAGGTCGTCGACCTTCTCGGAGAGGGCGGCTTCGGTGAGCACGCGGGTGGTCTCCTGGAAGGATGCGGCGGACAGCCAGGAGTCGGTGGCCAGCGACGCCTTGGTGATACCCATAAGCGCCGGACGACCGACGGCCGGACGGCCACCGTTCTTGACGATGTTGCGGTTGATCTCGCGGAAGCGGGCGTTGTCCACCAGCTCACCCGGCAGCAGGTCGGTGTCGCCGGAGTCGATGATGGTCACGCGACGGGTCATCTGGTGCACGATGACCTCGATGTGCTTGTCGTGGATATCCACACCCTGGGAGCGGTACACGGTGTGCACTTCCTCCACGATGTTGACCTGGGCGGCGCGCTTGCCGAGGATGGTGAGGATCTTCTTGGGGTCCACAGAACCTTCGACCAGCTGGGTGCCGACCTTGATGTGGTCGCCGTCGGCAACCTTGAGCGGCACGCGCTTGGAGACCTGGTAGGTGATCGGCTTGATCACGCCGTCTTCCTTCGGTGCGCCGGAATCGGCGTCCGGGGTCAGGATGATCTGGCGACCGCGATCGTTCTCCACGATCTTGATGCTGCCGGCGAACTCGGTGATCGGGGCCTCACCCTTCGGGGTGCGGGCCTCGAAAAGCTCGGTGACACGGGGAAGACCCTGGGTGATATCGGAGGCCGCGGCCACACCACCGGAGTGGAAGGAACGCAGCGTCAGCTGGGTACCAGGCTCACCGATGGACTGGGCGGCGACGATACCGACGGTCTCGCCGACATCAACCAGCTTGTTGGTGGCCAGGGACCAGCCGTAGCACTTGGCGCACACGCCGCGCTTGGACTCGCAGGTCAGCACGGAACGGCACTTGACTTCCTCGACGCCGTGGGCCACGAGGTCGTTGAGCACGTCCATGGACAGGGCGTCGTCGCGCTTGTACAGCACGGTCTGTCCGTCGGCCGGGTCGATGACGTCGGCGGCGAGCAGACGGGAGTACGGGCCACCGTCGGCGGCCTTGACGAGCACCAGGTTGCCGTCGTTGTCGCGCTCGGCGACGCGGATGGGCAGACCGGCCTTGGTGCCGCAGTCCTCTTCGCGCACGATGACGTCCTGGGAGACGTCGACCAGACGACGGGTCAGGTAACCGGATTCTGCGGTACGCAGTGCGGTATCGGCCAGACCCTTACGTGCACCGTGCTGGGAGATGAAGTACTCCAGCACGGACAGGCCGTCGCGGTAGTTGGACTTCACAGGACGAGGAATGATCTCACCCTTCGGGTTAGCCACGAGGCCTCGCATACCTGCAATCTGGTTGATCTGCATCATGTTGCCTCGTGCACCAGACTGCACGATGATGGCCAGGTTGGAGGTCGGGTCGAACTTCTCCTCGACTTCCTTGGACACTTCGGCGGTGCACTCGGTCCACAGGTCGATGAGTTCCTGACGGCGAGCTTCCTCGGTCAACAGACCCATCTCGTAGTTGGCGTTGACCTTGTCGGCCTTGGCCTCGTACTCGGCGATCTTCTCGTCGCGCTCGGGCGGCTCGTTCACGTCGGAGAACGCGAAGGACACGCCGGACCACGGTGCGCGGGTGAAGCCGAGATCCTTCAGGGCATCCAGCGTGGCGGCCACCTGCTGGGTGGAGTAACGCATGGCGATGTCATCGACGATCTTGGACAGACGGCCCTTGGCCACCTGCTCGTTGACGAACGGGTAGTCGGTCGGCAGGGTCTCGTTGAACAGGATGCGGCCGTAGGAGGTGGCGAACAGCACGGTGCCGTCGTGGAAGCGTTCTTCCTTGACGACCTCGTCCTCGCCTTCGCGCGGGTCGAGCACCTTGACTTCGCCGGGCTCCCAGTTCTTCGGCAGCACGAAGCTCTCGGGCAGGCGGATGAGCACCTTGGCCTGCATGTCGATCTCGTGGCGGTCGAGGGCCATTTCGGCCTCTTCCAGCGAGGAGAACACGCGGCCCTGGCCCTTGACGCCTTCCAGCACGGTGGACAGGTAGTACAAACCGAGGATCATATCCTGGCTCGGCATGGTCACGGTGTGGCCGTCGGCCGGCTTCAGGATGTTGTCGGAAGCCATCATCAGCGAGCGGGCCTCGGCCTGGGCTTCGGCGGAGAGCGGCAGGTGGACTGCCATCTGGTCACCATCGAAGTCGGCGTTGAAGGCGGCGCAGGCCAGCGGCGGCAGGTGGATGGCCTTGCCTTCCACCAGGATCGGCTCGAATGCCTGAATACCCAGACGGTGCAGCGTAGGTGCACGGTTGAGCAGCACGGGGTGCTCGGAGATGACCTCCTCGAGCACGCCCCACACTTCGGCGTCGCCGCGGTCCACAAGACGCTTGGCGGACTTCATGTTCTGCGCATAGTTCAGGTCCACGAGGCGCTTGATGACGAACGGCTTGAACAGCTCGAGGGCCATCGGCTTCGGCAGACCGCACTGGTGCATGCGCAGGGACGGGCCGACCACGATCACGGAACGGCCGGAGTAGTCGACTCGCTTACCGAGCAGGTTCTGACGGAAACGACCCTGCTTACCCTTGAGCATGTCGGACAGGGACTTCAGCGGACGGTTGGAGGCACCGGTGACCGGGCGACCACGACGGCCGTTGTCGAACAGGGAGTCGACGGCTTCCTGGAGCATGCGCTTCTCGTTGTTGAGCATGATTTCAGGGGCGCCGAGCTCGATCAGTCGCTTCAGACGGTTGTTACGGTTGATCACACGGCGGTACAGGTCGTTGAGGTCGGAGGTGGCGAAGCGGCCACCGTCGAGCTGGACCATCGGGCGCAGGTCCGGCGGGATGACCGGGATCACGTCGAGCACCATGGCCTCCGGCTTGTTGCCGGTGGTCAGGAAGGCGTTGACGACCTTGAGGCGCTTCAGGGCCTTGGTCTTACGCTGTTCGGAAGCGTCCTTGATCTCCTCGCGCAGTTCCTTGGAGATGGTCTCCAGGTCGAGGGACTGCAGGCGCTTCTTGATGGCTTCGGCGCCCATGCAGCCGTCGAAGTAATCGCCGTAGCGGTCCTGCATCTCGCGCCACAGGTCCACGTCGTCGACCATGTCGCCGGGCTTGAGCTTCTTGAACTTGTCGAAGACGGCGTCCACACGGGCGATCTGGTCGTTGTAGCGGGTGCGGATGGCAGCCATATCACGCTCGGCACCGTTACGCAACTTGGTGCGGGCCGGGCCCTTGGCCTCGCCGGCCTCCTCAAGGGCGGCGAGATCCTCTTCGACCTTCTTGGCGCGGGCTTCGATGTCGGAGTCACGGCGCTGCTCAAGGCGCTTGATCTCGGAATCGAACTCGTCCTGCAGGCCGGGCAGATCGTTGTGACGCTCGTCTTCGTTCACCTCGGTGACCATGTAGGAGGCGAAGTAAATCACGCGCTCCAGGTCCTTCGGGGTGACGTTCAGCAGGTAGCCGAGGCGGGAAGGCACACCCTTGAAGAACCAGATGTGCGTCACCGGGGCGGCGAGCTCGATGTGGCCCATGCGCTCACGGCGCACGCGGCTGCGGGTCACTTCGACGCCGCATCGCTCGCAGACGATGCCCTTGAAGCGCACGCGCTTGTACTTGCCGCAGGCGCACTCCCAGTCACGGGTCGGGCCGAAGATCTGTTCGCCGAACAGACCGTCCTTCTCAGGCTTCAGCGTACGGTAGTTGATGGTTTCAGGCTTCTTGACCTCACCGTGGCTCCAACCACGGATGTCATCGGCGGTGGCAAGGCCGATGCGAATCTTGTCAAATGCGTTGACGTCCAGCACTTGTTAATCCGTTTCTGTTCTTGAGACCTTCCCAAGCTCCCCTTGTCAGGGGAGCTGTCAGCCAAGGCTGACTGAGGGGTAGTGCAAACCGGAAAGGTCTCTGTACGTTATTTATTTCACGTTGGCGGAGCTACACGCGGCGTATTGACCGCATGCAGCCCGAGGGATCACTGGTATTCGGGCTCTTCGGCCTTCTGGTCTTCCTTGGCGGCCGCGTCGGGGCGGGCGCCGATGTTGAAGCCGAGGTCGTCAGCGGAGCTGGCCGGATCGTCATCCTCATCCTTCATGTCGATGGCCACGCCTTCGGCGTTGAGCACTTCGACGTTCAGGGACAGGGACTGCATTTCCTTCAGGAGCACCTTGAACGACTCGGGGATGCCTGCCGGCGGCAGGTTATCGCCCTTGACGATGGCACCATAGACACGCACACGGCCGTCGACGTCATCGGACTTGGTGGTCATCATCTCGTGCAGCGTGTAGGCGGCGCCGTAGGCCTCAAGGGCCCACACCTCCATCTCGCCGAAGCGCTGGCCACCGAACTGGGCCTTACCACCGAGCGGCTGCTGGGTGATCATGGAGTACGGGCCGGTGGAACGAGCGTGAATCTTGTCGTCGACCAGGTGGTGCAGCTTCAGCATGTACATGTAGCCAACGGAAATCGGCTTGGTGTACGGTTCACCGGTACGGCCATCGAACAGGGTGGCCTTGCCGTCGGGGCCGACCAGACGGTCGCCGTCGCGGTTCGGCAGCGTGGTGGACAGCAGGCCCTTCAGGACCTCAGGCTTGACACCGTCGAACACCGGGGTGGCAACCGGGGTGTTCGGCTCGGCCTTCTCGGCACCGGACGGAATCAGCTTCTTCCACTCGGCTTCCAGATTCGGATCCAAAGAGATGTCCCAACCGGAGTGAGCAATCCAGCCGAGGTGCAGTTCGAGCACCTGGCCAAGGTTCATTCGGGAAGGCACACCCAGCGGGTTCAGCATGATGTCGACCGGAGTACCGTCAGCCAGGAACGGCATGTCCTCTTCCGGCAGGATGCGGGAGATGCAGCCCTTGTTGCCGTGGCGGCCGGAGAGCTTGTCGCCCACCGTGATCTTGCGGTGCTGGGCGATGTAGACGCGGATCATCTGGTTGACGCCGTTGGGCAGCTCGTCGCCGTCCTCCTCGGCATCCTCACGGGTGATTTCCTTGACGCCGATGACGGTACCGGTCTCGCCGTGGGGCACGCGCAGGGAGGTGTCACGCACCTCGCGGGACTTCTCGCCGAAGATGGCGCGCAGCAGGCGCTCCTCCGGGGTCAGCTCGGTCTCACCCTTCGGGGTGACCTTACCGACCAGGATGTCGCCGGCCTCGACCTCGGCGCCGATGCGGATGATGCCGCGCTCGTCGAGGTTGGCCACGGCGTCCTCGCCGACGTTCGGCAGGTCGCGGGTGATCTCTTCGGCACCCAGCTTGGTTTCGCGGGCGTCAATCTCGTACTCCTCGATGTGGATGGAGGAGAGGGTGTCGTCCTGCACGAGGCGCTGGGAGATGATCACAGCATCCTCGTAGTTGTAGCCGTTCCACGGCATGAAGGCGATGAGCAGGTTCTTGCCCAGGGCCAGGTCGCCGTTCTGGATGGCGGGGCCGTCAGCCATAACCGAGCCGGCTTCCACACGCTCGCCGTCGTGGACGATCGGGCGCTGGTTGTAGCAGGTGGTCTGGTTGGAGCGCTGGAACTTGGCCAGCTTGTAGGAGCTGGTGGTGCCGTCGTCGTTCATCACGCGGATCAGGTCGGCGGACACGTAGGTAACCACACCGTCCTTCTCGGACTTGATGACGTCGCCGGAGTCGTTGGCGGCGCGCCATTCGGAGCCGGTGCCCACCAGCGGGCGCTCGGATTCGATCAGCGGCACGGCCTGACGCTGCATGTTGGTACCCATCAGTGCACGGTGGCCCTCATCATGCTCCAGGAACGGAATCAGGGAGGCGCCGAGGGAGACCATCTGGCGCGGGGAGACGTCCATGTAGTCCACGGAGCTCACCGGCACATCGACCGCCTCTTCTTCGCCGACTCGGGCAAGGGCGGACTTCTGCACGAAGTTGCCGTTCTCGTCGAGCTCCTGGTTGGCCTGGGCAATGACGTGGTCAAGATCGCGGTCAGCGGTCATGTACTCGACCTCGTCGGTCACGTGGCCGTTGACGACCTTGCGGTACGGGGTCTCGATGAAGCCGAACGGGTTGACGCGGCCGAAGGTTGCCAGGGAGCCGATCAGACCGATGTTCGGGCCTTCAGGAGACTCGATCGGGCACATACGGCCGAAGTGGGACGGGTGCACGTCGCGCACCTCCATGGAGGCGCGGTCGCGGGACAGACCGCCGGGGCCCAGTGCGGAAAGACGACGCTTGTTCGTCACACCGGACAGCGGGTTGTTCTGATCCATGAACTGGGAGAGCTGGGAAGTGCCGAAGAACTCCTTGATGGTGGCGTTCACCGGACGGATGTTGATCAGGGACTGTGGGGTGATGGCCTCGGCGTCCTGAGTGGTCATACGCTCGCGCACCACGCGCTCCATACGGCTCAGACCGGTACGCAGCTGGTTCTGAATCAGCTCGCCGACCTGGCGGATACGACGGTTGCCGAAGTGATCGATATCGTCGACGTCCACGCGCAGGTCAACGTCTTCGCCGTTGCGCTTGCCCGGGAAGGTCGCCGCACCGTCGTGCAGGGCCACCAGGTACTTGATTGTGGCGATGATGTCTTCCTGGTGGAGGGAACGATCGTTGAAATCGGCCTCGACACCCAGCTTGCGGTTGATCTTGTAGCGGCCAACACGGGCCAGATCGTAGCGCTTGGTGTTGAAGTAGAAGGAGTCCAGCAGATTCTTGCCGGCCTCGGGGGTCGGGGTGTCGGCCGGACGAATCTTGCGGTAGAGGTCAACGAGGGCCTCGTCCTGGGTCTCGAGGGTTTCCTTCTCCAGTGCGTCGAGCACCAGCGGGTAGTCCTTGAATGCCTGGGCGATCTCGGACTTGGTCATGCCGATGGCCATGAGGAACACGATGGCGGACTGCTTGCGCTTGCGGTCCACGCGCACCTGCGGCTGGTCTTTCTTATCGATCTCGAACTCGAGCCATGCACCACGGCTCGGGATGATCTTCGCGCCGAAGACTTCCTTATCGGAGGTGCGATCCTGCTGGCGGTCGAAGTAGACGCCCGGGGAACGCACGAGCTGGGAGACGATGACTCGCTCGGTGCCGCCGATGATGAAGGTACCGTGCGGGGTCTGCAGCGGGAAATCGCCCATGAACACGGTCTGGGACTTGATCTCGCCGGTGTCGCCGTTCTCGAACTCGGCATTCACGTACAGCGGTGCGGAGTAGGTGTAATCCTTCTCCTTGCATTCCTGCACGGTGTGACGCGGCTCTTCGAAGTACGGATCGGAGAAGGTCAGGCTCATGGTCTGAGCGAAGTTCTCGATCGGAGAGATCTCGTTGAAGACCTCATCGAGGCCGGAGGTGTGGGCCACGGTGTTAGTGCCGTTCTTTTCGTCCTCCTCGACGCGCGCCTTCCAGCGTTCGTTGCCGATCAGCCAATCGAAGCTGTCGGTCTGCACGCCCAGCAGGTAGGGCACATCGATGGGTTCCTTGATGGAACCGAAGTTCACGCGATCCGACGCCTTGTGCAGGTCAATATCATGCTGGTCGGCGCGTGCGATGATGGTGGTGGTGTTCGTCGTAGACTCAGTAGCCAATGGACGTTCCTTATCGCTCGCTAATATGTGGTAATTCCCCTGGGAGCGCCGGCATGGCCACCATATGCCTATGCGGACGCTTCATTGTCGACGGCATGCCCGCAATATGACACACCTCATGCAAAGTCAAAAGAATAGCGCTAAGGCAAGACTTTTACTGCACCGTAAACGTCACCGGATCGCTCTTCACCTTCGGATGATCCTTCAAACTCAGCTGCGCCACGTACGTTCCCGCATTGACTTTGGCCCAACCTGACTCATCCGTGCATTTGGCGAGCGTGGCGTTCGCATTGGTATTCCACGTGACCTTCTGAACGTCCTTATCGCCCTTAGCCATCAGCAGCAGACGTGAATCCGCCGGGCACACATCGGACTTGTAAATCGTTTCCTGACCGGAAGTAATGGTGAGCACACGGCCGGAATCGGACCCGTCCACTAAACAGTTGCCTGACCCCTCGTGCACGATGGTCGCGGTGAAATCAAGCGATCCTCCTACCGGCACGGATTGGGAGGCCGCGGAAAGCTGCAATGTCACATCACTGGCCGAGCAATCCTTGACGTTGCTGACTTTCTTCGGCGCCGGCGTGGCGTCGCGGGAAATCGCATACACCTCGTCATGGTGGATCATCGAGTTCACGGCACCGATACCCCGGCCAAGGCTATACACGCAGAATACAATCAGCGCGATTATCAGCAGCAGCACCGTACCGGCCACGATACGCCGACGACGATAGATGGCCTGCTGCTTTTTGCTGATCCTGCGCTTGCGCGGCTTGCCGGAACGGTTGTTTTGGGAGGGCCCGCCGGATGGCCCATTGGCCCCGGTGCCGGCTCCGCGTGCCGTTCTCGCGCCTGATGTGTTCCTCTGCACTGCCATAACTCTTCCAGTCTACGGTCACCACGCCCATACACGCTTGGGGAGCCCACCATTTTTCACAATGTCAGCTGGGTAGTCGCAGGCCGCCGTCCAGAATCTCTATCAGGCCGTCATCGTCAAGGCTGGCGATGCAGGCGGCAAGCTGAATCTGGTCCTTCCAAAGCTTGTCGGCATCTTCCCTGGGCAACGTGGCTCCAGCGGGAAGCTCGCGCAGCGCGGCGAGCACCAGACCGCGCACCTGTCGATCCGTGCCTTGGAATCGTTGGCGTGGGCGGGTGCGGCGCTCCCCCAGTCCGGGGCGGCCGGCCTTGAGAAATGCACAGTCGTCCGCAATCGGGCAGGTGTCGCACAGCGGCGACTTGGCCGTGCAGATCACCGCGCCCAGTTCCATCACCGACTGGTTCCACGTGACCGATGGGCGCTCGCCACGATGCAGTCGAGAGCGTTTGCCGCCACGGATAGTGCTGTTCACGACATGTTCGGCGCTACCGGCATTATCGGCGACGTCAGCATCGCACCCGAGAATCTCGTCTTTGGGCAGCATGCGGTTCGCCAGCGCGCGTTCGGCCGGGCTGGTCGCTCCCCCGCGCGATTCGACGCCCAGGAACACGCGGCTCAGCACGCGGCGAATGTTGGTATCGATCACGGCAATTCGTTCGCCGAACGCAAAGCTCATCACCGCGGAGGCGGTGTAATCGCCGATGCCGGGCAATGCAGTGAGTTCGTCATACGTGCGCGGCAGTTTGTCGGCGTAATCTTCAGCCACCACGCGGGCGCATTCCTGTAACCGCAATGCGCGGCGTGGATAGCCGAGCCGCCCCCATGCGGTGATCACCTCGGCCTTGGGGGCCTCGGCGAGGGCGCGGGTGTCGGGCCAACGTTCCATCCAGTCGGTCCAGTACGGCACTACACGGCTCATCTGCGTCTGCTGGCTCATGACTTCGGATACCAGCACGCCCCACGGCGTGGCCCGGCCGAAGCGCCATGGCAAATCGCGCGCATTGGCCTCCCACCATGCGCCCAATCGCAAAGAAATTGCTGTGTCGTTCATCGTTCTTATTCTTAGCAGCTATGACGAACGAGGCAAAACACAACCCCCAGAGCACACCGAATCCAGCCAATCCCGAGACCAAAGTCGAGAAAATGTTCGAATACGGCTATCGCAAGTCGAATTACGGGCCGGACGAGCTGGTGACCGATGCGCACGGCAACCCGATTTCCGTAGTGGATGCGATGCTTTCGGCGGAGAAGGCCGCAGCCACCGAAACCGTAACACCGCACCTGTGCTACTACTCACCGCGCATCCCCGGCAACACCGGCTCGGCCATCCGCCTGTGCGCGGTGACCGGCACCATCCTGCATTTGGTGGAGCCGCTGGGCTTCAACCTGCGCGACACCAAGCTGCGCCGTGCGGGCCTCGACTACCATGACATGGCCCACGTGGTGTTGCACCCGAATTTCGACAATCTGGTGGAGTCGATGCCCAATTCGCGCATCATCGCGTTTACCGCGCATGCCACCAAGCTGTACACCGAGGTGGAATACAAGCCGACCGACATCCTGCTGTTCGGCCCGGAACCCGGTGACATCCCCGACCCGATGGACATCATGGAGGGCCCGCATGTGGCCGAGCAGGTGCGACTGCCCATGCGCCCGTCCCTGCGTTCCCTGAACCTCACCAACTGCGCATCCATCGCCATCTACGAAGCCTGGCGCCAGCTGGGATTCAAGGGCGGAGCGTGAACGAGGAAACGTCAAGCCTCGCGAAAGTGAAACCCTAATTGCAGGGCGGTCACTGAGGAGCATTAGCTTAGACTTGTATCAGTGAGGCCGGTGACATGCGAATGCGCATGTCACCGGCCTCACTGATTAAACGCTAACGCCCGGAATCCGTATACGTCACTTGCGCGGCGAGATTGTTGGTGGGTGTCTGATCCAGCTGAAGTTGCGCAGCGTGGGGTGCCGTTTTCACATCGTATTCGACGGTGAACGTCGCACCGGGAGACAACAGACATGCGATATTCGCATAATACGTGGTACTGCCGGCTTTGATCTTCATAAAGTCACTCTGCAGCGCGGGAATCTGGTCCTTGGAATCACTGGTGACGGTGATATTGGACACGCTGCCACCTACCGGTTTGGCAATGGCAATCGAATGCCCCACAACGCCAGGCTTGCTCAGGCTCTCCATCGCCGCATGAATCGCCGCTTTCTCCTCGTCTGACGCTCCCGACTGCTTCACCAAGTCACTCATCATGCCCAACGGGAATGTTCCGGTAATATAGGCGGGAAGTTTCGTGGATTGATCAGCCGTCATGGTGTTGGTCGTGGTGTAGGTAACGTGATATGTGGAAGAGCCGTCTTTGTTATCGGCAGTCTTGCTCACCGTGGCAGACTTCTTCATGTACCAGTCAGTTTTGGTCCAGCCCATTTCGTTGACGTATACGCCGGTGACCGGATTCTGCGCATCGGTGCCCGGCTCGCCAACCACGCCTGCTTTCTTCAGGACTTTCTGATCGGACTTATCGAAGGACCACATGTATACGTGTCGGTTCTCAGTGAGCTTTGGCATAGTAGCAACAAGCGATAGCGCCTTATGCGCATTCAGCCCGGAAAGCATGCCATTGATGATCCGCTGAGCGCTTTCCTCAAAGAATGCGTCCTGAGCATTCTGATCAGTGATATCGATGTACACCTGATTCGACAGATACTGAGCAGTGTTCTGTGCAGTAAGCGTCACTTTTCCCGAACTCAACGTGATAGGCCCGGTCACACCGAGCAAAGACTGTAGCGCGACTGTATCGAACGACAGTACGCCGTCGATATTGTTCGAGCCAAACGACTGCCTCGCCCACACTTCTTTGGCATACTGAGCCGCGGCCGGGAAGTTCGGCGTCGCGGAGGCCAAGCGAATGTCACCACCATAGGAAACCCCAAGCCGTGAGATGGCATAGAGCTTGTCCACTTCATCCGTGCTGGTCACCGGAGCCGTCAGGTCGAACTTGGAGTCGGAATAGAACTGTCCCATGGAAATAGTGCCGTTATTGACTGTCAGCGTACCGACGGATCCCACCACGCCGCCAGCAGCCTGCGTTTCCGCATTGGTTTGCGAGAGAATCAGATAATTGCGGGTACCCTCATGACCGAACAATGCCGCCAAACTGTCAAGTGTGCTGGCAACACCATTGATCTGGGATGCAGCGCTATCCAATGTGGCTTTGCCGCTGGTCAATGCGTCACGAACCTGGGCGATATGCGGTTCAGGAGCTTCATTCAGCGCAGTGACCTGACGCTGTAGAGTATCGTTGCTTTTGCTGATTTTCGACGATACTTCAGTCAACGTTTTGACATTCAGATTGCCATCCGCATTGGCAAGACCCGCTTTCTGCATGGTATTTGCCGCATCGGTAAGGCTTGGCAAAACGTCGGAAGCAAGAGTGTCCAACGCATCAGTGGCGATACGGGTGGCCGCAAAATCGTTACCTATCACCGGCAACATCGAAGCACTACGCCACACCCATCCATCAGCCTGTCCCCGGGCGACCGTCGTATGCTGCTGCAATTGAGGAGCTACCGCTTCGATCGCGGTCATACCTGCCATGCTCGAGTCTTGGCCGGAACCGGCCAAAGCAGCACCAATGCCAGAATCACGCACCACACCCACTGATTGAGTGACTTCGTCTTTAATCACCATAGCCGAATGCACCAGCGCCGCGGCATAAGCGCAGAATGCCGCCAATACCACCACCACCGCTATAACGATGTTCCGGCCGGTGTGCTTGGTCTGGGTCTCGTTCTCTTTACCAGCCTTATGACGCATTCTTACCCCCCGTTATACGATTCCTCATATCGCCAGCAGAGTCTACACCCAATAAAAAAGCGGTTGGGTTCATGCACGCAACATGAATCCAACCGCTCTGTGACCCGCAGGTTAACAATCACTGCGCGGAAGTGGAGCCACCGTCGCTAGTCCCGCCGGATTGGTCCGGATTAGTAGGTGTCGTTGGCTGATCAGGATCCGTGGGATTCGTAGGATTCGTCGGCTGATCCGGCTTGGTCGGAGTCGTGGGTGTAGTGGGAGTATCCGGAGTCGTGGGCGTCGTGGGAGTATCCGGAGTCGTAGGCGTAGTGCTGGTTCCCTGATCGACCTGCTCCCCATCGGTGGTTACCCCCCCGTTGCTGGTACCGCTATTGGAGGAATAACCATTGTTGCCGCCGGAGTTCTGAGAGCTGCTCGATTTACGCTGCTGCGCCGCAGTGTAGTCGTCCATGGACGATTTCACTGCCTTGGTAGCATCCTGCAAGTTTGTAAGCGATTTTTCGAGATCAGCTGCCTTCGGGTTGGACTGTTTGAGCAATGCATTCGCATCGTCAAGCGCCTTTTGCAGGGAGTCGCGCGTGCTTTCGTCTGAAACGGCACCATCACTGTCAGCCAACGTCTGCTGGGCATCAGAAACAGCAGATTGCAGCTTTTGCTTGGCGGTATCGATCTTCTTCTGTTCCTGGCTCTTCGTTACGGCTTTGGCGGCAGTTGTCACAGCTTTGGCACTGCTCTCGAGCTTAGCCGTCAATGCGCGATTGCTTTTGGCGGATTTGCTCAGGGAAGCCGTGGGCGCGATATAGTTGCAGCTTGCGGCTTTGCCAATCGAATTCGCCTCTGTCACTGCGCTTTTCAGTGTGCTTACCGTAGCAGCATCAGCCACCTGACCGTCGGTAATGGCCTGCACGCTTTTGCTGTTTTCCAGCGCTTTCGAGAGTTTCTCCGACGCCTTGGTGTAATTATCGCTGGAGGAGAGACACTGCGACATCGCGGTGGAGTGCGCATCATCTTTCTTCAGCGAATTCCAATACACCAATCCGCCGATGACAAGACCGATAATAATGACCACAGTAGCCACGATGGTCACAATAAGCCACGGGTTTATCTTGCGTTCCGGGATGACTGGTTGTGCCACCATGTCGGCCGCGAAGTCATCAGCGCCTGCATTGTCAGAAGCCGACTCAGTAGTGGATTCGTCGGTTTGATCAGGGCCAGAAAACACCGGTAATTCACCGAACGGAGTGGTTGTATCACTGCCATCCTGCGGCGGCAGGGTCGAAGTTTCCTCGTCGCCATCCAGACGGGGGAATTCGATTGGCTTGATATCCCAGAACGTGTCGACGATATCGCCCGCCTGCGTTAAAGATGACGTGGGCGTGTCACGCTTTTCGTCGCTCATTACTGAACGTCTCCTTCTTCCATTCCCATGCAAATGACTTCCTCACAAGCTGCAACAGCTGCTCCGGTACACATTCTTATGGAGGCAGTCGTCACTCACCGCTCGTGGGAGTGATCCCACCTGTAACATTCACATTGAAATTAGGCACATCCGGCATAACCACGGTGAGAGGTGGTGCAGGTTTAGGCGGCGTAGGCGGAGAGAGAGGAGCCGGTGATGGCTGGGCTGTTACGGGTTGCTCCGGCATAACCGATACTGGCGACGGCTGCGATACGGCCTGTGCCACGGACCGCGTCACGGGCTGGGCCTGCGCCGGTGCCATTTGCGCTGGAACCGTCTTTACCGGTGCCACATGTACCGGCTTCATCACTTCGGTCTCCGCAGCATTGGACTGGTAAGGCGCAAACACCGGCAACGAAATCTCCACAGGTTCCGCAGAAGCGGGTTCCGCAGCAACCGGCTGTGTTTCCTTCGCATGCTCGATCATGGTTCGAGCCGGCGCACCATTCACTCGGTAATGCTTGCGCATGCTGTTGAGTATGATCCATATTGCCTTATTGGTCTGATTCGCGGCTTTACGGAATACAGGGAAATCTTTGGTGAAGGGGTCCTCCACATCGCGAGGGGCCGGAATCATGGGGCGAATGAACGAGGACGCTTCGATGACCGAATTCAATCGCTCCTGCACAGTCAAGCCCTTGACCAAGTCATGCTGTGCGCAATACAGACACATGTTGGCAAAATCAGTGACGAGGAACGTGCGCCGAACGACCGCAGGAGCCATATCTACGATATTATTGCGCTGCTCTTCTTCGAAACAGAGAATCAAATCAGCGTTTTCCGCCAACTCTCGCGTGAGCTGACGGGACCGGAATTCACCCGAATCAATGCCCACGCTGTCCATCAGACGGCCACTCGAAGGATCGATGGGATGACCGACCAAAGCATGCGTGCCAGCACTCGAAACAGTAATGGAGGTACCAGAGAGGTATCGCCGCATCAACAACTCGCCCATGGGCGACCGGCAGACGTTGCCCGTGCAGACAAACATGATATGCATGGACCGTGTTCCTTCCTTGATGACCCTCGAACCGCCGTGCAGTGTTGATTACTGCTGTTGCTGCAAAGCCGACTGGTTGACCTTATCAACCGCTGCCTGCAATTGCTGCGAAGCACTCTGATATATAGCTGCGCTCATAATCTGGTCCGACAGCAACAGCTGCTGTGTCATGTTCAAAGCGTCGGAATATTGCTTACGCGTTTGCAAATCGGCACTAGATACCGCCGAACTAGTGGAAACGCTCTGCAGCTGCTCCAGCTGATCGCCGAGCGCCTGTTTCGCATTCAGAGCATCCTTGCGCGCCTTGGATGAAGCAACCGCATCATTCGCATCAAGAATTGCCTCGTTCTTCGAACCAAGTGCACGAGTCTGCTCGGTGATGGCTGCATCGGCCGCTAGATTCTGATCGGCTTCAGCATCAGGACTGCAACTATTCTCCGCCTGCTTGACATCACCGACCTTATCAATCGCCGCCTTCAGATTATCGATGGTCTGTGGGTCTGCAACGGCATCGGCCGCAGTCTGAGTGGCCGGGGTGGTTGACTCCACGGTCTTCTTGAGTCGTGTGACGCTCTTTTGATTGATGGTTATGGCTTGCTGGCAGGCGTCGAAGGCCATCTGGCTGGAGTCACGACGTTGCAATACGGTGAACCCGCTACCGGCCGCAGCCAAGGCTATGACCAATACCACGGCAATGATAATGGCCGATTTTTTCGCGTTCCATACCTTCGCCACCGCAGAAGTGCGGGGAGCAAGCGAAGAAGGGTCAAGGGCAGGGATGGAACCTTGCTCGGGCACCGTGGAGGGGAAAAGATACACTCGGTCCCCCATGCCCGAATGCCGGCCGACGTTTCCGCCGTTGAGATCGTCAATCGGCCAATTGTATTTTCTGCTCGCCATGCGCGATGCCTCTCTCTTACCTCTCAGCACTTGTACAGCGCCCCTGTACGCGGCACCTTTCACTCTGTTCGTAACATACATGTTTTACCAAAACCGCTCAACCATTAGCTTACGATGCGCTCAATTGTTCACCAGAATCTCTCTTTTGCCCATATATCCGCGTACCAACAACCCATATGAACATCCACAGCGCATAGAAGGCATAGCCCTCGAACTGGATATACAGATATGCCAACAAGACCATCCAACACACCGTCATCTTGTTCCATGCCCCGTTACGGGTGATGTGCATGAACAACAACACTACGCCGGCCAAACACATTAGTATGCCAAATTCGGTAATCGCATCTACATAAGCGCTCATCGTGAAAATGTAATGGTCTCCGGGAGGATTGCCCAGCAAACGGATTTCCTCATTTGACTGTGGTTTGCCTCCCATGGCCGTAAGTGCCTGCACTGCGGCCCCATATCCACGAGCAATGGCATCTTTGAGGTTGCCTATACCGAATCCAAAAAGGAAATGCGCCCAGTCGGCTTTCCACGCTTCAGCTGGGGCCAGCGTACGGAACAGCCGTGCCAAGGCGGAGAAATCTCCGTTTACCGGACCGTTGGCGAGCAACGATTCGACGCGCGGATTACGCAGCATCACCACTGACCCGCCGATTCCGATTACGCCAAGACCGGCAATGGTGATGATGATATCGCGCAGACGATGAAAATTCTCGGCAACGATCAACCACAACAGCAGTGCGACAACCGTGTCAATAAGGATGCGCACGCCAACGCCCATAACCGCCGCACCGAAGGCATACGAGAGCGTAAGAATGGCGACTTGCCTACGCTTGGTGAACCAATACAGTGGCATAAGTACGCCGAATACATGCATGCCGACGTATGAAGGTTCGGCAAAGAGGAACTGCACATGGTTGGGCACGTAGTTACGTTTCAGGATGCGCCGTGCAATCCATGTAATTGCGGGGGCATGTCCGTGCACGGCAAGGAATTCCAGAACACCTATTCCGAAAGACACCCAATATGCGATGACAACAAGTCTGATCGCATAAGCCCAATCCAGTTGTTTCAACCGAAACGCAATGTCCAGAGAAATAAGGCACGATATGCCCGAAAGAAGCGCCACAAGTGTTTGGAACGCCGTGTGCACATGGAACCCGATGCTCGCCCATCCATATACGGAAACCACTATCAATGCTGCTGGATACAGCATTATGGCTCCATAACGGGAGAACACGCGGGGCACAAATCGCACGTTAAGCAGCACGTGGAGGACAAATAACACAGGAGATATCGGACTCCAATACATCATAGAGAATCCGAATACCGTGCCACCTGCGGGCAGCAGAGCTAGCGCCAGGCAAAAAACTATGTCCGTAGGGTCAGAGACCAATCCGACCCCAAATAATCTAAGATGATCAACTAACCTGATTATTCTTTGCATCATCATTATATCAATTTAAGGTCTATGACATTTATATCGTAACCAAATTCTCTTATAATCCCACGAGATAAAAAGTTAATAGACCACGACGCCGGAAGCCATCAAACAGCTATCCGATTATTATCACATCCGACGATGACGACACCGTTTCGCAGGACGCCTTCTAATGAAAATTACAGTGAAGACAATAATCAATAGAATTATGACCACCGGCACCACAATTACAGGCAACCAATGATTACGAACACTGGTTCCAGTGTTCACCTTTATGGATTGATCAGTTTCATCCTTTGATGGATCTAACGGCAAATTGGTAGTTTGTACCCACTGTTCGGCAGAATTTGCCGCAAGCTCATGTCCTTTCGCGTTGGGATGCCGATTGTCGGACTGCCAAGTGTCATCCCCCTCTATCCAATGTTCCCAATCATCTGGAACATTTACCGAAGAAAAAGCCGTAATCGCAGTGACCAGCGCTTTCGCTCCAGAACCCCATTGATCAAGAACTTGAATATTATCAGGACTCCTTGGCATTATCTCCGGAACGAAATTCACCTGCGCCTCCGGGTTCTCTTTCACAATCTTTCCGAACAAATCTCGTGCCGCAGAAATGATATCTGTTACTGATTTTCCTGAGTTTGCATCATTAAAGACACCAACCACGAAAATACGTCTTATTTTATTTTTATCAATCTCATTAACCACCCTGGCATATTGTTGATCATAACTAAAATTGGTTAAAAAACCGGCACCACCATGGGCATAATTTTCACATTGGGCATTATCTTTTTCGCAAAAATGATTTGCCCAAGTATCTAATTTCTGAACAACGGAATAATCGCCATATTTATAACCAGGCAGGCCAGTCCCGTCTGTTGTGGAATCACCAATGAATACATCTATATTACGGTCAGAAGTAGTTAAAGCAGCATTCGCAACAGTAGAACAGCAAAAGAGTGAAGACGCCGATAGAACTATCGAACATAAAATAAAAAATATACGTTTAAATCTATTTCGCATGTCAGTCTTTCTTCCCCATAATCTTCTTTGGGAAAACGAAAACAAAGTAAGATATAATTGATGCAATCGACCCCCAGATAAAGAAGTTAATTGACACCATCAATAATGGATTGATATCCGGCCAATATGTATAAGAAATAAAGGCCAATGGTTCATGGAACAGGTATACACCTAAGCTAACTTCAGCAAGAGTCCTTGTAAATTTGTTTGACCTATTAGGCATAAGGAAAAAAACAACTACGAGACACAGCCAGACGGCAATTAACTGTACGAATGTCCCGCCCCTCCCCATGTACATGAAACCAACGGCTACGAGCATCAGGACAAAACCAACCACTAATAACGGCTTCGTCATATATTTTCGGATTGCGGCTTCGTGATTAAAAAGAATAAATCCGAGCATAAAGAACGAGAAATATAGGAAGAACGGAGAGAAAGTTGGACTCCGCATCAATGATGCCCCATGCCACGTGTACTTTGTGTAGAAGATAAGCATCATTACACTTATAGCAAATGCAAATATATCAGCCCACTTAAATTTTTTAAGACAAAAATTAATAAACCACGCAATCAAGGAATAAAAGAACAGTGTAGGAAGATACCAAAGTTGTCCGTTATCATATCCCAAGAAGATATTTTTCCATAAAATATAAAGAAAAGATTGCCCTTCATAACCAGGATATTCAATAAGTAAGCGAATAGGAATCATCCAAATTAACGCAACCAACCAATACGGAATCACCAGACGACTAAATCTTTTAATAAAGAAATCCTTGAATCGCTTTTTTCCACGAAGCGTAAAACCAACGCAAAATCCGCTAATCAGCATCCAGAGACCCAATACTAACATAGCAAGATTCCCGACATGTGCGAAAACAGGTGCCTCTTGCGTTGTCCTATAATCTGTCCAATTGTACCAATATATGGTTGTACTATGACCAAATATGACGGCAAGAATAGCTACGACCCTTAGATTGACGATATCTGATCGTAATTTCTTATCGCCCATTCTTCTCCAATCACCCTACTGCGGAAACCTGTGAATGAAAATACAGTTCACTAGTGACCTATTTTGGCTTAGTCTACCCCATTCATCAAACAGATGCCGCTTATCAGACATCGGAATGTGTATCCATCGCCAATAAGCCTATAACTATGAACGTCAGCATGGTATGGAATATCCACACGCTGCTAGCTGTTCTATTATTTACATGCAGCAACAAATTGTTGATACATGGACCGCATGCCATACAGTTGAGCACGTGCTAGACCAGCTTGAGACATTTTGTTGCATCGATCAGGATTGCGTTGCAAAGAGACGATAGCTCGCGAAAGAGATTCCACTATTTGACCATCGCGTTCAACGATAACTGCACACTCCGGAGATGTATATTCTTCGATTCCGCCGGAACGCGTAACTATAAGAGGTAACCCTGCGGCCATGGCCTCAACGGGAACGAGAGGAGCTGCATCTTCCCACATAGACGGAACGACTTGTATATCGGCGGATTTAAGATATCGATACAATTGATCGTTGGGGACATAGCCGATATATGCAACACGATTGCCAAGATGGGACACTCTCTCAACAACGGCATTTACATAGGGAGTCCTATTGGATGGACCGAAGTCAGCACTGCCTACAATCATCAATTTGACATGTTGATCGTCGATTTCTGATATGGCCTGCAATAGTTCCAACACACCTTTTTCACGCATAATGCGGCCACAAAAAATAACGATAAAATCATCATCAGTAAAGCCCAATGAACTTCTGATTCTTCTGCGCTCCGCAGCATCAACATGACGGCTAAAACGGCTCATATCTATTCCATTGTGGACGGTAATCACTTTTTGCTGTGAGGTGCAATTCATACACCATGCTTTGCCAACAAAATCACTAACTGCAAAGACGCGTGAGGCACTGCTGGAAAATGGTTTATCGAACGTTGGCGTGTAGTGTAGGTGATACCACATTTTACCGGGAAACGAATCATCAAATGCCGTTATACCGCTAGAAGGTCCGCCTTCAAACACTACACCGTCAAAAGATTCATGACGGATATTACGTAGGGCAACATCATAAAACGCAGATGGTGAAAGCCTTTGAGAGGGGAAGAATCTTCGAATGAATACATTTTTAACGCGATGTTTCAAACGTTCGAATACTGTTGTAGATGGTATTAAAACAAATTTCGTGTAATGCAATGACTTTGCAAGTCGTTTTGATTCATCATCGAATGTGGTGACTACTGTGAGATCAAGCTCTTTATATAACTCATTTTGATTGACAATCGATGTCATCAACGTCTCAATAGCGCCACCCTGCGTCGCCGGAACGGGAAGGAGCCCAGGCGCAATCAAACAAATCCGTTTTAACGGCATATTCATCTCCCATGCTGGATACTAGAGCGAGACGACTCAATTTTATCTCAATACACAAAACTCTACTCTTACCATGTATCTTTATGAGGGGAAGGCATTATGCAACCAATTCTTCTCTGGCACACAGCCGACTGAAAAATATGCAATCATGAACCTCGATATATAAAACCATTATCTCGCGCTCCATCACTTCAAAGCGAATCGACGTTTATCGTATTTTTTGAGCGTGTAATTTGGGTTTGCTCGTCATTGAAGAAACGAGCACGAGATCCCGGCCCGTCGGCTTGGCCCGGCGGGGATGCTTGCCTATGGAAGACAGACTTGACATGGCCACCAGGCGAAGGCTCACGAACCGTTTCAAGGACGAATACGCGAAGGCCTCGAAGAAGGAGAAGAAGCTCATCCTCGACCGTCTGGTCGAGGTCGGCATGGGCAGGTCCACCGCCAGAAGGCTGTCAGGGGAATCGGCGCGGCCGGCCGGCAAGGGCCGCCTGGAACGCCGGCGCAAACCCGGTTCCAGTGTTTTGCTTCGATGTTTGTTGACAGGCAGTGTTTTTCCGCAGTGTGGGCTGATGGTTTTCCCGGGTAACGTCATCGTTTCCCGGTGATGTGAGAGGCCTCGATGCCGCCGCTTGTATATTCCCGAGTTGCAATTCGAATCGGATTCTGCCGGTTGCAGCCAACCGGCGCTCGGGAAGGAAAGGATCATGGCGATACCGATGCCCATTCAGCAAGATATCAGGAGACTCGACCGGCAGGGGATGTCCCGCGTGCAGATAGCACGGTTGTGCATGTCGATCGGGGACGGTCACGAAGTACGCGGATATGCGCGATCTAAGCCCGGAATGGCCCTCGGACCGCGGGTTCGTCGGCACGTGCTGGCCGCCTTGCACTAGAACACATTCACGCTCACCAATCCCGATGGCAGCGATATCCTTGCCGAATACCCGAGATGTTACGACGATGCCTCGCACGCCATAAGACCCTTCGATGGGAACGCTCATGCTCGCCGCGCTTCTCCCGCGCGTGGAAGGAGAGGGCGATCCGCCCGGACATGTCCAACAGGCAGAAGTGCTGAAACGGAATGATCAATATGCTCGGCAAAACCATTATTCAATCGGGTGCACCGGATAGAATGTACCATATTATGCATGATGGAATAACTTTAGTCACAGCATTCTTCCCAATCGGTAGGGGGGAATGGACAGGGAAAGCCCAACGGTCAGATGACAAATACTTCAAATACTTTCAGCATTGGGCGAGGATACACAATGATTTAGTCGTATACACGACCCCCGAAAACGCGGAACGCATTAGACAAATACGTCTCTCCTTCGGAAGAACAAATACACAAGTCTATATCGTTAACGATTTAGAAGATATCGACAAATCAATGTATACGTTGATGCATGACGTCGGAAAACACTATCCCAAATATAGCTTATTCCCAGATAAGCCAGAAGTAAGTAATCCAATTTACGATTTTGTCATGTATACGAAATTCTGGTGCCTAGCACAAGCCTCAACTGTCGCTGCAACCAATAAAATTGCTTGGATTGATTTTGGCTTTGACCATGGTGGCGAATACTATAAGGACAATCAGTGGTTCGACCGCACTTGGAACTATACTCGCCCAAATGGCAAAGTTGCGCTTTTCCAAATTCGCGAATTGCCATCCGATCCAATTTTTGATTGCATACGACGCACTGAAACATATATTCAAGGAAACTGCATCGAATTGGATACTGATTATGCACAACAATTCTATGTTGATGTACGAAACCAATATGAGCATCTTTTACGTTGCGGATTACTTGATGACGATCAAATTATACTTCTCATGTGTCATTATGAAAAGCCTGACATTTATTGTTGCTTACCAAGCCGCTGGTTCTCAATGTTGGACGAATATCGTGATGATAAAAAAACGGGGATGCACTCGGACTTACTCCCAGAATTCTTCATTATTAGTCGCCGTCGTAGATGGTATTGGACAAAACATTGTTTAAAATTTCTTAAACAAGAATTCAATCATCTGGTTCGTCGTTACCCTCTATAATCATAGACAGGAAACCAACTTTGGACAATAAACGTCAATTCATTTTAAATCTTTTTGCCAGCTTGATTTCTTTCGCTGCGAATCTAGGCATCGGATTTTTAATGACGCCATTTATCGTTCAACAAATTGGAGCTGAAGCCTACGGCTTCGTTGGCCTAGCTAATACAATGATTAACTACGCAACATTGTTCACTTTAGCTCTTAACTCCGTATCCGGGCGCTTTATCACAGTCGCGTACCACAAAGGAGACAAGTCGACTGCTGACAAATATTTCACATCGACATTATCATCGAATCTTGTCATTGTTGCAATACTGACCATGATAGCGGTTCCTTTAATCTGGAATTTGGAGCATGTTGTTAACATCTCCCCGCATTTAATTAATGATGTGAAAATCCTATTTTCTTTTATCTTCATTAATTTTTTACTATCCACTCTTTCCACAGTGTTTACTGTGGCAACATTCATAAAAAACAAGCTATATCTAAGTAGCATAGCGAATATTGTTGCAATACTAGCGAAGGTTCTTATACTTATCGCAATGTTTGGAACATTACCTCCAATGGTATGGTATGTCGGTCTTGGAACCTGTGCAATGACGGCGATCACATTCATTGCCAATTGGATATATACAAAAAAGCTGGTGCCTGAACTTCGTTTCATCCGCCACGGCTTTTCTGTGAGCGCCATTCGTGAAATGCTCGCGGCTGGCATATGGAACTGCGTAATCAAACTACAACAGATTCTTCAAGACGGATTAAGCCTTCTTGTTACAAATCTTCTCATTAGTCCGCATTTCATGGGGCTTCTTTCCATTGCACAATTAGTCCCCACTACAATGTCAGGACTTATGGGAACTATATCTGGACTATTTTCTCCCGAACAAACCAAATTTTTCGCTCGCGGCCAAAAAGAACTACTGCTACAAGAACTCAAATCAGGTATGCGAATCTGCGGTTTTTTCGTGAATATTATTTTTGTTGTCCTTCTCATTATTGGCGAAGATTTTATCCGCATTTGGCAACCGGGACAAGACACAAAAATGATTAATATTCTTATGCAATTAACGATGTTGGGATTCTTTCTCTCTGGAGTCGCCACCACGTTACAAAATGTTCCACTTCTTGTGAATAAACTAAGGCCTTATTCTTTAGGATGGTTAGCATGTGGCGCGGTTTCTTTCGCCCTTATAATCTTAGGAGTTCATCTATTCCCCTCATCCGGAATATACATGGTGGCCGCCGTACCACAGATAGTGGGATTCGTTGCCAACCTCACATTTGTTCCGCTCTATGCCTCCCGGTGTCTGAATCTCCCACTTTGGTCTTTTTACCCCATCTATCTGCAATACATTACTTCTACAATCGTTAGTATAGTAATTTGTTTTATTCTTCATTCTATGCTAATGCCAAAAATAACATCATGGATATCATTATTCATTGCATGCACTATTTATACATTAACCACTATATTTATAAACATCATATTTCTTCTTAGCTCTAGAGAGCGCTCTCTTATCACCCGTAAGCTAATTACGAAGATAAAAAAGTAATTTCATCTCAATCGTGAAGCCCCCGGGTCCGTCAGACCAAAGTACGTTTTTTACTCAGCATCGAGAACGACCGACCCTGGATGAGCGTTTGCGGACACCTTATGTTATCAATGACCTATTGATAACATAACTAAGGCATCGGAATAATCAGCAAATGACGCTCAACGACTGGATGTTATCGAGGATGTTTTTTACACGCGATTCATGTATCCTTCTATTCGTATTTACTGATTCCTAGCTAGCCCATCCCGAACTCCGCTGACCAGCCTTGCGGCTCTACTCAGCTTTCCCATAACGCTATGGTAATTGCATATTAGTTACAATAGGCTGGAAAAGTACACTTAGGTGTGTCTAGCAGATCATAATCTTATTTCTTCAAACCAGAAAGAACAGCTTTGAATGAAGAGAATCGAAAAGGACAGAAACATAGAGCAATATACCTAATCGAATTTCTCCACCCATCAACATGAATCATCACATCAAAGGAAAATGGATGTAATTGTCTGAATATTTCTCGCAGACGTGTATGGACAATTTCATCATTCCAATCAAGATACTGACGTGCACGTGCAAGATCCCATGTAATCTGATTGAATGTCATTGCATATAAATCTCGATATCGAGCATTCTGATAATACTGTAACTTTTGAATCCAAGCTTCAATACGATCAAGATTGCGGACGGAATAATCCGTGTGCATGATACTACCAAGATTCTGCACGTAATGGTATAGCTGCTGTGGAACTAAAGCTACTTTATCGCAATTATCGATAACTTTATATATGGTGCTCTCATCTTCATGCAACCGACCTATAGGGAATCGAATCGTATCCCACAACTTACCAGAATACAGTTTGTTCCAAGCCGCTACATAATCAGTACTAGAGTTACCATGCATTCGCTTTAGACAATACTTACTATTAACGAATGCCACTTCATCAGCAATACGATGATTATCAACCGATATTCTTGATTTATTATCCTCTATACAGATGGAACAAATGGCCATATTTGCTTTCCCGGAAATAATGGCCGACAGCATTGAATCAACATACCTAGAATCAAGGTAATCATCGCTATCCACGAATGCGATATATTCGCCAGACATCATCTCTAGACCAGTATTGCGTGCAGCGGATAATCCACTATTAGCTTGATGTACTACTCTGATCCGTTTATCTTGTTCCGCCCATTTATCGCACAGCAGTGGGCAGCCATCGAGAGAACCATCATCAACCAGAATAATTTCCAGCTCTTTATATTCTTGCGTGATGATACTTTTGATACATCGATTCAGGTACCTCTCAACGTTATATACTGGCACTATTATGCTCACAAGAGGGCGATCACGCATCAACGCATCTCCCTTGCTATCGTAGATAAATTTCCCATAGCCATTTCCAATTCAAGGTGATAAGTATTTTCTGCAAACGTGTCATCCATGAATGATTCAATGCTTTCATCATGCAAGGCCGCAATTGCGAATCACCGGTCATCTCCATAACGTAATCGGCTTTCTGCGAAGCGCTAATTTCTTTGCCGCCTTTAATCATGGGAATCACCCAGCCGATGTCATTGGCTATATGGAAAGACACATTCTCGCATACCCCCTTATCATTCATGTAATCCGCAAAGAACTGTATTTTCTTATGATTCGCTTGGACCACGTTCAGCGACTTCTCTCGCTTGAACACACTTGCCATACCGCTCTCCAGATGCCGGTATTCATATAACGCTTTGCTCGAGGTAAACACATTAGGCTCGGCTTCAAGAGCAGCAAGCACGAACACAAGATCTTCTTCATAGCACATCGCCGCATCAAAACGAACATGCTCCACCAACCTGTGCGCGAATAATTTGCCCCAAGGTGGGTTAAGGTAGTCAGCGCGCAATAGATAAGACAATGTAGTGTAATAATCCGATTCATCGGCAATGGCTGCCATATCGTGGTCAATCACATTGGTGCGCGATACATTTCCATACTCATCGATATAGTGTTTGCCGAATATCACCAGATCATAATCGCCAACTAACACTTGTTTAACGCTGTAACGAACTGCATCTGTCTTCAGTAGGTCATCGCTATCCACAAACATCACATAATCGCCGGTGCAGTGATCCAAGCCCACATTGCGGGCACCGGAAGCTCCCTTGCCATTGTCCAGATGAATTACGGATACCCGCTCATCACGCTCAGCCCACTCGTCACATATCCGTGGGCATTGGTCGGGTGAAGCATCGTCAACCAGAATAATTTCCAAGTTAGAGTAGGTCTGGCCAACAATACTGCGAATGCATTCGTCTAAAAAACGTTCCGCTTTATAGACCGGGACGACGATACTTACCATAGGCTGATTCGGGGAATTCTCTGGCATCATGCTCTCCCCGCTCTGTTCAGATACAGGTCTTGCAACCGTGCGGCGACATCGCGAATATCGTAGCCCGCCGCACGCACATCATCGGCATGATTCCGACGTTCGCCTGTCTTTTCAAGGGCATCGCGCATCTCATGCGCCCACTGCTCAGCTGATTCTTTCAGCGACACATAGTGCAACAAATCGGTGACCTTGGCCTCTGGAGGCACAGCATCGGCAGAAGCAAAGCATGGGAGCCCCGCACATTGCGCCTCGACATACACAATGCCTAACCCCTCATATAGCGAAGGCAGTAGAAAAGCATCCATGGCCTGGTAGTAAGGCGACACGTCGCGCTGCGACCCCATGTATAACACAGAATCTTTGATACCTAGCTGCTCGATACGCTCATCCATGAGTGAACGCAACTCACCAATGCCAACCAACATCAGCAAAGAATCAGGCACCATGCGGTGATATTCGGCGAATACGTCCAGCAGGAATAACGGATTCTTCTGTGTACGGAATCGCCCGCAAAATCCAATCACAGAGGTGCTTGGTGCAATGTGTAGCTCAGCGCGCGTGGCACTACGCACCACTTCATCATAAGCGAAATGCACGGTGTTAATACCGTTACGAACCCACGTGAATGGCTTGCCCGGGAACATATATTCTGCGGCGGCCTTTGAACAAGCACAATACAAATTCGGATACCGGCTAATTTGGTGTCTAGTCTGCCATTCCCGAAGACACCATATCAATGTATGAGCCAAATCATCATGGTCATGGCTCGCAGCGGTACCCGCGTTATGAGAGTGCAGAATACGAAGCTGCACTCCGTTCTCCGCCGCATATTTAAGAGGAAGCGCGTATGGGAAATTCGCGTTTACGTGAATGCCTTGTATTTCAGGATGGTCTCGGAAAAACGACATCAATGCAGTACGGGACTTCATCATGGATTCGTGCTGCGATACCATGACACGGAACACACGACCGCCCAAGGCAAGGATCTCATCCTCGAAGGCCAGCTTGTCCGCATCATGATCGCATAGGAAATCGAACTGCACCTTGGATCGGTCGATATGCCGGTAGATATCCATCATCAGGCAATCGACACCGCCAAGATTCGGCCCCATGCCCCACTGCAGAATGCGAACAGGCTCATTCATGGGTTACTGCTCCCCTTTCAGCACCGTCAAGCTATGATATATCCGCGGGATATGAATCATCGCCCATATTTTGGCCTTGCGCAATACAGACACCTGCGGGCTGGATAAAACATACGACGCTCTATCGGCAAGACGGTGTCGGCAATACGCGATCGTTGCGCCATCCGCTTGCTTATTCAATACATCATAGAGCGTGTCATACCAGCCCTGCATGCGGCCATAAGCCAACGCCACTTTATCTGTATATCCGCTTTTCTCTAGATAATTGCAGTACCGTTCGGAACTGATGCCCTTATCCAAGCTATGAGCATTCATTCCCGCAGTAGTTATAGATCCAGTACGGATGCAATAATGGTAGAAGCCACGAGGATTGAAATAGATTCCACGCATCTTTCGGTATATATGCGCCAGCAGATAGTAATCTTCGTTATCGAGGCCCTCAGGGAAGAGAACTACGGTTTTCCCTTCGTCGTCCTTGAACAAGGTGGCATCAAACAGTTTGTTCCATACGGCGCTGGCCATGCGATTGCTTCGATACAGGAAATTGTGTAGCGCTTGGTCACTTGTGAAAACCCGTTGTGGCAGGTCGCCATCAATGCACTGCTCACGCCCATTCTCATAGTTTTTGATGGTACCGCACATCACCACATCCACAGCGGATTGCTCATCCATCCATCTATTCATCGTGGCCAGCATTTCGGAATCAATCCAGTCATCACTGTCCACAAATGCAATCCGGGCACCCATTGCAATACCAAGTCCCTCATTACGAGCCGATGATAATCCCCCGTTGGCTTTGTGAACAACACGGATACGATCATCTAAACGAGACCAGGCATCACACATCTCCGAAGACTTATCCGTAGAACCATCATCAATCAAGATGATTTCCAAGTTCTTATAAGTCTGCCCCACAATGCTCGTTACACAACGATCCAGCCAACGCTCAACGTTGTATACGGGCACGATAACGCTGATTACCAAGTGACCACCTGATACATTATGCATTTGCGTACACATAATCGCACCAAACCTCAAAACACATGAGCGAGTGGGTACCCACAATTCCACTCACGATCTTCTCTCCAGAAACTCTCATCATCGGCCGACCCCTAATACGCAATCTAATCCGATGAAGTGACGTTGAGACTGCGTTTTGACTTCGCCGATGTCCACGCGCTCTCTTGCAAGTACTTTGCGACAGATTGAAATATCGTCAGACTTAAAATTACGTAAATCCAATCTTATATCAGAGGCGAATCCAATATCATCCAAACTATGCGAGGTCTTATCGCTGTAAATGATTGGAAGCACCTTACAGCCAGCAGCAAGTCCTAGAATCGACGCATGGAATCGTGTTCCCACGATAACTTCCGACTCCGCTTTCGCACTCAGAATCCGAGATGTATCGTTATCATATGTCAAGCAGTCATGTTGAATCGACTCCTGCGCAAGGAGATGACTGATACGGGCAACCGCCACATCATCATGCTCAACGGTTGAGAATCCACACAGTTGAATATCATATCCCAAATTCGCATAGCAATTTGCAGCATTAACAATCCACGAATCATAATCCGCAGAACATGAAGATAAATCACGGAATTTCATCGTATTGCCGAGATCAACAACAGAGAACAGGACCTTTTTCTTACGTTCCACACGTGGAAATTCCGTTCCGAACAAAATATCCGGAGCGACCCTTATATGCTCATCACTCTTAAATAGTTGGAACGAGTATTGGTCACGGAAGCAGATATCGGTAACATATTTATTGAAAATGTCGCTATATGACTTCTTGTACCAGGAGTTACGATACGGTCCAAAATTCGTTCCAAGAACAAAAGTTTTATCAGCCGATGAATATAAACGTTTGCGTTGCAAAACGTCACGCAGAGAAAACACCGTAGTGAACAACGAATGTTTCCAGATCGGTTGTATATATAGAGAGCCACCGATGACCACAAGAATGCCGCAATTCCTCACTGACTGACATTTCAAGGCAGCAAGTTCATTCGTATATGAAATCGAAGACAGTAAAGACAGCCTGCCCCCCAATGCACTCTTCTTGCGCGGAGGCCTTACGAGACTAATATTATGGTACCTTTCAAGGAGCCAATCATAGGAACCATCCACCACGCATGTGAAATGCACATCAGGGTAACGCCTGAGGAGAGTTTCCAAGAATAAATCGTCACCTAAATTGTGCGCAAGATAGCATTCAAGGAATACAGAATTCATAGTTGTGCTCTGCATGACATTCTCCCTACCTGTTTCTCTTGCCTACAACAAGCCGAAGCAAAGGCACACAACGCATACCGTGCATGCCAGTCAATACGAGAAATATCAATACGCCATAAACCCAATAATATGGAACCGCCATCGCAGTAATCATCATCTGCACGCCTAACAGCACAATGGAAATAACCAATATGCAATAGTTCACATCGATTGACACAAGGCGTCTTGAATTTATCATGCGCATTACATAAATCACCGCGTTGCATAATATGCTGGCTGCTCCTGCGCCATAGAGTCCCAGAACAGGAATCAACCCTGCTGTTGCGATGACGCATACCAGTGAGCCAACTATCGTGGTTGTCATGAGGTATTTCGTTTTCATCAGTGTGGTATAAACCGTTCCGTAGAACGTATTCATACAGCTGAAATAGAAGCCGAGCAAGACAACCGGAATCAACGTCCACGCGGAATAGAAACTCTTTTGCAGCATAAATGAAGCCAGCAACTGCGAAATCAGCATGATGAAAGATGCACCGACCGTCAAAACTGCTTGCAACGGAATCAATATCATCGAGAAGAATTTCCCGATGTCGCTCTTACGATATTCCTGGAATGTTGAGAGCTGCCATGCCTGCTGAAAAATGGAATATGCCAGATTCAACAGATTCGGAATCTTACTGGCTGCTGCATAAAGTCCTGATGCACCAATCCCCAGCATTCCAGTAATGAAGAAGCGATTGATACTTGTTCCAAGCCACCAGAAAAGCGTATTGGGAACCAATGGTAATGCATATACCAACATATTCTTAATCAACGGCACATTACCGGAAAGCGAACGAAGAGAATAATACTTATAGTGCTTACCGACAATGGTATAAATTGCAGTACCGACCAACGGACCGGCACTAACAGATATGAAATATCCCTGAATGCCGATTCCCTGTCGCACGATTAAAAGATATGCGCTGATACCTGTGATGAGTGTTGAGATCGATGCGCATATCGGTATGATTTTAATCTGGTTCAATCCGCGTGCTACATTACCCGCATAGGTCATCAATGCCGTAGACACATACATTAGCAGAAAGTACCCAGAGTAATTGCCCAGCCCGCCGAATACAGAGAGTTTCAGTACAGGAAGCAACAACGCGACAATGGCACAACTCAAGCCGATAACAATCAGGCCATATGACACCACTGATTTCTGATCATTGCTGTCATCTATCACAAAACGCAACACCGCATCGGATATCGACATTGACGCAATAGGCAGGACCAAAGAAATCACCGTCAAAGACATGTCGGTGATGCCAAACTCTTTGGTCGACAAGTAGTACGTATACAGAGGGACAAGCAAGAAAGTAATAAGTTTAGTCGCGACTGTATTAATGCCGAACAAGCCTATATTCAATAACAGAGTTCTATACTTATTCATAATCGATCAATCTCTTTACGGTAATAATTACCCAAGTACAACGACCTTTAAGGCAGCCATTGCTTCACGTTTTTCGGATGCATTAAGCAATGACCAAGGCAATGCAGGCAATGCCGTAATAATTCCTCGACGCAATTTTTTCTTCAACTCGGTTATCGCATTATTCTTATCGGCACCACGCAGACCTCGCAGCATAAGGCTAAAAGCATATACTCGATTATATTTGGCGCATCCCAAAAGATTTGGATGATGCGCTGCGATATACTGTTCCTGCATACGCTGGCTGCGCATCCAATCAAGCTTGGAATCTATTCCAACTCCATGCACCGAGGATTGCTCGTTTATGCTGTAATGGTAGCCTTGAATATGAGATACCGTGATTCGAGAACATCTGGAACGCACTCGCATGAGCATATCGGCGTCTTCTCCGACTTTCAGCTCCTGAAATTGCAGATTCGAATATTTTTCCGTTTTTGTCAACGTGCGCCATAACTCAAATCCAAAACGTCCCAATACATGCATCTGCATAATCTCTTCAGCATCAGATACAAGGGCGCATGCGCTATTCGACTCAACCCGCTTCTTGGACACCGCCATATCAGCGTTAGATTCAACCAACAATTGATACATCTCATCCAAATAGTGCTGATCAATCCAATCGTCACTATCGACCCATGCCAACAAATCACCAGTGGCACATGCCAAACCCGTATTCCGTGCTTTCGTCACTCCACCATTCTTCTGATGAACGACCTTGATGCGGGCATCTTTCACTGACCATGTATCACACATGGCCGGGCAGTCATCCGGCGAACCATCATCAACAAGAATGATTTCCAGATTACGGTAGGTTTGGCTTACGATACTGCCTACGCAACGATCCAGTGTTTGCTCAGCCTTGTAGACCGGCACGATCACGCTAATCAACGCATCCGGCGATTGCATTTCACCCGTCATCGCGACACCTTCGATCTTATCCGCTTCAACAGGTTAACCGCACGCATGATGATTCGCGTAGCTAAGACATTGCCGTTATGGATGAGCACGGTCATCAATCGATTTTTGGTACCGACCGCATTCACTGAGCGCGCACATTCGCGTACCACCGGATTGGCAATGATACCACGTACTATTGTTCCTCTCCTCTGCCGAATTTGCGGTCTACGATCGGCATATAGCAGAGAGAGCACAATCCACACATTCGTTATCAATCGATTATCGTGATCATTCAGATATGTCGGATTCCATTCCTGAATGATGGGCAACAGTGCGGCATGGACGCTCACGCGTCCTTCCAGCAGACGCGGATCAAATGTGTTCATGGTGCTGCCCGCACGCATCGAGTATCGATACAACGGCTCATCAATGGCAACCACCCGTTCCGCAGCCACATACAAGGGGAAGTTGAATGCGGAGTCCTCACCACCGGCAACGCCTTCGGGGAAGCGGATTCCAACCTGCTTCACAAACGAGGTCAGGAACAACTTATTCCACGGCGGGCATACATATTGGCCATGGCTCAGTTCCAAAAAATGACGTTTGAATTCTTTAGCAGTCTCCGCAACGAACGCCACGGAACTTTGCTGCGCGGAATCCAGCAGTGTTCCCTCATCGTTGTAGCGGTCATTCATATTGGCGTAGAAGACTATCTGCGCATCATAACGTTGCGCGGCTCGCACAGCGGTTTCAGCCAATTGAGGTTCAACGGCGTCATCGGAATCCACAAAACACAGATAATCACCGTGGGCAGCGTCCATACCGGCATTACGTGCAGCGGAGACCCCCTCATTGGCACGATGCAAGACGACAACTCGACTATCTCGGTCTGCCCATTCATCGCATTTCTTCGAGCTTCCATCAGGCGAGCCATCATCAACGAGAATAATCTCAAGATTCTTATACGTCTGATGCACGATGCTGCTCACACAACGATCAAGCCATCGTTCAACTTTATATACCGGAACCACAACACTGACCAATGGCAAGCCGGCATTACTGTTTTCGCTTGTTACAGCGCTCATGCGTGTACCGTCACAATCTCATCAGCGCTAAAGCGCTGAGACTTACAGGTCTTCACCTCATCACGGAAATGGCCGACCGCAATGTACATAACGAGGAATTCGCTGTCCGGGATGTGGAGCAATTCACGCGTCGCTTCATCACGTTTCATCGGCAACATGGTGTTAAGCGGACACGCGGCAATCTGCTGTTCCTCCAGTGCAAGCAACAGCGACATACCGAACAGTCCACCATCCGTATAGCATTCGTTGCGTTCATCCTGGTTCATCATCGTCTGATTGTCACCAGTGATAAGCACCAACGCAGGCGGCATCGGGTACCCACGGAATCCGCCCTGCAATGGCATGGCCTTTTTGATGAGCTCTGCATCAGTGATGATGTGCACTCGTGTGGGCTGACGATTGCAGACCGACGGCGTACGCATGGCGACACGCACCGCATTCATGATTTCTTCCACCGTCACCGGGGTTTCAGCGAATTCACGTACCGAATGGCGCTGTTCCATAAGTTGGGAGAACGAAAGCTCTGCGTTATCACGCTTGTCTGTACTCCGGATGATAAGGTCTCCGCCGCTTCGGTCGTTCGTGGATTCAATCTCGTTCCATATCCGTTGGCTGAACAGATCTTTGGCATAAGTCAAATCGAATTGCTTGGCCTCATGCCGCACACGATATTCGTGCAATGCGGATAGAGCGGTTCGATAGACCTCGTTATGTGCGATGTCCGGGTCTGTGGTACGCAGCGTCTCCATCAGCGGCGCCATCTGAGCCAACACCTTTTTGCCGAAACCATATCGGAAATCAGTGTGACTCAGCCCCTTTTCAATCTGATGGGTAAAGAATACGATCCTAGTTTCCAGATGACTTTTGCGCGTGGAGCCTCGTCTTGCGTAGTTGCGGCGGAACCGCTTCATCTGGTGAAGGGTTTCACGTCGTAATTTCATATCGGATTCGCATCCGCGTAACCATGCCAATGCCGATTCAGGCAGGAGACGTTTCATCAAAGCCTTCATGATGTGCTCCTTTTACTCGTTCACCTGCAACGCCGATTGCAGATAATCCAGCGAACGGTTGCGTTCCACATCCAATAGCGGATACACACACTCATAATCGATAACGTCATCGGTCCAAGCCTCGCCCTCGATAAGCTGCTGCCGCTCCAAACCACATGTGGAGAGCAATGAGCTCATACGGTCATCCATATTGACCTTACCGTTGTGCTTGCCACGTACCACATGGAACTGTTTGCCGAACAGAATGGAGAATGCCGTGCCATGGAACGAGGCGGTCAACACGTGCTCAGCGTTCTTAATCAGGCTGAGGTAATGGTTCGGTGCCGCCACCTCCAGCAGATGGAATCCATACTTCTCAAGACCATACGACTTATTGCCGGTGAACATTACATACACCGGCAACCCTGTGGCCTGAGCATACTGTTGCACAGCCTTAGCCGCGCTGTCGTTAAGTTCTATGGAGTCAATCGCGTAGTAGAAGATATACGGTTCCTCGACTAGCCGAGGAGCCGTGATTTCCTCGTAATCTTTCCGCTCAAGCAACAATGTGGGGTCAATAACCTGCGTCACCGGCTTGTCCAACAGCGGCTGGAGATAATCCTGCGCAGTCTTCTCTCGCACGGAAATGGCCTGGTAATCAGCCAGTAGTGTTCGATAATGGTTAGCAAGTGCCGTATCTCCACGTTTGTCAAGAATATGACCGCCCATGCTGGAGGCGTAAGAAACCTTAGGCTTGTGATGAACAAAGCTTAGGAAGTAAGCGTCACTATAATCCCACGCGTCCATGTTCCAGATCTGATCGCTGCCGGAGACGAATACATCGTATTGTGTCTCAAGATCACCCATCTGGGAGAGGTCCTCATAAAACTTCGGAGTGAGTTGCAGCGCCGAGTGCATAAGGTTAGTGAAATCGTTGTGACGTCGTTGAATCAGCTTGTGGTGGAACAGCGCATACAGATTCTTGGCGATGTCCTTCGGACCAGACACCTTCTTGTATACGTCATACAGATATTGCTGCCGGGGCGTCGAGAAATTGATGATATCGCAGTCATAGCCAAGCTGTTGAATCTTGCGCTGTGTGGCATACGCCTGCAAGAACGAACCATTATTGTGCGCAGCGTGATATGTAATCAGAGCTACCGAACGCGTGGGCATGTCAAGTGTCCTTTCAAGATGCAGCGCTAATACGACGCGGCTTCCCCAGGATTTGGGGGAAGCACCGGTTGGTGAATTCGACCATCGGAACGCATAGCAATACAGCAATCACTATACAAGCCCCTCCCCAAAGCAATTGCCATGGCCATGTGATGTTATTGAGAGGAATACCGCAGGCTCCCAGGATCTCTTCTCCGATAAGCAATCCCACTTGGTTCAGACTGTAGAAGATGAACGAATTTTTGCCTATGTATCGCAACAGTGAACTCACTGGCTTGGCGGCAGCGGTCCGCTCGTGGTATTCCAGCAACTGCAACAACCCCAACACCAACGCGATGCCGCCCAACGCGCCCATCATGGTGAACGGATACCATCCATACTCGTTCATATACACGTCGAGACGCTGATGGGCAATAGTTACATTCAACCACGTGCCTGCAGCCGTTACTACCAACCATAGCGGCAACCATGCCGGTCGGGTGATCGAGGCAAACCAAGTTTTACCCGGGGACTTAGCGAGGTACCCAAGCACAAAGAATCCGAAGCCCGTACATGCGGTTTCCAAACTCCACGGCACGATTTTGCCAATGAACGTGGCATAACAGTAGCCGACCACGGAGGCAATCAAAGCCAGAGACAAAAGCACACCAGCATGTTCCTTTGCCAGACCGAAAATCCAATAGGCCATAAGCTCGATGATGAATATGCTGACGAAGAACCATGGAATCACCGAGTAATCGCCGCCACGCAATTCCACGAAAACACCAATCAACAGCTTCAACGGGTTCACGGAATACGCTTCGCCTGCGATCAAGCCGTTCAGCCATTTGAAGAAGACTATGAGGAAACCGAACGTCAAGCCGGGGATAATGAGCGTGCGGACCTTATGCCAGAGGAATGGTCCGAACGAATGATATTTCCTAGTGGAAAACACATAACCAGAAAGGAAATAGAACACTGGGATATGGAAGGCATAGAACGAAGCCCTCACTGGTTCCGGGCATATGGCATGCCCCCAGAACACCAGTAATATGGCCAATCCCTTACCATAGTCCACCCAAGAGATGCGCCGGGCACCCGCAGAATGCTGTAGATTGTCGTTCATTCGTATCACTACCTTGATATCGGGCGAAGCACCATGTTCAGCAACGTCTTCCACTGGTCGATGATGGTTTCCTTGGCAAAGCGACCATCGCCGTCACCGGCATGCAGAGCATACCGCTCGCGTATTGCCCTGTCTTCAATGAGGCGATTGACGCTTTCAGCCATGCCAGAAATATCATCTGGACGCACTAAATTACCGTTGAGTGCATCTTCAATAATCTCTGACGGTCCGGTCGGGCAGTCAAAACTCACAATGGGAAGACCATACGCCTTGGCTTCCAGCAATACCATCGGCAAGCCTTCAAACCGTGAGGTCAGCACGAAAAACGCGGATTTACGGTAGTAGCTGTCCGTATCCGGTACTCGACCTTTCAGTATGAGTTGCTTACCGATGCCTGCTCGAGCTATCTTCTCTTCGAGCATTGGACGGTCTTCGCCTTCACCGAGAATAAGCCACTGCCAATCCGGGTGCCGCGGAAGCACCTGCTCCGCTACATCCACGAGCATGTCGAACCCTTTTTGATAGGTCAGACGACCGGAACTCAAAATCGTCTGAGACGCAGCAGCATATACCGGTGCCGGACTCGGTACGATCATTGGGTTCGGAATGTCGATGACCGGACATTTGGGGTTGAGATGCTGCTCATATAGGTTCTTGTCCGCTGTGGTGAGCGTCACTATGGCATCGGCCTTACGGGCCGCCCACGGCCGCGTTAGTTTACGGTAGGGCACACCGGGATTCTGCAGATAGTTGAAATGCTCCCAAGAGATGACCTTCACACCCGTGCCACGTTTCAATGGCAACGTATACATGTCGAGAATGCCGTCGATATCAATCAGCACGTCAATATGATGCTTTTTTACCAGTCCGCGCAGCTGTTTTACCGTATCAAAGTAATGCTGAATACCGTGTGTGACTGTCGAATACACAGTGTCCCGTTTGATGGCCTCGTCAATCGGGAAAAACGGTTGTGGCTGCTCCTCGAACAAACTGATGAAAAAAACCTTATAGGAGGAATCCTTCACCAACTCATTTGCCACCATAATGGAAACGTTCTCCGTGCCCCCGGATCGAGTAATGTCACCAGAGAAAAACGCGATATGCGACCTCGTCACGCGACTTCACCTTCCCATGACGATGAGTGTTTGGATTGCTTATGGAACTTGGATTTAAGGGCCGCCGCATTGGCCTTCCATGCTGAAACACATTGGTTGGAAGACATCACCAGTAAATGGAGCACCGGGAAAGTCGCTGATTCGTGCCGCACCCACGAGCCGAAATCGGGTTCGAAAATAGCTGACGCGAGGAAATAACCCAAGAAAATGGACAATGCGAGGAACTGGTTTTCATCCTCGATCTCATCGACATGAACAAACAAACTGGCCAAATATACCGTAACCGCCAGCTGGAAAAGCAAGAATGGAATATACTGCATGCCCTTCGTCAGTAATTCCACGGGAACGAGCATACGGGCCGCGTTGATACCGTAATTCACGAGGAATAGCGGAAGATTGCCGCTCGATGCGCTATCACCGCCAATCCAATTCTGAATGATGGTGACCGAGGCCTCGGTATCCGCATCACGACCAGCAAGGCTGGCATCGCGAACACTCATAATCAATTGGAATTCATCTGGCTTGGCCACACGTGCGACAAACATCACCGCGCATACCAGCACATACATACTGAGCAGAATTCCCAGTAATCGAACCACACGAGGAAGATTAACAAACCGGTGGAACAGGCGCAGAATGCAATAGACCGCAATGGCCAGCGCCGCAATCAGAATATAGTAGGCACGGAACACCGTACTTTCAAAATACAGAATCAACGATGAAATCAATAGCTTCACCGTGGTGTTGCCGATAGGCGAGATAATCACCAGATATACGGCAAAGAAGAACAGGAATTGAATGACGTCCTTGCCGATATTGAACACATAAATATTCAGCAATCCAACGCAAGCAAGAAGGAACACTAATTGAGGCAGATCCGACTCGTCAATTCTGGTGATTACCAACAGAATGATACCCGTCATCAACAGACCGAGGAACCAGCTCCAATCAGTCATCTTGACAAAATTGAACACGTTAACGGTCTTGAAGAAATTCGCAGCCACCTCATATGAGCCGCCCCATGCCTTGACCGAATCATCGCCGTTGGCCATACCGAGAATACGGTTATTGTCAAAAAAATATTTCTTCGGCAACATCAGCGTAATGATTTTCGCAATCATCATAACGATGAATGTCAGCATTATAGCGGCGTTTTTATTATGGTTGTCACGCCAATTATGAACGACTTGGTCCGTCTCTATTTGTTCCATCAGCGGCGTTCCCTCGCTTCAGCCTTGGCTAATGCATTCACATAAAAATCCTGCAGCCATTCGGCGTTCTTCACGATGTCATATCCCGCCTTGGTTACTGATTTCGCACCGTCGGCGCGATCAGACTTCGCGGCATATTTGTCACTCTGATCGAGAATATGCTTTGCCCATTCTTCGGGAGTGGAGTCCAAAGTCATGATCTGCACATTCCCGGTTACATCGCATTGCGGCGGCACTTTATCGGAAATCATGCAAGGCAATCCGGCGGATTGTGCCTCAATCATGGTCATGGGAAAACCTTCGAACAAGGAAGGCAATATGAATAAATCCATTCCTTGCATAAGGCGGTTCACATCGGTGCGCACACCAGTAAAGACCACACTCTCATCAAGACCAAGCTCATGTACCTTGGATTTGACTTGATTCTTGAGACTGTCGTCCAGTTCTCCACCGCCTACGAGCCATAGCCTGCTATTCGGACGCATCTTATGCACTGCAGCAAAGATATCCACAAGCTGCATGTGATTTTTCTGAGGGAAGAAACGGCCCACGTGACCGAGGACGAAACAATCTTCAGGAGTCTGGAACTCCGCGCGTACCTCTTCAGCCACTGTTGGGTCGTAGCGGTACAGAGCTGTATCTACAGCATTGCGCTCCTGGATCACCTTACTGCGATTCTTCACGCCAAACAGCCAATCACCAGCTTCCTGACCACACGCGAAATAATGTGTGGCATAGGGAGGCAGACGGAAACGGAAGTACTCACGAACCACAGACTTCAAATCAAATCCCACCGGACGATTGTGTGCATGGGCGATGCGCACTGGAACACCCATCTCCTTAGCGATACGCAACGCGAAATAGCTGCGTTCCTCCAGATTGGAATGGATAATCCGATATTCGGGATGTACCTTAAGAAACCCACGAAACTGACGCTTGTACTTGTCGAAATATTGCGGATATAGCGGACACATGCGGTACACTTTTCCGCCAAGTTCCGCAATCTCGTCCTCATAGGCGGCCTTATAGTCACGGTTGACGAGAAAATCATATTGAACCTTGCTGCGGTCCATGCGCCGCAGATAATTCATCGTCATGGTCTCGGCACCGCCACGGTCCATCACCGTGTCCAGCACGAGCACGCGCACCGGCTCGCTCATCGTCTAATCTCCTCAATTACCAGTTCCGTATTCTGCCGCACAATGACGTTATCCGGAATATCCTTCACAACCACGCAGCCAGCGCCTACCACTACATTATCGCCGATGGTTACACCTTTAAGAATCGTCACACTGGAGCCAATCCAGCAATGTTTCCCGATAGAGACCGCAGCCTCGCTGTATCCTTGGTCTTTGATCGGCGTCGTCGGATCGGCAAATCGGTGGTTATGATCGTAGATGCGCACGTTCTCGCCGAAAATCGTACCGTCACCGATAGTGATGCTCTTGCGCGCATGCAATGCGCAGAAATCATTGAAGAACACGTCATCGCCAAGAACCACGCGACCACCATTCTCAATTGTCAGCTGAAATGCACGGCGCATATGGAAGCGCTTGCCATACACGAAATCACCGTGGAAAACAATACGGTACAACCACTTCAGCATTAGCCCTGTGAACCGGTACCATACCTTGATGAGTATCATGGCTTGCTGCGCTCCTTACATTCATTACTTGCCCACGGCCATGTCTGACGATTCGACCGGCATTATGGCCCCATTCGTTGGGCCTACGACTATTGTTCGTACTCTTCGGTAATTCTACGGATCATTGCCCCTTCAGTGAATCGCTGGCGGTAGGTGTCCTTCACCGCCTCGAAGGTCGGGGAATCGTCCAACAACTTTTCAACGGCCGCGGCGCCCTGTGCAACATCACCTACAGCGAACAATTCACCGTTGACACCAGGCAAAACAACCTCGTCATTGCCCGTAGTGCGGGTAGCCACAATCGGCACACCAGCACACAACGATTCCAACAACGAGTATGGCATGCCTTCATACAGAGAGGGCAGTAAGTACACATTGAATGCACGTACCAATAGGCTGGTATCCTGTCGGTAGCCAAGCAGGTGCACGAATCCTTCGAGATGATGAGAAGCAACAAAATCACGCACCTGATCTTGCAGTTCTCCTGAGCCTATATATACGAAATGCGCATTTCTGCCATCATCGTGCACACGTTCGGCGATACGCACGAATGTCATCGGATCCTTGCGAGCGTCAAGCCATGCGGCTACACCAACAATCGGCACATCCTGAGGTACCAAATCATCCAATCCCAATCGGTGTCTAGACTCGGCACGAGTGGGCAACTGCAATTCAGGGACACCGTTGTAAATCACGGCGAATTTGCTCGGCTTATCGATGTGATGCCTGAGCGCACTGCGATATTCGCCATCACTCACATTGAAAGTACGTGTGGTTGCCCAACGACTCATCACGCGCTCAGCCAATCCAAACACCGCTCTCTTCTTCGCAGAGAACTCCGGCGCGTCAAACGCATAAGCATGCGGGGTATAAAAGATTTTCGGCACATGCTCCAGTTTGGCGGCGGCACGTCCAACAAGCCCGGCAATCGAACTATGGCAGTGCACAATATCCGGCTTGATGCGGCGCAATGTAGCCCGTAGGGATTTCACCGCTTTCCAACTCGCCCGAAGGCCAGCGGAACGAACCAGATTGGAATCAAGAATCAGCGTGACGTGCTTTGCCAGCTCTTCACGCTGTGACTCGAACACGTGGTCATATCGTTCTCCGTAGATGAGCGTTAATTCATAGCGCTCCGGATCGAGATTCTTCAACAACTGGAGTACATGCGTGCGTACGCCTCCGCCTACTGTCTCCACAATAAAGACGACTCGTTGCCTCAAATCTCTGCCTTCCCCTAGAACGTGTCCACCTTACGGAGTTCTCACTCCGCGCAGTCGGTTCTCTCGATTCTCCACGTATAATCAACGACCATCGGCCGTTGTACGACGCCCACGGCGGGCATTACGGGAAGCGGAATTCTGTGATGAGTCACCCGTCGAGGCCTTCGCACGGCGATTCTTGACTTCCGACTCTTCATAGTAGTAATAGTTGCCCTTACGGCTACGCTCATGCGCAACGCGGTTGAACGCCACACCGCCAATCCTTACGTGGGCGACTTTCAGCTCGCGCACTGTATTGCGCAGAGCCTTCTTCTGTCCAACATTCTGGCTGACAACGAGCAACACCGTACCACCGGAGCGAGCAAACACCGATGCATCGTTGGAAACCTGAATAGGGGCGGTGTCGATGATTACGTGGTCATAATGACGAGTGGCCTGGTCCACCATGTCACGCATGACATTGGAACCAAGAATCACATTCGAAGTAGAAGTTTCCTCAACAGGCAACACCTGCATCTCGGGCTTCCAATACCGTTGCACGGCAGTACGTGCATCGACATCACCCGCAAGCAACTTAACCAAGCCCACTGCATTGTTCAAGCCCAACGCCTTCGCCACAGAGGGGTGACGAGCATCCGCATCAATGAGCAGTACGCTCTCACCCTTCTCTGCATATACGGCTGCGAGATTGACCGAAACCGAGGTCTTACCCTCGTCAGGCACGGCAGAGGTCACGATAATCACATTGGAATGATCATTATCAGGGCGATCCTCATTACCGTTCTCGACGAACGACAGATTAGTGCAAAGCCTGCGGAATTCCTCAGCCGCATGGCCACGCGGCTTGACGATGACCGCAGGAACATGCCCGGCGACAGTGAAGCTCTTCGGGATAGATGCGAGAATCGGCGCATTGACCGCATTGGTAATGTCGGTCTGTGCATGAATATTGTTGTCTGCAAGCTCCCTCAGGAATGCACCCAACACAGCCACCACAAGAGCTGCGACCACACCGATCGCCATATTCGCTATGATGTTAGGCGAGGAGGGCAACGTAGGTTCAACAGGCTTCTGCACAGTAGTCAGCGTCAACATGTCCGAAGCATCGGCGGAAACCTGCTTGTTGAGTTGCTTGGCCACCTCGTTAAGAATCAGCGTGGTGTCTTTGGCGTTCGGATAAGTGACCGTGATATCTAACAAAGTGGTACCGGTAACGTTCTCGGCAACAACCAGCTTCCTGAGCTGCGGCACGGTCTCGTGCAGACCCAAATTGTCGATAGTCGGCTGAAGCACGGCATCAGACTGAACCACTTCAATATAATTCGCCAACTGAGCCGCTGCCGACGACGCCGCTGCCGACGACGATTGGGCCGTACTCGCATCTGCACTGGCGGTAGCCTTTGGCATCAGTTGAATCTGAGCGGAATACATGGGGGTAGCAGTGAAGGTGAAGCCAGCTACGGCACCCACGGTAACTACAAACAGAATAATCTCAAGAATCCAGTGGCGCTTAATGGCCCGGAACAAATCCGCTACCGTCATCTTCTCCCTTTCGCTGACGTTTCACATTTCACACTGGGCATAACTCTACTCAGGGGTATGCCAAGATGCAGGACACGTCCCACAGGCGCACAATATCATCGCGGCGGAAGGATGGCGGCGCGCTATCGTTTTTGCCGTGAGTACGTCGACAAAGAAACCCCGAGCATGAGCGTTGATATTCCAACGTTCATGCTCGGGGTTTTCATATATGAGGCACTTTCTCTACAGCAGACAGCTATCTGCGAGTTACCGGATGTACCTCTTTGAACGGTGAGACCCTACCGAATCAGTTCTTGAAGCTGTGAATCGGAGCGGGAATACGACCGCCACGGGTCACAAAGGCCTCGCAGCTGGTCTGGTTGACCGGCATGATGGGCGCGTAGCCCATCAGGCCGCCGAAGTTCGCCATCTCGCCCACGCCCTTGCCGGCAACCGGGATCACGCGCACGGCTGTGGTCTTCTGATTCACCATGCCGATGGCGGCTTCGTCGGCGATCAGGCCGGAGATGGTGGAAGCAGAGGTATCGCCCGGAATGGCGATCATGTCAAGACCCACCGAGCATACGCAGGTCATGGCCTCAAGCTTCTCGAGGGTCAGGCAACCGGAGGCGGCAGCGTCAATCATGTTCTTGTCTTCGGAGACGGGGATAAACGCACCAGACAGGCCACCCACGTAGCTGGAGGCCATGATGCCGCCCTTCTTCACCTGATCGTTCAGCATGGCCAAAGCCGCGGTAGTGCCAGGAGCGCCAACCTGCTCAAGACCGATCTTCTCCAGCACTTCGCCCACCGAGTCGCCTACAGCCGGGGTCGGAGCGAGGGAAAGGTCGATGATGCCGAACGGAATGCCGAGGCGGCGGGAAGCCTCCTGAGCCACCAACTGACCGACACGAGTGATCTTGAACGCCGTACGCTTGATGGTTTCGCACAGGAACTCGAAATCCTTGCCTTTGGCCGCATCCAATGCGCGGGAGACGACACCCGGACCGGAAACGCCCACGTTGATCACGGCATCGCCTTCAGTAACGCCGTGGAAACCGCCCGCCATGAATGGATTGTCGTCCGGAACATTGCAGAAGGCCACGAATTTCACGCAACCGTAGGAATCGTTGTCTGCGGTGCGCTCGGCGATGTCTTTGATGATATGGCCGAGCAACTCCACCGCATTCATGTCGATACCGGTTTTCGTGGAGCCAACGTTTACCGACGAGCAGACGATGTCCGTTTCGGAAAGCGCCTGCGGCAATGATTTGATTAACAGTTCTTCGGCCGGGGTCATGGCTTTGGAGACCAATGCCGAATAACCGCCGATCAGATCGACGCCGACTTCCTTGGCTGCCTTATCCAACGCGTGCGCGATTTGCACAAAATCTTCCGAAGTCTTGCAGCAGCTGGCGCCCACCAGAGAAATAGGAGTCACGGTGATGCGCTTGTTGACAATCGGGATGCCATAATCGCTTTCGATGGCTTGGCCTGTGGAGACCAGGTCTTTGGCATACGTGGTGATTTTACGGTAGATATTGTCGCAGGTTTGCTCAACGGAATCCGTCGCGCAGTCGAGCAACGAAATACCCATCGTGATGGTGCGAACGTCGAGCTTTTCCTGCTCGATCATCTGATTGGTCTCGTGGACCTCCATGATATTCAGCATGGTATTTCCTTAAGTCCTTTTCTTTTGAGGCCCGGCTCAGATGCGGTGCATCTTGGTAAAGATCTCCTCGCGCTGGCAGCGGATGCGCACGCCAATCTCCTCGCCGAGCTTGTCGAGATCGTCCACAATCTCGCCGAATTCCTTGCCGGCGTTGGAATAATCCACGATCATCATCATGTTGAAGAAACCGTCGATGATGGTCTGGGAAATGTCAAGCACGTTGACCTGATGTTCGGAAAGGTATGTGCAGACGCGTGCGATGATGCCAACAGTATCCTGGCCGACGACGGTGATGATTGCCTTGTTCATGGCGCTCCCTAAACGTGAGGTGTGAATATCCAGTTCTTGGCGAATTGCCGGACGTGCCCTCAAGTATAGGGAAGACACGTGCCAAAACACGTGCCTTTCGTCTATTTTGCCTTACATACTGAGATGACTGCCAGTTACCACCTGCCGCTGCAGCAGCTGTATGTCACCGCCAGATGCTGTCAAGCACACGCACATCCACGCAATCGACCTTGCCGTCAGCAACAAAACGGAACTCGCCATCGCCGTCCGCACCTTGGAACAGCATACTGCCGGCCGCTTCGCCATTGTTAAGGAAGACTTCCACCACATTACGGTCGAAGAAGATTTCGACGCGACGCACATCGGCGATGCCGCTATCGAAATCGATGTCGTCCACGACTGTTCCCTTCGTGACCAGTCGGGTCACGCCGTCGCGACGCTGCAGCTGCAATTCCATCGAATTACCATTGGCGGGATTGGTACCGGTCGCGATGAGCATTGTGAAATCGTCATCGTCAGCCAGATGCATGTCCGTGTAATACGCGTTGTTCGGCACAATAAAGAAGGTCCCGTTTTCGCCTGCATGCGCTTCCAAACGATCGCCTAGCAGCTGCTCGTACGCTTCCTTGACAGGACGGCTGGTCAAGCGGCCGTCACGCACGTGCAGTTCACGTGGCAGCGACATCATGCCGTTAGCGATGCACGGCTTTTCCACACGCATCGCGGGAAAGTCGGTATACCAGCCGAACACGATACGACGCCCGTCGTCGGCAGCAAAGCTTTGTGTCGCGTAGTAGCCGGTACCGAAATCGCACCAATCGCTGTTCCCTACCTGCAAACGTGGGCCATCGGCGGTGTCCTTGAGATCACCAACATACCAACGCACCTGCTGGAAACGACCTTGCTTGTCACGGTAGTGCATCAGAGCTCCGATGGCGACCGTCTTGCCGTCGAGCTGGAACAGGTCAGGACATTCGTAGGTACGTGACAGCTGGTGGCCGAAGTCGGCGAGCACCGGTCCTTCATACTGCCACGTCACGTTGCGCTTGAGCGGTTTCTTCGCGGAGAAGAGCGCCATGGCAGGCACCGTATCCATATTGGGCTTGTCGGTGCCGGGCATGCCTTGCGGACCGCACGTAAACCAGCCGTCTGTACCCTGTACGCTGATGCCAGGCGCCGCGGAGGGCACAGCATCAGTATCGAATTCGGCGACCGGCAGATTCGTGGCGGTCACCATGTAAGCGCGTTCCGGATTGATCGCCTCGCCGGACATGCCGGTTTCCACCTTCGGATCACGGAAATCGAAGCCAAAACCATCGTTAACGCGCAACGCGACTGGAGATTCGACACTCACATGCACACCATCCTCACACAAGCAGGTGGTCTGGTATTCAGTAACAGACGATTCGTCTCCGCGAGTCTCCAGGTGCCGGGTTAGATACAGGCGAATAGCGGCCGCATCATCACCCTTGCAGGGATTGTCACACGCATCCACCGTCACCGCGGATCCGGAGAACGCGCCGCCAACGATGCGTTCGTCGATATGCAGCTCCGGCTGCGGTTCGAGGAAGATTGGCAGATGCGTCCAATGCACCAGATCGCGGCTCACTGCATGGCCCCAGTGCATATTGTCCCAGCCAAAACCGTACGGATTGAATTGGTAGAACAAATGGTAGCGTCCTTGGAAACGACACAGGCCGTTAGGATCATTCATCCAGCGAGCGAATGGCTCGAAATGCGCCGCAGGGCGAGCGAAACGATCATAGATCTGCTCCAGCGTCGGCTGCGTATCCCATTCATTGTCATATGGATTCATGCTGATGAAACGCACGCCTTCATCAAGAAGATTCTCACACTCGGACAAGTAGGCGAACCGCACGGTCAGTTGGCGCGCTCTCACCGTGAGACACACGCTTGTCGGCACCGGAATCAAGAAACGGTGGCGACGCTCGGCCACCGGCATGGCATGGCTGGCGATTTGATGGCCGTCCCCGTCTGTAATGGTGACGGCAGCGTCATCGCCGCATCTTTCGGCGAACAATTCCAGCAAACGGTAGCCGCCGGTTTCGATGGCAACGGAATAGTTGTCAGGCATAATAAGCTCCTCCACAGCGCCACATGATCAGATATCACGTGGCTACGCATTGAAAAAAAAAACCGATAATCGGAAAACTAAATATGAAAAAAAGGGGAACACCCGTCACAACACGATGGAATCGCGTTCGATGATGCGGCAGCGCAATGCTGTTTTGCCGCCATCTCGTTGTCTCTGTACCGCCATGCCATGATCGGATTCGAGATCCGCTACGGCCTTATCGCCGTCAAGCATGGCAACCAGCTGCCGAACCGCTTCGAAGCCCATTTCATAATGGGGCAATTCCAGCGTGGTCAGAGATGGTTTGATCACATCAGTGATGAACGGCTGATTGTCGATGCTAATCACCGACACGTCGGTTCCGATGCGCACTCCGCGTTCTCGCGCAGCTTCATAGATGAAGGTGGCGCGCACATCGTTGAAACAGAAGATGCCGTCCGGCTTGATTTCGTCGAATACCCGCGCCGCCTCAGCAGCAGCGTTGGTCATCTCCAATACATTGACGACCAACGCCTCATCGAATGCAATGCCAGCTTCCGCAAGCGCACGCCGATAGCCATCCAGACGCTCCCCCTGCGCGATAATAGTGGTTGTGGAACCGTAGTAAACGATGCGTCTGCATCCGGCTTGAATCAGACGGTTGGTGGCATCGTGCCCGGCCATCTCGTCATCAGGGTAGATTGAAGGAACCTTCCCTGCGGCGTCCTCACCATCCACCACTACTGTCAGACTGCCTTCCAATACCTCAGGAATGTCCACTTTACGGTGATACATCATGGCGTACAGGAAGCCGTCCACGTTGTACCGACGTAGGGCGGATATCTCTTGGTCTTCAAGTTCGGCATCATTGTTGGTGTTTGCGGTAAGCAGGATGTATCCAAGCTTGCGCGCGGCGTCCTGCGCCCCTTGGAGCACCTGACCCGCATACGGAGTCGTGGCTATCTCATCGGTGACGAATCCCAGAGTATTGGATTTGCTGGTGCGTAAGGTGCGCGCCACGGAATTAGGCTTGTACCCCATGCTCTCGGCAGTCGTACGGATTCTCTGCGCAACCGCCTTGCTGACGCGATTGTGATCCTTGTTGTTCATAACCAAAGACACAGTGCATACGGAAACACCCGCTTCCTTAGCTATGTCTTTGATAGATACCAATCGTTTGGACCTGTTCACTCGTTGACTTACTGACGACTGCAGCATTTTATCACCCCCTTTTTCTGCGAACATGTCACGATGTCTGGTTTCGGGCGCGGCCCGTGCTCTGTTCCATGCGGTCATGAATGTCCATTCCAGGCAGACGGCCGAATGAATAAACAATCCAAGCTGTGCAGAACATCGGCAGCGACAAACCGAACACCATGAGAATTCCAGGCCATTGCACCCATACAAGCACGGTGAGAATCAGCAGTCCGACCTGCAGAAGGCTGCACAACGGGCGTGCCACAATCATCGCCAGTGTTGTACGAACAATCCAGACGGGACTCTCTTCATAGTTCGCGCGCACCACCCAAACCAAGGACGAGAACACCGCCAAAACTACGATGATGAGCAGCAGCACGCCGGAAACCATGATGTCGAAATCGCCGCGAGCATGCCAGTTCATCACGTAGTAGTCGACGATAACCACGGCCCAGAAAATAACCAAAGGCCAACCGAAAAGATTCGCGCGCTTGACTTCGCTTTTCCAGAAGCCGTGGAACGTCTTCCAAACTTCCTTGGCCCGCATTGAACAGTCCTCAGAAAGCAGCCACGCACGGAACGTAGCCTGCGCAGCCGCGAACGAGGGAAGAAATCCCAGCACGACTGCTCCCATCAGAGTGTGCGCGAGTATGGCCACGTTGACCACGAAAATCGCGACTAGCAGACGGCAGAACCGCTCGTAGGCCACAGAGAAGCGGGCAAGCATGGCGAATCCTTTCTATCGGCTGGCCTTTGGATTGGCTGTCTCTTGTCGGATTGCGTTTGACTCAGCCCTTGACCGCGCCGAGCATCACACCCTTGTTGAAGTACTTCTGCAAGAACGGATAGAGCACAAGCAGAGGCAGGGTAGAGACGATGATGATGCCGAACTTGATCTGATCGGCGGCCTGCTGCTGCGCAGCCGCGTTGACATTGGTTCCAGTACCCTGCGCCACCAACAGCAACTGCTGCAACACCACCTGCAATGGCTGCTTCGTGTCGTCGGTGATGTAGATAAGGCCCGTCATGAAGTCGTTCCAGTGGCCGACAAAGTAGTACAGACCAATTACAGCCAGAATCGCGGAGCTTAACGGCAGCACAATCTTGAAGAAGTAGCCAAAGTAGCTCAACCCGTCGATCTGGGCCGCGTCGAAGAGCTCTTCGGGGATAGAGGTCTCGAAGAAGGAGCGGGCCACGATCACGTTGTACACGGAAACCGCACCAGGCAGGATGAACACCCACATGGTGTTGTTGATGCCGAGGCTCTTGTACAGCAGGTAGTTCGGAATCAAGCCGCCGGCGATGAACATGGTCACGGTGAACAGGAACATAATCACGCGCCGCGGCTTGAACTCGCGACGGGATAGCGCGAAAGCGCAGGGAATGGTCACTGCCATGTTGACCGCGGTGCCGACCACCGAATAGATGATGGTGTTGAGATAGCCCTGCCAGATGCGCTGGTTGGCGAACACCTTAGCATAGCCAGCGAAGGTCACATCCTTGGGTAGCAGCAGCACTTCACCGCCGGCCACGGCGTTCGGATTTGAAAATGATGCGATGACCACGAACCACAGCGGGTAGAGCACCGCCACAATGGTCAGGAGCAGCAGCACATTGATGATGCCCGACACCGCCCAGTCACCCGGCTTCTGCTTCTGACGCACGTGCTTGTTCCAGGGAATGTCGTTCTTGTTCTGGGTAACAGCCTCAATTGTTGCAGACATGATAAAACCCTTCTAGAAAATGCTCGTATCGGAAACGCGCTTGGCGATTGCATTCGCAGTGATCAGGAAGATGAAGTTGACCAAGGTGTTGAACAGACCGATTGCCGTCGAGTACGAGTACTGGCCGTTGATAATACCGATTTTGTAGGTGTATGTGACGATGACCTTCGGTGGCCGGCATGTTCAGCGAGTTCTGCATCAGGTAGATCTTATCGAAGCCCACGTTGAGCACGGAGCCCATGTTCATGATGAGCAGAATCGCGCATGTCGGCATGATCGTAGGAATATCGACGTAGCGAATCAGCTGCAAACGGCCTGCACCGTCGATCTTCGCCGCCTCGTACAGTGATGTGTCCACGCCGGCGAGCGCAGCTAGGTAGATGATGGAGTTCCAACCAACATGCTGCCAGACTTCGGAAATCCAATAGACCGCGGTGATGGCGCTGGTGGAACCCATCAGTGATTCGTCGCCGAAGAAGCGACCGAGAATTCCGGTGCCAGGAGTCAGGAAGATGTTGAGCATGGAGACGATGACCACCACGGAGATGAAGTGCGGCATGTAGGTAATCGTCTGCACGAAACCTTTGATCTTCTTAGAACCGATCTGGTTGATCAGCAGGGCCAGGATAATCGGGAAGATGAAGCCCATGACCAATGTCCACAGGGAAATGCGGATGGTGTTGGTCATAATCTCACCAAACAGCGGATTGTGGAAGAATTCCAGGAAGTATTTGAAACCGACGAATTTGCCGCCGGTCAGGCCTTTGGTCGGATCGAACTCGCGGAAGGCGAGCTGGATGCCCCACATCGGCGCGTAGGAGAACAATCCTACGAAGAACAATGCCGGAGCGGAAAGAATCCACAACTGCCAGTAGCGACGTAAATGGTCGGCGATACGATCGAGCAGACCTGGTTTCTTGCGGTCGGGAGCCGCTTCCATCGCCACGGTCCGTGCAGCAACGCCTTGCGATGTTTGTGCACTCATGTTGGTCTCCAATTTAGGATGATTGCTAGGGAACAAAAGTGCGGGGTCCGACGGCATTCACAGGAGAGGAACGAATCCGTGCGATGGACCCCGCGGTATTGCTTGGCTACTTGGTGTACTTGTCGTACCACTTCTGCCAAATCTCGATGTTGGCGTCGAGGCCGAGGGTCGGTTCGGACACCTTCTTCACGTAGGCGTCCCATTCCTTGTCGATGCCGCCCTTCTGGACCCACTTCGCGATCTGGTTGTTCGCGTAGTTGGAGATGGCGGTGTTGTTGTTCTGCAAGGTGTTGGAGTCCTCGGTATCCGGGCGCACGTAGATCGGGACGACGTCCTTGACGCCGTCGACGCGGTTGCGCGCCTCGCGGATGGCCTGGTCGGAGGCGGTGACCTGGTCAGCATTGGTGTCGTTGACCATCTTCACGTCGTCGCGGATCCAGCCGCCGAAGCGGTCCTGCAGGGCGATGGCACGGGTGTCGGGATACTCGGCGTAAGCCTTCTTCTTGTCGATGGTGTACTGGTGATCGCCATCATCGGAGACGATATCCGGGATGGAACCGAAGAAACCGGCCACGGAAAGCTTCTCGCCATACATGGCGTCGATGACCTTGTAGATGGCGTCCTGGTTAGCGGCGTTCGGGTTGACGGTCAGGCCGGAACCGGAGTAGGCCCAGCGGCAGGCGTCCTGGGAATAATCCCACTTGACCTGGGCGTCGGGCGTGGAGGCGTCCTTCTTCAGCGGCGGCAGGGTGACGTACTGGTCGCCAAGCTTGTCGCCGTATTCGGCGTAGTTGGACCAGCCGAAGGAGACGCCGGTCAGCGCGGTCTAGCCGTCACTGACGGTCTGCGAAGTGTATTGCGAGGCGTCGCGGGTGAGCACATCCTTCGGGATAAGGCCCTTGGCCATGAGTCCGTGCAGGTAGGAGACGACGTCCTTGAGCGCGTCGGAGGTGTAGTAGCTCTTGACCTTGCCGTTGTCCACGTAGTAGCCCTGTTCGGAAGCGCTGCCGCCCATGAAGGAGGTTACCACGCCTTCGGAGTTCATCAGCGTCAGGGGGCTCCACAGGCCGAAGCCGAGGCCGCGGATATTCATCGGTACCTCATCAGCCTTGCCGTTGTCGTTCGGATCCTGGGTCTTGAATGCCTCGAGCACGTTCTCAAGCTCGTCCCAAGTGGTTGGCATCTCGAGGCCGAGCTTGTCAAGCCAGGTCTTGTTGATGAACATGTGAGTGCCGGAAACCCCGTAACCCTTGCCACGATCAGACGGCAGCATGGCGATTTTGGTTCCGTCGGTCACGTACTTCGCGGCGCCCGGCTGGGCCTTGAGGAACTCCTTGACGTTCGGCATCTTGTCCAGATGCGGCTTCAGATCCTCGAAATAGGTGCTGTACTTGGCCGCATCCACCATGCTGAACAAGCTCAAGCCAATGTCCGGGAATTCACCGGCGGCCATCTTGGCGCTCTTCTGCTGGCCCCACGCGTTGTCGGAGACTTCCTGCCACTTGATGGTGCAGTCGCAGGCGGCTTCCAGATCCTTGGTGTACTGGGTGTCCTGCATCGGATGGTCGGTCACGTTGCGACGAACCAGAATGTTGACAATCGGCTTGCCATTCTCATCTGTGGTGGCCTGCTTGTTGCCGCAGGCGGCAAGCGCCGTGGCCATAGTCGCAACTGCAACGATTGATGCCAACAGGCGAACACTTCTTCGTGCCATGATTAGGCTCCTTCTTCCTTTATGTTTCCTCCTCGCACCGATGTAAGACGCACCTGTACGACCCCGTCAGCCACTTGCCTTGTGACTGTTTCTTTACGGTGGTCAACACTATAAATCGTTAATCGTTTATCTCAATAGTTAACGCTCACATTGACCAGTCCACCCAGCGCCGCAAACGTAAACTTCGGCTCCATACTGCCGTTCTCGCAGAACACCGGAATCACCCACATCGCGACACGCCGTTAATCGTATAACGTATGTATCGTCTGTCGTCTGACCGTTGCCAGGCACCAATACCGCCGGAATGGAACAGCTCAGACAAGTCACAAACCTGCATCACGCCATTCATGCTGTTCCATTTCCGGATTCGCGGACTCTCAGGAATCATCGAGTCCGTTGTGCCATGTTCACACGGCCAGACTCTCAACCGCACCGTCGTCGACCTGCACCGGCACCAGCTTCGGTTCTTCCTTGCCGCCCTTGAGCATAAAGGAGAAGACCAGCACGATTGCCACAAGCACGAGGCCGAACATATAGCCGTAGCGCGAACCGTCCACGAAGCCCTGCGCGGCATTGGCACCGCCACCGGCCGCATAGCCGGTCTGGCCCAGGCCCAGCAGGCAGGTGGCCACAGCGGTGGCGATGGCGCCGCACACCTGCTGCATGGTGTTGAGAATGGTGCTGCCATCAGCAGCCATGCGGCCCGGCAACGATTTGAGCGCAGCGGACTGCGCCGACTGCTGAATAAACGGGATGCCCACCATCACGATGATGTGTGCGGCCAAGAACAGCACAACACCCGAGTCAACACCGATGGCAAAGAACAACGCGCCACCGATGGCTGCCATCACCACACCGATCCACACGAGCACCCTCGCACCATGACGGTCGAACAGGCGACCGGCCATCAGCGTGCACACCGCGTTGACGATGCCGCCGGGCAGCATGAGCAGACCGGCGAGCGTAGAGCTCATGCCCAGTCCGCGCTGCAATTCCTGCGGCACCAAATACATGAACGCCAAAGTGCAGGCAAACGAGCAGCTGACCATGATGGCCGGCGTACGGAACGCCGCAATGCCAAGCGCGCGCAGGTCAAGCAGTGGGTCGGCGATGTGCAGCTGACGGTAGGCGTAGAGGGCAAGAACGACTACGCCAATCACCAACAAACCGACTACCGCCACGGAGAAACCCATGTCGCTGATCAGGCTCACGCCGGCCACGAGGCAGCCGAAGCCCAGCGCGGAGGCGACGATGGAAAGCATGTCCACGGCCGGGCGCGTGCGTTCGATTGGGGTGACGAAGAATGCGGCCGTGCAGGCCAGTGCGATTACGGCGACGACGGCGAACAGCGCGAAGATCGCGCGCCAGCTCAGGGCACCGATCAGCGCGCCGGCCAGGGTGGGGCCGATGACCGGCGCGAACATGATCACCAGGCCGGCCACGCCGTTGGCGGCACCGATTTTGTGGGGCGGGAAGACGCGCATGATGGCCGCGTACATGGTGGGCAGCACGATGCCGGTGCTGATGCCCTGCACGATTCGGCCGGCGAGCAGCACGGGGAAACCGGTGGCCACGGTGCATACCAAGGCACCGACGAGGAAGCAGGTCAGCGCGAACAGCACGAGCGTTTTGGCTTTGATCCATTTGAGCATGAAACCCACGCACGGCAGCACCACGCCAATGGCCAGCATATAGCCGACGACCATCCATTGTGCGGTACCGGAGGATACGGAGAACTCGTCCATCAGATCAGGCAGGGCGATGTTCATGGATGTCTCGGACAGCATGCCGAGAAATGCGCCGATGTACAGGCCGAGCATCACCTTATGCGGATGGTCGAAATGCCTGGTTTCGGAAGCGTTGTGGGGGCTATGGGAATAAGCGGTGCCGGATTCGCCGGCGGGCATGATGTTATCGGAAGTTGTCTGGATAGCGGACAACGGAACCTCTCTCGGATTGTCTCTTCAGATTGCCGTCGCGCGAAAATGTCGTTACGCCCCTAACGTCCGGGCCAACGACGGCAATAAAAAACGCATGGTGTCTGCCATGTGATTTCGGCAGACGCCATGCGATTTTCAAAACAATCCGTCACCGTAATACGATTCAAGATTCTTCGTAAGTCCGCCCCGCGTGTCGCGGGATAAAACGAAGCTCCCTCGTCAGAGGGAGCTCAGATGCGGGCTCAGGCCTCACGCGAAGCGCTCGGAGCGGCATAAGCCGCGAGGGCGCGCGGAGCGTGGAAGCCCTGCTTTTCGAACTCGTCGGCAATCTTCTGGGCGACTTCCTGAGAACGGCCCTTGTCCACCAACGCGATGATGGAGCCGCCGAAGCCGCCGCCGGTCATACGCGCACCGTAGGCACCGTTCTTGCGGGCCACGTCCACGGCGATGTCCAGCTCGGGCACAGTGACCTCGTAGTCGGCGGCCAGCGAATCGTGGGAAGCGTTGAACAGACGGCCCGCGGCCTTGATGTCGCCCTGAGCGAAGGCACGCACGAAGGAACGCACGCGCTCGATTTCGGTGACGACGTGGCGCACGCGCTTCTTCATGGTCTCATCAGGCAGGGCGTCAAGCGTTTCCTTGAGGGCCTGGAACTGGTCATCGGCCTTGGAGATGCCGTCGGCGGTAACGCGCAGGTTGGCCACACCGAGAATCTTGGCGGCTTCCTCGCAGGTGGCGCGACGCTGAGCGTACTGGCCATCGTTGAGCTGGTGCGGAGCCTGGGTATCGACCACAAGCAGCTCGAGGTTGTACTTGTCGAGGTCGAACTCCTGCTGGGAGACGTTCTCCAGCGGGGTCAGCTCCGGGCGGCAGTCAAGCAGCAGCGCGTGGCCGGCGGTGCAACGCATGGAAGCGTTCTGGTCAAGACCGCCGGTGGAGGCACCGGCCATCTCGTTCTCGGACTTGATGGCGGCGTTGATGAGGGTCACACGGCCGGCGTCGGAATCGCCGTAGCCAAGGCCGTACACGTCGTCCAGAGCCAGAGCGGTGGAGCAGGTCATGGCGGCGGAGGAGCTCAGGCCGGAGCCCAGCGGCACGCAGGAGACGAAGGCGGCGTCAAAGCCCTTGACCTTGTCGAAACCAGCCTGACGCAGCGCCCAGGCCACACCGGTCGGGTAGGCGGACCAGCCGTCCACGCCACGGGCCTTGAGGCCATCGAGATCAGCTTCGGCGACCTTGTCGGGAGCCACGTCGGAGACGACGCGAACCTTGGTGTCTTCGCGCGGCTTCAGGGCGATGAAAGTGCGGTGCGGCAGTGCGATCGGCAGGCACAGGCCGGCGTTGTAATCGGTGTGCTCACCGATCAGGTTCACACGGCCCGGAGCAGCCCACACGCCCTCGGGCGCAGCGCCGTAGGTGTCGACGAACAGCTTGGTAGCTTGCGAGACGCCTTCCTCATGGGTCAGCGGCTCAATGAATTCAACAGCAGTCATTGATGTTTTCTTTCTATCAGTCGGCGATGTCGATGGAGCCGAGCTCGTGGAAGCGCTTGGCGATGAGTTCCGGCGTGGTGTCGGAGATCCAGGCGGCCATGCCGGATTCGGAGCCGGCGAGGTACTTGATCTTGTTGGCGGCGCGGCGGAAGGAGAAGAACTGCAGGTTCAGGCGGTAGTTCTCGCGGCGGGCGTCGTGGATCGGGGCCTGGTGCCAGGCGGCGATGTATGGCAGGTCCATGCCCTTGCCGTCGCCCTTGTCGAAGAAGGCGTTGCCGCGCTTCAGGAGGTGCGAGTACATGGAGGCGAGGTCCCAGCGCTCTTCGTCGTTGAGCTGGTCGAGGGTGAGCACGTCGCGCACCGGAGCCACGTGGACCTCGAGGGGCCAACGGGCGGCGGCCGGCACGTAGGCGACCCAGCTGTGGTTGCGCATCACGATGCGTTCGCCGGCTTCGAGCTCGGCGTTCATGATGTCCTTCAAGAGGTTGCCACCGGTCTTCTCGTGGTAGGCCTCGGTGTGCTGGAGTTCCTTCTCCATCTTCGGGGCGATGAACGGGTAGCAGTAGACCTGGCCGTGCGGGTGAGCGAGGGAGACGCCGATTTCCTGACCGTGGTTCTCGAACGGGAAGATCTGCTCGATGCCTTCCATCTTGGAGATTTCGGCGGTACGGAAGGCCCAAGCCTCAACCACGGTGCGCAGGCGGGAGACCGGCAGATCGGCCGGCAGGCCGTCCTCGTTCGGGTCGAAGCAGATGACTTCGCAGCGGCCGGCGGCGAGCTTCTTCTCCCACAGCGGGTTGCCGTCAACGTAGGTCACGTCCTCGGAGACGCCGGGCACGCGCACCATCGAGGGGAAGCGGTTCTCGAACACCACGACGTTGTAGTCGGTGTCCGGCACTTCGCCGTCCTGGTACGGGTCACCGGGCTTGCGGGCGGCCAGCGGGTTGCCCTTGGCGGTGGCGCCGGGGCCGGCGGTGATCGGACGGTTCATACGGGCGGTGGCCATCGGAATCCAGTCGCCGGTCAGCGGGTCGCGGCGCATCTGCGGGGCGGCGTACGGCACTTCGTTGCCGTCGGCGTCCAGGTGCGGGGCGAAACGGTAGTCCAGCGGGCGCGGGTCCTTGAGCTCGCGGGTCTTGGCACCGGAGACGAACTCGGGGTCGTCGTCCAGGTAGAAGAAGTCACGACCGTCGGCAAGCGTCGTCGGCGTGATGCGGATGTGCTCCTTCGCATACTCCCCGGGGGTGTAGTTGGCGAAATCAGCCATGGGTTTACTCACTTTCCTCAATGGTCTCGCTCTGGTGGGCCAGCACGAGTTCCTTTACCAAATCCTTGGTTTTGGCGGCGGAGTCGGGGTCGAGCCCGTCGTCAGTAATGACCGTGTTCACCTGGTCGAAGCGCGCAAACAGCGACAGCGATGTGCAGCTCCACTTGGTGTGATCGGTCAAAACTATGGTGCGATCGGCGATGTCCATCATCGCCATATCGGTTGCGGCTTCCAGCGAATTCGGCATCAGGAAGCCACGGGGAATCGACACCGAGTGGGTGCCGAGGAATACGGTGTTGACACGCAGCGAGGCGACGACCTTGTCCGCGATCGGACCGACAAGCGAGTTCGATCGGGTGATCACGCCGCCGGTGACGATCACCTCCACGTCCTTGGATTCGAGGGCCTGGACCAGTTCGGCCACGGGAATCGAATTGGTGAGGATGGTGATGCCGCTGGACTGCTGCGATTCGAGCAGATGCTGGGCGAAGACATAGGCCGTGGTGCCGCCGCCGATGGCGATTACATCGCCGGGAGCCACATATTTGATGGCTTCCTGGGCGATGGCGTCCTTCAGGCCGATATCCATCTGAGACTTGACGGAGAACAGGGGTTCGCTGAGCAAGGTACTGGTAGTCACCGCGCCGCCATGGACGCGCTTCAACAGTCCCTTGTCGGCAAGTTCGGCGATATCGCGGCGGATGGTCATCGCCGACACACCCAGTTCCTTCGATAGCGCCGTAATGCGCACTGCCCCGCGTGTGCGCAACCTGCTCAAGATGAGGTGCTGACGTTGTGACGAAATCATGCGAACATTATCGCACACAAAAGCTCACAAACCAAACCGGCTTGAGCGTTTTGGGGACAATTTCTCGAAAATTCCGGGCAATTCAGGTGTCATTTCCACAAAACCGCGCAAAATCGCACATTGCGCGAATCGATATTCTCACAGCGGTAGCCCCCTTCCCCAATTCGCCTAGGTAGGAATCACCTAGCCGCACCGGCCCAAGCGTGAGACAATAGGCGGTATGACTTACGTTTCTGAAAGCTTCTGGCACAACGCCGTCAACAAAGCCACCACCGATCTGTTCACCTTCGGCTACAAGCACATCATCAAACCGAACTTCGTGTTCAACCACCGCCCCGATGAGGCACACGATCAGATGATCGAGTTCTGCCACGTCGTCAAGAACGTCCCGCCGCTGCTGCTCGCCGAACAGCTGATGCTCGACTACACCGACCCCATTCTGGAAACGAATGTGATGGGCGTCGATTTCACCAACCCGTTCGGCCTGTCCGCCGGCCTCGACAAGAACTGCGAGATGCCCGTGGTGCTGGACCACGCCGGCTTCGGCTTCGAAACCGTAGGCTCCACCACCTCGCGCCCCTGCCCGGGCAACGCCAAGCCGTGGTTCCACCGTCTGCCTGAATACGATTCGATGATGGTGCACGTCGGCCTCGCCAACATCGGTTCGGACAAGGTCATCGAGCGTGCCGAGAAGGCTTGGACTCAGGCCCGCCAGATGCAGCTGTCCGTGTCGATCGCCCGCACCAACGACGACCAGTGCGGCGATTTGGACGAAGGCATTGAGGATTACTGCATTTCAATGCGCCGCGCCGCCGGCCGCACCGCGATGGTGGAGGTCAACGTCTCCTGCCCGAACACGCACGTCGGCGAACCGTTCACCGCGACTCCGGAAGCGCTCGACCGTCTGTTTACGGCGCTCGACAAGATCGACCGCCCGCAGCCCACGTTGGTCAAGATGCCGTTGAACAAGCCGTGGGGCGAGTACAAGGAACTGCTCGATGTGCTGGCCGAGCACAATGTGCAGGGGCTGTCCATCGCCAATCTGCAGAAGGACCGCACCGGCCTCGAGATTCCGCGCGATTGGGAGGGCGGCCTGTCCGGCGGCCCGTGCACCAACGCCAGCACCGAGCTGATTCGCAAGGTGTATAAAGAGTATGGCGACCGGTTCGCTATCGCCGGCATCGGTGGCGTCTTTACCCCCGAGCAAGCCTATGCGAAGATTCGTTCCGGCTCCAGCTTGGTCATGTTCATCAGCTCGCTGATGTACCGAGGCCCGCAACAGATCACCGTGTTGAAGCGCGGTCTGGCCCAGCTGCTGCGCCGCGACGGATTCGAGCACGTCTCCGACGCCGTCGGCGTAGACGTGGAGTGAACTCACATATTGCCCTATTACCCATGGGGCGGTAAAACCCTCATGGGGCGGTGATTGTCCCATGGGGCGGTTAGCCAAATTTCACATTCCGCAGAATACCGCCGTTTTGGGTTACCGCCCCATGGGAAAGTTACCGCCCCATGAGGATTTAGTACGCACCGGCCACGTATTGCGGGGCGTAGGGGATCTCGGTGGACGGTATGCCCAGCTTGTTGGCTGCACGCAACGGCCAGTATGGATCACGCAATGCGGCGCGGCCAATCTCCACGGCATCGGCTTCGCCATGGGCCAGAATCTTGGCCGCCTGCTTCGGCTTGGTGATAAGACCCACCGCGGTCACCGGAATATCGGCCTTGGCCTTGACCTGCTCGGAGAACGGCACCTGATAGTTCGGCTTGACCGGAATCGACACTCCCGACATGATGCCGCCGGTAGACACGTCCATCACATCGACGCCATGCTCCTTCAGCACCTTGGATAGTGCGATGGTCTGGTCCAAATCCCAACCGCCGGCGGCCCAATCCGTGGCCGAAATGCGCACCAGAACCGGCACGCCCTCAGGGACGGCCCCACGCACGGCATCCACAACCTCGACCAGGAACCGAGAGCGACCGGTCAAATCGCCACCATATTCGTCATCACGCTCATTGCTCAGCGGGTCAAGGAACTGAGAAATCAGATAGCCATGCGCGGCATGAATCTGAATCGCCTGGAAGCCGGCGGCCACCGCACGGCCCGCCGCCACGGCGAACGCGCCGACCAGACCATGAATCTCATCCACGGACAGCGCGCGCGGCGTACGCAACCCACCGAACGCGATTTCAGACGGTGCCATGGTAGGCCAGCCGCCCGCCTCCTCCGGCACGTTCTGACCGTCGTAACCAACGGCAAAGCAACCAGTCGAAGCCTTACGCCCCGCATGGTTGAGCTGGATGGCAGGCACCGCACCCGCCTCGCGAATACCGTCCACGATCCAGCGCCAAGCATCAATCTGCCCGTCTTCCCACAGGCCCAGATCGCACGGCGTGATACGCCCCTCAGGAGCCACGGCGGTGGATTCGACAATCACCATGCCGAATCCGCCGAACGCGCGAGACACGTAATGCTGGTAGTGGAACGGCGTGGGCCTACCATCGCGGGCGAACGACGAATACGTGCACATCGGCGGCAACCAAATACGATTACGCACGGTCACCTCGCGCAGCGTCATTGGCGCAAACAGCCCCGGACGGTCCTTGCTGACTTTCTTATCTGCCTTGCTCACAGCTTCCCTTTCCTCATAATCATCGAACGATTCGCTCGTCTTGCCCGCGCCGGCCCGCTTCTTGGACCGTGCATCGGATTTTGACTTCTTCTTACCGTGCTTACGGTTCTTCGATGCATCCTCGTGCTTGGTCTTCGGCTGCTTGGACTGATCGCCGTCCGAAGACGAAGCCAGCGTCACCGCTTTGAGATCCGGCACGTCGAATCCACGAAAATCAAAATTCTCATGCGTCAGATCGTCGTTGCTCATCGTTCCCCTTTCCGATGCACGTTCATGGCAAATATTCGATGAACGCGATGGCGTTGTCATTAAGTATTGTAAAACGGGCGTCACCTGAAACAGGTAACGCCCGCAAACTACGTAATTTGGGTATCGCAGTCGGCCATGCTACGCAGACTCAGCCGGCATGCAATCACCAAATGTCAAACGCCAATCACCAATCACTGGCCATCATTCGACTGCTCTGAATTGGTGCCCTGGGTTTGGGTGTTGTTTTGCCCAGTGTTCTGCGACTGAGACTGATTGTTGCTGCTCTGCGATTGGCTGTTGCCATTCGTAGTGGTCTGCGGCACGCTGAACGTTCGTCCGCCAATGCCCAGATACTTGCCAGTCGTGGTGTACTTCGAGACGGGCTGGCCGTAATCGTTGTCAATCGGTATTTTCTTCTTGGAAATGTAGCTATTGAAGAAGTTGGTAACGGCCGGAGCCGCGATTGTCGAACCATCCCAATAGCTGTTGTACCGGCCGTTGATGGCAATGTTGGAAATACGGTTGGTGTACGGGTTCTGTGCATCGCCGACCACAGCGAACGCCGCAATCTGATTAGGAATGAACGATCCACCGGACACCGCAAGATCCTCACTGGTACCGGTCTTACCAAACGACTTACGCCCGTCAGCCAATCTGAATGACCAACCGGCACCATCCGGCCGCACCGTACCTTGGTTCAGGGTATAAGCGAGTGTTTGGATGATGTCCTTATCCACCGCCTGATGGCAGTTCGCGGATGGAACCTTGAGATCGTTGCCGTCCTTATCGGTCACCTTGCTGATGGCAATCGGGTTGCATTGCACACCATTCGAGGCGTATACGGCGAAGATGCTCGCCATGGTCAGCGGGGACACATTCACCGAGCCGATCATCATGGATGGTGTATACACCTGGGTTTTGTCGATGGTCTCACCCGTGGCGGCGTCATGGTATCCCAGTTCAGTCGCGGTGTCCGCCACCTTGCACAGTTTGAGGATGGCACCCATGGAAGCCTGAGTAGTGTTATGCGAACGGACCAGACCGAGGAATGGGCTTTCTGGGTTCACTGTACCTGCGCCCATGGCGTTCGACACGTTCCACGAATCGGCACCGCCCGAATAGTTACTGCAGGCGAAGTCCGTAGTGGGGTATGACGTCGAAGTCTGGAGGTTGTCGTTGATGGAATGGCCCGCTTCCATCCACGCAATCAGGTTGATCGGCTTCCAGGACGAACCGATGGTCCAACCAGAACCACCGCCATCCGCCAAATCGACGGCATAGTTCTGGCTCGTCTTGGTGGGATCGTTCGCGGCTGCCGGAGTGGCGTCATAGTAACGATTCAGGCCAAAGCTCAGCACTTCGCCGGTTCCTGGTTTGACTGCGGCCATGGCTATCTCCATGCCGCTGGGATCGTCCGGTGGAATGGTATTACGCGCGGTCTCCATCATCGTGGAATTCGCTTCCACATCCAGCGTGGTGACGATTTTCAGGCCACCCTCCTGCAGCAGCTTGTTACGCTCCGCACGAGTCTTGCCGAATTCTTCGGAGTTCTGGATGCGATGCACCACGAAATCACAGAAGTATGCGTAGTCGCCGGTGTCCTGGCAGCCGACGTTCACGGCCTGCACCTTCAGCGTGTCCTTCAGCGGCGTGTTCACGGCTTCGGTGTACTGCTTCTGGGTGATGTACCCCTCCTGCAGCATCAGCTTGAGCACGATATTGCGCTGGTTCTCGCTTTCCTTCTGGTTCTCCTCGACCAGCGGATCGTACTGGCTCGGGTTCTTGGTGATAGCCGCGATGGTGGCGGACTGCACCACGTTCAAATCGGCGGCGGACACGCTGAAGTAGCGCTGGGCTGCGGTTTCCACGCCATACAGGTTGTTGCCGAACTGGGCGATGTTCAGATAGCCCTGCAGAATCTCGGCCTTGGAATACTTCTTCTCCATCTGCACGGAGATCAGCATCTCGCGAATCTTACGGGCGACGGTGTCTTCGGTGGCATGGTACTGGGCGATCGGGTCGTCGTCCTCGATCGCCTGCATGAGCAGCACGTTCTTGACGTACTGCTGGGTCAGCGACGAACCACCCTGCTGGGAGCCTTTGACGAGGTAGGTCTGCACGAACGCACGCATCACGCCTTGCACGTCGACGCCGGCGTGAGTCCAGAATCGACGGTCCTCGCGCGCCACCACTGCCTGCTGCATGGTTTTGGAAATCTTCTTCAGCGGCACGACGATACGGTTTTGGTTGTAGAACGTCGCGATAACGGTGGAACCGTCTCGCGCGTACATCGTCGACTTCTGGGGCAGACTGGTCACGTCGAAGTCCACGTTTTCTACCTTGAGCGACGGAATCACCGCTTTGGCGGCTTTATTGGCACCGACCACACCCGGTACAAACAACACGCTGGCCGCCACGCCACCGCAGACGGCAAGCATGATATAGGCCAAGAGGAGAACAAGCACACGTTGGAGAGTGAGGGACTTCTTTTTGGGCATGGGCCCCATTCTAAATGGGGTGCCCTACCAACCGGGCTTACGGTCAGCTCCCGTGAACATATCATCACAAGAATCGCACTAGCGTAACATTGGCTGGAAGTCAGCCGAACGGTCAGCGCCGCGAGCGTCGAATCAGCATACCTGGCTGGAAGATGATGATCGATCGGCCGTCACGTGCGATCCATCCGCGGTTGGAAAAGTCCATCAACGCCTTGTTCACGGTCTCACGACTGGAGCCCACCAGTTGGGCCAGCTCTTCCTGAGTCAGGTCATGCGGCACTTTGAGGCCCTGTTCCACCGGCTCGCCGAAACGTGAGCCCAAGTTGAGCAATGTCTTGGCCAGACGCGCCGGCACATCCATGAATACCAAGTCGGAGATGCGTTCGTTGTTGCCGCGCTGGCGGTTGGCCATGACCTGCAACATGTCGATGGCCACACGCGGATGCTCATCAAGCCATGCGAACAGGGCATCATGCTCCAGCCAGACCACGCGCGTGCCATGGCTCATGGACACCGCGGACGCGGTGCGCGGGCCACCATGAGGGTCGAATACCGGAATCTCGCCAAGCACTTCGCCCGGCGCGTGGATGGACAGCAGCTGCACGCGGTCATCGGAAGAAGTGCGAATCAGCTTGACGCGCCCCTGCTCCAGTAAATACATGCGCTGATCGGTATCGCCTTCGGAGAAGATATAGTCGCCTTTATCGAACGTCGCATGCTTCAAATGCGGCAACAGCTCCTCGGCTTCGGCTGGCGATACCTGCTTGAACAATGCCGTATGCAACAGGATGTTTTCCTCGTCAGCAAAAGCGTTTGGCGTTTCCAAGCTCATCGCACCATCCTTATTGTCCTATGACCGTCGTCGCCCATCCGTCATATTGTAACGCGCCCCACAGGTTTCGTCAGGAGCATGCCCTCATTCGTCACTTCATGTGTGGCACGATCCGATAGCCGTACGGCATGCTGACGAATGCGTTACCGCGAAAAACGGCACTGTCGCGGCTACCGCGCTCGCCCATGACAAAACCGCGCACGGCCAGCGGCAAAATCGTATACGGCCATCGGTGAAATCACGCCGCAAACCAGTCAATAAGGTGCTCGACGATGTGTTCGCGGCTGAGACCCGTCTGGCTTTTCATCGGGTCCACGCGTTTGACCGCTGATTTCACCGCTTTGTCTGACATCTTCTCGCGACTGGTGTTGAGCACACGGCTCATCTTGGCCGCATCGATGTCATACGCCATGGTCACATGGTGCAGCACCGCGCCGCCTGAGCCTACGGGGAAGCGCCGCTGCGCCGCTCCCCCGATCTTGCCGTACTGCGAGGCGATATCATTGAGGCCCGCGAACCGCACATCCAAGCCAAGTTCGCGCAGCGCTTCGACCAGCCACCAGTCACAGAGCCGGTAGGATTCTTCGATGCTTACGCCCTGAACGAAATCGAGCGGCGCATACAGAGAATAGGTAATGGTGTTGCCCGGTTCGATAAACATCGCTCCGCCACCCGTGCAACGGCGTACCACGTCGAAGCCGAGCTGCTTGGCAATGTCCAGATTCACCTCGTCCTGGGCCGATTGGAAACGGCCGATGACCACAGCCGGGCCCGCCCACTCCCATAATCGGATGGTCGGCTGTCGTGTTCCTGCTGCGACTTCACGCGCCCAGGTCTCGTCAATGGCCATTTGCTCGTCCGGAGTACGCGGATGGTCGTGGATCACGGTGAGTTGAGGCTTGAGGGCGTTCCAGCGCTCCCGGTATTCAGAGCTTTTGTCGGGCTGCTTGGTTTGTGTATTGATGGATGCTGGGATGTTCGGCGCATCGGGGCTGCCCACCCCCACCCGCTGAGCTGGAGCCCCCGCCAGCGGGGGCAAGTTGCTGCTTACGGCTCGGCTGTATGCGGTTTTGATGGCAACTTCATCTGTGCCGATAATTTGGCAACTAGGATGAGCGTCCAATACGGACCGCAATGAATCATCGCTAATTAGAGCTCGTTCCAGGTCATGCAACAAAGCATGGGATTCGGCATCCGAAACTGATTCAATAAAGAAATCACCGCTGATATGGCATGACTGTGCGGTGCCGTCATCATCGACGGATACGGTCACGGCGACTAGTTTGCTGCCAACGGTTTTGCATTCCCCATGTCGCATTTGCATGCAACTCAGTATAGAGAGTTTTCTGGCTCCCCTCAGCGAGGGGAGCCAAGTTTGAGGTCACATGCGGGCCAGAATGTCCTTGCCGACCTGGTCGGTGGAGCGCACGGTGGAGCCGAGCTCCTCGATGTCCGCTTCGACGGCGGTATGGATCTTCTTGGCCGCATCATCAAAGCCGAGATGCTCGAGCAGCATGGCGGCGGAGAGGATGGCGGCGGTCGGGTTGGCCTTGTTCTGACCGGCGATGTCCGGAGCGGAACCGTGAATCGGCTCGAACATGGACGGGAACTCGTCGGAGGCGTTGATGCAGCCGGAGGCGGAGTAGCCCACGCCGCCCACCACGGAGCCGGCCTCATCGGTCAGAATGTCGCCAAAGAGGTTGTCGGTGAGAATCACATCGAAACGGCTCGGGTCGGAGACCAGGAAGATGGTGGCCGCATCAATGTGCTGGTAGTCGTGGGTGACCTCAGGGTATTCCTCGCCGACCTTGTCGACGATGCGCTGCCACATATCACCGGCGTTGACGAGCACGTTCTTCTTGTGCACCAGGGTGACGTGCTTCTTGCGCTTCATAGCGAGCTTGAAGGCGTAACGCACCACACGCTCCACACCGTATGCGGTGTTGATGGACACCTCGGTGGCCACCTCCTGCGGGGTGTTGCGGCGCACCGCGCCGCCGGCACCGCAGTACAGACCTTCGGTGCCTTCACGTACCACCACGAAGTCGATGTCGCCGGGGTTGGCGAGCGGCGAGGTGACGCCCTTGTACAGCTTGGAGGGGCGCAGGTTCACGTACTGGTCGAGGTCGAAGCGGAGCTTGAGCAGCAGGCCGCGTTCCAGAATGCCGGCCTTGATGCGCGAATCGCCCACGGCACCGAGCAGAATCGCGTCGTTGGCCTTGATGCGCTCCTCTTCGTCCTCGGGCAGGATCGCACCATCGCGCAGATAGCGCTCGGCACCCAAGTCGAAGTTCTCGTACTCGAAGTCAGCTACGCCTTCAGCGGCCTTTTCCAAAGCCTTCTGAGCCCACGGAGTGACTTCCTTGCCAATACCGTCGCCGGGAATAACGGCGATTTTATATGTCTTTGCCATAGTTCAAGGAGCCTACTCGCGCTATCACCTGCCGGCCCGAACCCGCTCAGCTAGTGGACATGGCCTAATGAGCGAGCCCCATCACATCCATGCACCAAGCGTTCTCATAGGAAACCTCTTCCCATTGCTTGTAACGCCCGGATAGACCGCCGTGACCGGCCTCGACCTCAATCTTGGCCACCGCGTCCACGCCGGCGGACTGCAAACGGGCCAGCCATTTGAGCGGCTCGACGTACAGCACGCGGGTGTCGTTCATCGAGGTGGTAATGAAGATTCTCGGGAATTGCGCGGCGGCGACCGCGCCGGTGGCAGCCCCATCAGCACTGCCGTCACCGGCAGCCTCGTCGTTGCCGCCCTCGAGCACGGCGACCGGCACATTCTCGTATGGCGTGTACGACTTCATGTACTGATACACCTCAGGGTCATGCAACGGGTCTCCCCATTCGTCCCATTCGGTGACGGTCAACGGCAAGTCCGGGTCAAGAATGGAGGTCAACGCGTCCACGAACGGCACATCCGCCTCAACACCGGCGTAGCATTCGGGCGCCATATTGGCAATCGCGCCCATCAGCAGGCCGCCAGCGGATCCGCCGTTGGCCACGGTGCGCCAAGCATCAGCCAAATGCGCCTTCTGCAGCGCGCGTGTGGCGTCCACGAAGTCCTCAAAGGAATGCTTCTTGTTCAGTCTGCGCCCCTGCTCATACCAGGCGCGTCCCATTTCGCCGCCGCCACGAATATGCGGCACGGCGTACAGCACACCGCGATCCAACATGCTCAGACGAGAGACCGAGAACCCCGGATCGGAGGAAATCTCGTATGCACCATATCCGGTAATGAACATCGGCGAATCCTGCGCCGGGCAATCGCGGTGCCAGACGAGGGAAACAGGAATGCGTTCGCCGTCGCGCGCGGTAATCCACACACGGCGTTCCATGTAATCGCGTGGATTGAAGTTGCCCAACACGGTGGCTCGCTTCAGCAGCGCATCTTCACCGGTGGCGGGATCGATTTCGTGCAACTCGCCCGGGCGGGTGTAGCTGGCGAACGAGTAGCGCATGCGCGGCGCCTCATACGAGGGGTTGCCGCCGACGCCGATGGTGTACAAGCGCCGGGTCTCACCGGGCAGGTGGTCGTCGCTAGCACCATCGGAAGATGACGTGTGATCCGTGGGGGCCTCATCTTCGGTCCACAAGATTTCGCCATGATCGCCGGTGAAGTTTTCGCGATCGTCGGCAACCATGTCCCAGTCGTCCTCCAGGGCAGGCGGCAGCAATTCCGTAAACCGCCACGGCCGTCCGGCCAGGAAGTCGGCGGCAGCCGCGCTCTTGGTCATGTATGCCACGTGCGGCTGGCCGTCGGCACGGTAGCTCAGGGACACAAAGTTGCGATGCAACGCGATGCCTTCGATGCCCAGACCGTGGGCACCCTGCAATATCGCCGGATTGACGGCGTTGAAGTATGCCTCGGTAATCGGCTTATCCGGCTCACCATGTTCACAGCCGTACGGCGACCCGGCGGCAATGCACACGCCTTCGCCGAGTCGGTACGGCGGCTCATGGCCACGCATGTCAATGACGTCGATTTCGAAATTCGGATTGGCAGCGTTGTGATAGACCACGGCGAGTGGCACATCCGCACCGTTCTCCCCCGCGCCTTCAAAACAGGCAAAGCTCACATCATATTCAATATCGTTCTGACGCGGAATGAAAGCTTGGAATTCGCCTTCAGGCGTGGCCACCGGCAGCATCAGCACTTCGGTGGTGGTTTTGGAACCGGTGCCGATCACGATATTGCGCTCATCAAAACTGATGCCAACGCCCACCCAGAACCGTTCATCGGTTTCTCGGTACACGCACACATCCGATTCGACCGCCGTGCCAACACGATGACGCCACACAGCGAGCGGCCGCCAGGAATCGTCCAATTCCACCCAGAACACCCATTGGCCGTCCGGCGTGAAGCATGCGCTGCCAATGCCGGTGAACTGTTCGGGCAGTTCGCTGACCGGCTCCCCGGTCTCCAGCCCGGCAAGGTCGCGAATGCGGAAATCATATCGCTCGTCTCCCGCAACATCCACGCCGTACAGCATCCAACGGCCGTCCTTGCTCAGATCCAAGCCGCCGAGCCGGAAGAAGTCATGCCCCTCGGATTCCTTGTTCGCATCAAAAACGACCTGTTCACCGGGCATGGAGCCGGGCGCGCCTTGCGGATCCACGACCGGCGGGTCCCAGTCATCGGCATCGCGCACGGGGATGCGGCATTGCACGCCATACTGTTTGCCCTGCTGCGTGCGGGTGAAGTACCAGTAATCATTGACGCGCGTGGGAACCGACATATCAGTCTCTTCCACATGCGATTTCAGCTCTTCAAACAACGTATGCCGGAAATCCGCCAGATGCGCCATGCGACGCTCGCAGTACTGGTTTTCGGCAGCTACGTAGCTGCGCACATCATCGGAGTCTTTGTCTCGCATCCACTCGTAATCGTCTTCGAAAACGTCACCGTGGAATTCGCGGCGCTTCGGCTCGCGCTTGGCGTAAGGCGGCATCGCGGCCGCGGCGTTTGTGCTCTCGTCAGTCATACCACGCGATTATAGGCGAGGCACCGCACCGGGACGCATTCAGTGTTCATCACGCCGCGCCTATCGCAACACCGTCTTCAGATACGGCAGCATGGTCTTCAGAATGTTCGAGCCTGTGGTGCCGGTGAATACTGGCACATCGGTTACCGGAGTCGGCTGGGTCGAGGTGAGCCCCGTCACCGACGCCAATCCGGTTGATTCGCGCGGGCTCAACTCACGAATGACGATCGCCAGTACACGTCCGGGATATCTGCGGGCGATGGTGGCGTACGTGGTCGGGTCTTTCTGCCCGTCATCGCCCACCAGAATGAACTTCATGTCTGGGAAGTCGGCCATAAGTTGTTCGGCAAACTCAAGTTTGTGCTGGGGGCCGGTGGGTACGAAGGTCTTGGGCCTCGGGTCGAGGTCGCGCAGCAGCAGCGGGCCTTCGGGAAAACCATGGTCAGTGATGAAGTTGCGAATCGAACTCTCCACATTCCAGGGCGATGTCGAAAGATAGAAGAACGGTGCGCCGGGGAACAAGTCGGCGATGCGGGTGAACAGCACGCTCATGCCCGGCACGGAGGCTTTCTTCTTGGGGTCGAGGAACAGCAGGTTGTACGCGGCCTTCCATGGCACCGGGGCCTGCGTGATCATGATGGTGTCGTCCACATCGGAGATGATGCCGACTTTGGCACTGGCGGGGATGGTGTACAGGTTGGCGCTCACGGGTTTGCGGTTGGCCACGCTGTAGGAGACGCGATGGATGCCGGGCACCAGACGATGCTCGGCCACGAGGTCGAGATATCCGGCGGAATCGGAGATGGCGTATTCGCTGCCGAGATCGCGCGTGCGGTCCACCTTGTCATAGACCTCGGAGACGCCGATCTGCACGGTGTTGAGCGGCATGCCATCAATGCTGGCCTGCACGTGGGTGCGCGGCGCGGGTATGGCAAGCATGCCGCGGATGCCGCGGATCAGTTCGCCGGATTGCGCGTGCCTGGGGGCGTATACCGTGCGGCAGATCAGACGCGAGTAATCGCCTGTACCATAACCCACATAGGGTTCCACTCGCGGATACCAGTCCCATTGGCGCACCACCTGAGTGGAGATGCGTGACCATACACCGAACACGCGGGTGACGGCACGACGTATGAATCGGGTGATCGGCGGCTTGACTTCGATGCGCTCACGCTTGGAGGGGGTGTCGAACGTCGTGGCAGCCTTGCGTGCGGGAATCGGCACGGTGGGCATGTCATCGGAATGCTCAGCATTGCTGGCATTGTCGACGCCATTGGCGGATGCCTTGACGTCAGAGACTGGCGCGGTGGCGGACAGCGCTGCATTGCGAGCAGCAGCATCCCAAGGCAGTCGCTTGCCTGCCGCCTCAAAATCCTCACGTGGGCTTCTCATAGACACCAATATAGGCCATACGCCTCATTTTTCTTGGCTCCCCTCAGAGAGGGGAGCTCAAAAGGAACTACCGCACGACCTTCGCGTATTCGTCGGCGCTCAGCAGCTCCGGCTCATCGTCGTCAAGCTCGACCTTCAGCAGCCAGCCTTCGCCGTACGGATCGCCGTTGACCACGGACGGGTCGTCCGCCACGTCACGGTTCACATACTTGACCGTACCCGCCACGGGGCTGATCAGCGGCTGGACGGCCTTGGAGGATTCAAGCTCCACGATCTCGTCGCCGGCCTCCACACGGGCGCCAGGCTCAGGCAGATCCACGAACACAAGTTCGCCAAGCTGGTCGGCGGCGTATTCGGTGATGCCGATGATTGCGGGGTCGACCGAACGGTCCACCCACGCATGCTCCTCGGAGTATTCGAGATGGTCGGGAATGTCGAGGTTCAGCGGCTGTTCGTTTTCGTTGTCATCACTCATAGTCATAAGCCTAACCTATCTTCGCGGTCCGTCACAGCTCGCGACCGAGCCATTCCTCAATCATGTAGCGGGCGATGGTGGCGCGGCCCGGCGCCGCCATACGGCCGGCGATGAGCTCGGCCGTGTATTCGTCGCGTGTGACCCATCGCGCGGTCATGGTCTCCTCGCCGTCCACACGCGCGTCGGTGGTGATCGCATGTGCCTTGAACGCCATCATCAGCGAAGCCGGGAACGGCCACGGCTGCGAGCCCAGGTACCGCACCTCGCCAAGCTTGATGCCGGTCTCTTCCATGGCCTCGCGGCGGCAGGCGTGTTCAAGGTTCTCCCCCGCCTCCACAAATCCGGCGGACACCGAATACAGCCTCGAATCCTTCCATGCCGCGTTGTGTTGCAGCAGCAGACGGTCGTGCCCGTCCACGATGGCGGTAATGACCGCCGGCTCCACGCGCGGGAACAGCACACGGTTGCCGTCCGCCTCGTTGGTGCATCGCTGCGCCCATCCGGCGAGCGCCGGCCGGACCGCCGCGCCACAGGTGGGACAGAACCGCTGGCGGCTGTGCCAGATGCTTAAGGTGATGGCACTGGTGGCTTGCCCAGCCTCGCGCGCGTTGGAGTGAGGGGCGAATCCGCGCAGGTCCACCCAGTCGAACCGGGTCACGGCCTGTTGCAGCAGCGTGGGCTTCGGGGCCAAGGGCTGTACGGACGCGCCGACCGAATCATCGAAGGCATCGTCCGCACCTTGCCCGGCCGAATCCGGTACACCGAGCGGCCCGGCGATTTTGGCTGCGGCTACGCCGCCATTACCCTTGGCGTTTCCCGACTGCCGTATTCCGGCGGCAGCACCTCCGCTGATGCCGTTCTTGCCCAGCGCGCCGTCCACAGTGCCGGAATCCTGGGTGCCAAGCACGCCGCCGACGGCACCGCCAACACCGGCAATCCCGCCAACACCGGGAACGCCGGCTTCCGGCACGCGCGTGATATCCACGGCGACCACGGATTCGCCGCGCGCCCCGACATAGGAGCCAAGGAACATGGCGACCGCTTCGGGGTAGCGTGCCAGTTCGGCGGACACATAGGCGCCCGGCAACGTGGCGAGCCGCATTTTCACGTTCTCATAGTCCACGAGCTCGCCTTGGCCGCGCGGTACGGCGACAAGTCCGCCGCGCGTAAGCACGACTTTGGTGGTCGGCTCGGCCAACAGCTCGTCGATCAGGCCGGGTTCGCTTCGCCGGTCCACCTGATAGTCGATGTCACCTTGTGCGAGCGGCAGGAACGGCAGCGCATGGGTCAGCGCCAGAGGCGAGAAATGAATGTCAGCGGTCATCGAGGTCTCCTATGCGTTCTTCTGCGCGCTCTGCACGCGCTTGACGAGCGAGAGCAGTGCTCGCGCCACGGTATCCGGATGTTCGACGGCACTGAAATGGCCGCAGTCCGGAATATCGATGAATTCAGCGCCGGTGATTCGTTCGGCGAGCGGACGCATCACACTCGGATTGCTGGAGGGGTCCAGTTCGCCGGATACCACCAGGCTCGGTGCGCTGATCGTTTCCGGCACCGCCCCCAGTTCAGGACGTCCGTAGGTCATGCGCTGACGCCAAGCCAGACCAGCCGGGTTCTGTTCGTTGATCCAGCCGGTCATGGTCGCGATGAATTCAGGAGTCTTCTTGACGGTGGAATCGCCATCGGCCGGCTGCGCGAAGTGCATCACCGGTTCGACCGAGTTCGTCTGTTCGGCGGCGTCCGCCATCTTCAGTCGGTTCTCTCCGCCCACGCCGTCGGACGCGGCCATCGTGTCACACAAGGCCAGTCCGGCCACCGTTTCGGGGTACAGGCGCTGGATGTCCATCGCCACGTAGCCGCCCATCGACAGCCCGACCCAAATCGCCTGCTCATAGCCGGCGGCCTTGATCAGGTCCACGTAGGCTCCGGCCAGGCGATCCAGCGCCTCGCTGTACGCGCCGTTCGCCATGCGGGGGCCCGAATCGGCGTCGCTCGGCACCGGGGATGCGCCGGAGCCGGCCATGTCCGGAGCCCAGATCGGGAAGTCCGGCACATCGTTCAGGTCGGCGAAGTCGGCGAGCGCCTTCGCGCACACGTCCCACATGCGGTGGTCCACCGGGTAGGCGTTCATCAGCACCACCGGCACGCCTTCGCCGTCGCGGTAGATATGATTGGCCAATTCGATTGCCATGAATTACTCCTTCACATTCGCGCCCCACTGGCGGAGCTGTCGGCACAGTCGGCTGGGAGCGGTCTCAACGCGGACCGCCCTCCGTCGCTACGCGCCATCCCCTCCAACGGAAGGCAAAACAACTGTCAGATTCCGGCCCAGGCCAACGCCTGTCGCACGATGCGCCCATGGCCGTTGACCATCTGCGCCACGAACGTGTCCATTACGTCGCTCTTGGGATCCACCCATTCCACATCCAGCGTCTCATCCTGCGGCTTGCAGTCGCCGGCGATAGGCACCACGTAGCACAGTACGATGGCGTGCTGGCGCGGATCGTAGTATTCGCTTAGTCCCGGCGTGGGGAAGAATTCGGCCACGGTGAACGGCTGGAGCCCGATCGGCAGCAGCGGCAAGGCGATATCGCCCAAATCCTTGGCCACATTGCGGGCGATGGCCTCGCGCAACGTCTCGTGGTACAGCACACGGCCGGTGATCAGCGTACGCTCGATCGACCCGTCCTCGGATACGCGCAGCAGCGAGCCCACCTGGGAGATGCGGCCCATCTCATCGGTGCGTACGGGCACGATCTCCACATACGCGATGGGCATCTGATGGCGCGCCCGGTTGATGTCGGACGGCCCCAGCCAGCCCGGCGGGTTGCCGTGACCGGAACCGCCTCCGTGGATGAAGTCCTCGGGCGTGATGTTGTCGAATTCGCCGCGGCCACGGCCGGCATCATAATCGCCCTCGTCGGGCACTTCATCATTCATGACTGGCATGCATCCCATTATTGCGCGCAAAATCACGCCACGCGTCACCTTACAGCGAAATCTTGGGAAACGTTTGGCCGGCGGCGGAAAATACGACACAAATGTTGGGTGGTGCTGGGAAGCTGGTAGCCAGCAGGGAGCCGACGGCCACGAACCGCACGGCCCCAAGCGCCAAGACGTATTGCATGAATAAGGCAATCGCCCGGCGGCCACGCATGAGGGCCGTACGGCGATGCCAAGGAAAACACAAAAGAAGGGAACATCATGGCAACCACCGCCATCACCTCCGCCGATTTCGAGAAGACCATCACCGACAACGAAATCGTGTTCGTTGACTTCTGGGCCACCTGGTGCGGCCCGTGCCGCGCGTTCGGCCCGATTTTCGAGGCGGCCTCCAACGAGCCGGAGAACGCGAACATCGCCTTCGTCAAGGTTGATATCGACGCCAACCAGGATCTGGCCCAGGCCGCCGGCATCCAGGCGGTGCCCACGCTGATGATCGCCAAGCAGGGCGAGGTCATCTTCCAGCAGGCCGGCGCGCTGCAGGCCGCCGATCTCGACGATCTGATCGCCCAGGCCAAGGCACTCGATCTGGCCGCCGCCAAGGCCGCCCAGTCCGGTGCCGACCAGCAGGCCTGAGCCTGATTTTCCTTCATCCACTGCGCCGCCTATCATGGTGGTCAGTGTGAAATCCGATCAAGGAGCGCAATGACGAGACATGCCAAGCCGACCCGTATGCTCAGACCGTTGAACAAGCGCCAGTGGATGAAGATCGCGGCTGTGGTGGCCGCGGCAGGTCTGCTCGGCGCGGCGGGATTGGTGTCGCGCAGTTTCTACCATGCTGATGATGTGAAGCCGATTTCCACCATCACTTCGTTCTCCGCCACCGATTCGGCCGCATCCCGTTCTGCCACTCGTGGCGCAATCAACAGCGCCGACAAGAACACCACGTTCGTTACGGTGAAGATTAATGGCGATTCGCGCGTAGTACTTGGCGAAAAAGCCAACATGACCACCGTCAAGGACGTGCTGGAGACGGGTGATATCACGCTTGACCCGGATGATGCCGTATCTCCCTCGCTGAAATCCAAGGTCACCGAGGCCACCGTGGTCACCATTAATCGCGCGGATGCCGATGTGGAGACCAACGATACCGAGATCGCCTTCAATGAAGTACGCAAGGAGACCAGCAGCCTGCCCAAGGGTCAGGAAAAGGTCGAGACCGAGGGCCAAAAGGGCATTATGGAGACCACCTCGCTGATCAAGCGAGCCGGCGACAAGGTCATCTCTTCCAACGTATTCGCCTCATGGGTCAAGAAGGCCCCGGTGGATAAGGTGATCCTGGTGGGCACTGGTTCCACCGAGTCGCCGTCGTCAGCCGATCTCGGCACCACTGTTCCGGCTGGAGAAGTGCAGTCCTGGGCGCATCAGTATCTGTTGGACAACGGGTATAGCGAAGCGGACTTCACCGCTGCGAACTACATCATCAACCACGAGTCCGGTTGGAGCCCCACCGCCACCAACCCCACGTCTGGTGCTTATGGCTTGGGTCAGGCCTACCCCGGTAGCAAGATGGCTTCCGCCGGTGCGGACTGGCAGACCAACTACAAGACCCAGTTCAAGTGGTTCATCAGCTATTGCGAGCAGCGCTACGGCGGCATCGTCGCAGCGTACAACTACTGGATCGCTCATAACAATTACTGATTGCGATTATTCTCTATGCAAAGAGCCTCTGCCGGTTGATTCCCGGCAGAGGCTCTTTGGTTATGTGGCTCTTCGCATTTTGGTGTGTATGGCGTGTGGTTAGAGGTGGGTTTGGATGGCTTGTCTGAAGCCTCCGGTGTGGAGCAGGCTTCTGGTGATGTAGTTGTCGAGGTTGCGGAAGCCGAGGGCTATGTCCCTGAGGGTCTCGAGCCTGCCGTTGATGGCCTCGGTGGGGCCGTTCGCGCCGTTGGGGTGGTCGAAGAACGCGAACACGTCGCCCATGCGGCGTTTGAGGGTGCGTCCGAGCGTGGCGAGTTCGGGGCATCCGGGCGCACCGCTTTTGACGGCGAGGGATTCGATGAGCTCGGCCATCATGCCCCGTCCCTTGCGCCGGTCCTCGTGCGCGTAGCAGGAGATGATCTTCTGGTACGCGCCGTGCGCGAGGGCGAGCGGCTTGTTCGCGGGGTCGGCGAGCAGATCGTCGGCGCGCGCCTTCTGCCTGTCGGTGCGCAGGGACGCGGTCTTGAGCAGGATCCTCCTGCCCTTGTAGAGCGTCCTTGGTGCCGCGCCGTCCCGTCCGTTCGCGCTGGAGCCGGCAGCGCACCTCGAAAGCCCGCGACGCACGGACCCCAAGGGCCAGCTCTACCGTTCATGGCGGCTCGAGGAACCGCTGCGCCTGCTCGGGCTCCCCCCCTCGACCGGGCCGGGGGAGAGCTGAACCGCTGGGTGTTCCGGGCCTCGCATAGCCGCATCCCCGAGATCGTCGAGCTTTCCAAAAAAAAATCAGGAGACGCCGCCCCGACATCCCACGCACCATCGAACCGGGCTACTCCAGCGCCAGGCTCGAGGCCTTCAACAACAGGATCAAGGCCACCATCCGCATGGCCTACGGCTTCCACCGCGTCACCAACCTCATCGCCCTGATCATGCTCCGATGCAGCGGACTCGACATCCGACTACCACAACCCACAATCTAACCCACAAAAACATCAGAAGCCTCAAAGATCGGTATTCTTGCAGGGCTTTTTGGGTTATCCCGCGGGCATGGGTAGACTGGCATGCGGTAGGAGAAATACTCGCTGAAAGGTGCATGCCAGCTCATGGGAACGGGTGGCCAGCCGGAAAAGAATACGACGCCAACGGCTCCGGCGTCGCATAACAGTGTCGCGGATCAGCCCACGATAATGCAGTCTCCGGTGTCCGGGCCTGCCCAACCGGGCGATGCGCAGCCCACGGAGGCGATGAGCGGCGTTCCGGTGCCCCGTCCGAACCGGCGGGCACGGCGATTCCCGTTGCCAATCACGACATCGTCGATACGTTCTGGGACATTCCTCCGATCACGTTCCCCACGGACCTGTACGACGCCGGCGGTGCCGGTGCTCCATCCGGTCCGCGGCCACCCCAGTCAGCCGCGCTGACACCCCGGCATCATACGCGATGTGCACGTCGTGCACTGCTACGTGCCGTCCGCCGGGCTACCCGTCCAGCGAAAGCGTAACCGGGCAGCTAGCCAGTATCGATATATGTCATAACGTAAGGAAGTAGCCCATGCCATCACACGCACGCACGGTCACCAGGACAACCCATCGCGTTCGCAACGCGCTGCTCGTCGTGCTGCTGTTGCTGGTCGTGTGCGCCGCGGCGGCCGGCTTCAGCGGATTCAAACTGTACAAGTCGGCGATGAGCGCCAAAGCGCACCTCAACAATGTTGTCAACGCGGCCAAGGTCATCAAGGACGGTTCCACCGACGACATGGTCAAGGCGCTGTCCGACGTGAGCTACATCCAGAAGGAGGCGGCCGCCGCCAAGCAGGATGTCAGCGGCGGTCTGTGGACGCTGACGGAGAAGATGCCCGTGGTCGGCGGTGACGTGAAGACGGCGCGCACCGCCATCGGTACCATCGATGACTTCGCGCAGACCACGCTGCCCCAGCTGGGCAAGGTCGTCACCACACTGACCGGTGCCAGTCTCTCCAGTGGCGATGGGCAGCTCGACATGGAGCCGATCATCGCTGCGGCGCAGCAGCTTGCCACGGTCGACCAGTCCGTGCAATCGCAGGCCAGGACGATCCAGGATCTTCCCGACGCCAAACTCGGCGTGGTGAACAACGCGCTGCAGAACGGCAAGACGCAGATGGCCGCCCTGGCGCAGGTGACCGAAAACCTGAGCGGCATGCTCAACATGCTGCCGAACTTCCTCGGTGCGAACGGCGCCCGCAACTACGTGCTGCTGGCCCAGACGAATTCCGAGATCCGCGGAACCGGCGGCCTGATCGGTTCGGCCGGTTCCTTCAGCGCGGACAATGGCAAGATCGCGGTGGGGGAGTTCCACGCGGATGCCGAGTTCCCCTCCAACGCCGCGTTGGATGACGTCAACCAGGACGGTGACGGCACGCTGTACAGCGGACTGTACTTCGGTCAAGTCATTCATAATCTTTCGTCCACGCCGGACTTCCCGCGCGTCGCGTCCATGGCCCAGAAGTTCTGGCAGGCGGCTCCGTTCGGCGGATCGTCCGACGGCGTGATGTCGCTCGACCCCGTCGCGCTGCAGGCGATGATCGGCGCCACCGGCGACGTGACTCTGTCCGACGGGCGCGTGCTCAACGGGTCGAACACCGCCGAATTCCTGCTCAACGGCGCCTACAAGGAACTGGCGCCCTCCGCTCAGGACCAGTACTTCAGCGAGACCGCCGCCCAGGTGGTCGCCCACCTGTTCAGCGACATGAACACGCAGAAGCTCATGACCGTCGCCAAGACGATGCTCCGGATGACCGAGCAGCGGCACCTGTACTTCTGGTCGTTCCACGAGGAGAATCAGGCGGTGCTGCGCAGCGCCGGCGTCACCGGCGAGATCACCAACGACGCGAAGAACCCGGTGGCCGGCGTCTACCTCAACGAGATGCAGGCCTCGAAGATGGACTGGTACATCCAGCGCAAGTCGACGGTGAAGAGGACCGGCGACAACACCTACCACGTTACGTATTCGTTCACCAACACCCTGCAGCCGGGCGAGGCCGGATCCCTGCCGGAATACATCACGGCGAACGCCAAGGGAGGCGTGGCGGTGAACCGCGTGGTCATCTACACGCCGGCCGGAGGCGAGGTCAGCAACGTGTCGGCGTCGAACGGCAGTTCCTTCGCGCAGGTGCAGGCCAAGGACCATATGACCTACATGGACGACATCTCCCTGGCGCCTCAGGACACGGTGACCATCGAATACGACGTGACCACCGCGGCCGGCTCGGCCAACCTCAAACTGGATCAGACGCCGACCATCGGCGACCCCGCGATCACGTACGAGTATTGATCGGTATTGATCTGTGGGTGTGATCTTGGGATTGTGTGCCCTTATGAAAGCGCGCCGCCGACTCCTCTCGGAACCGGTGACGCGCTTTCTGTAATGCCTGATTAGAACCTTGTGGGGGTGCGGACGAAAAGTTGGATACTTGAGAGGCTTCTGATGTTTTTGTGGGTTAGATTGTGGGTTGTGGTAGTCGGATGTCGAGTCCGCTGCATCGGAGCATGATCAGGGCGATGAGGTTGGTGACGCGGTGGAAGCCGTAGGCCATGCGGATGGTGGCCTTGATCCTGTTGTTGAAGGCCTCGAGCCTGGCGCTGGAGTAGCCCGGTTCGATGGTGCGTGGGATGTCGGGGCGGCGTCTCCTGATTTTTTTTTTGGAAAGCTCGACGATCTCGGGGATGCGGCTATGCGAGGCCCGGAACACCCAGCGGTTCAGCTCTCCCCCGGCCCGGTCGAGGGGGGGAGCCCGAGCAGGCGCAGCGGTTCCTCGAGCCGCCATGAACGGTAGAGCTGGCCCTTGGGGTCCGTGCGTCGGACCACGGTCGGATACGTGTGGCCCTTGCGGTATCCACGCCGATCGCCGCCAGGCCGTCGAACGGCGAGGGCATCGCGGCCCTGAGGCGGTCCGCGACCCGGCGGACGATGTCTCCGGCCGTCCTCCACGCGACGTGCAGGAAGCCGCTGACCGTCTTCCGGTTCGCGACGCTCATCAGCCATGTGCACTCCGACTCGGAGTCGCGCGTGAACCGGCTGCCCGGCTCGGCCCACGGCACCATCGTGACCACGGCCCCACACCGGGGGCGGTCCACTCGCGGCATGTCGGCGACCGGTTCGACCTCCAGCAGCCGAAATCCTGATGACGCTAACGACGACGGCCGCCGCCACGGTCGTAACCGCGGCGCTTCCTGCCGCAGCGGGAGCATCGGAGCATGCCCCCGCGTGGACGCACGCGGATCTCGAGCACGGGTCCGGAACGCAGCGGCGAATCCGTGATCCGCACATCCTCGACCACCGTGCCTTTGACGTTGAGAAGCTGTTTGAATATGCCGTTCATCAGGCGCCTGCCGCCGGGTAGTACGTTTTTCTTGGTCGATGAACATCCCACCCAAAAAAACGCCCCCCAACGACTCAACGACGAACCGCCACCCACGAAAACAGCAATAGGGCCCAAAAAATCGGACGTTATCTTATTGCTACGGTACATAACGCACGCATATTCGCGAGGAATGCTCACTGGAATATATGAGGGAATGCTCACAACACTTGAGAAGGGACGTTGTTATGCAAATCATGTATGTATGCACCGGCAATCAATGCCGTTCCGTGATGGCCGAATACTACACCCGAGCCAAGCTTGCCGACCGAGGAATTGGCTTGCAGAACGACAATATCACCGTGCGCAGCGCGGGTACTCTGCACTATCCCCCGCATCCCGCCGATCCGATGGTTATCGATTTGCTGAAGAACGACGGCATTGACGCGAATTCCCATTCTTCCACCCCTCTCACCACCGATATCAGCCGGCAAGCCGACCTGATTCTGTGTTTTGAGCGTGAGCAAATATCCGATTTGCTTGAGCAGAATCCACTGGCTATTCGCAAAGTATTTCTGTTCAATGACTTCGTGAACGCTTGCAAACATATGCATGCTGAGGGTCCGATTGCCGGCGATACCACCGCAGACAGGCTCATCGAAATCATGGATTGCGTATCTATGCTGCGGCCGTTTTTGCCTACGGCACTCGAAACCGAAGACCCTCATCGTCAATCACGCGAGGTGTTTGAACGCGTGTATGCGGAAATCAAGCACGGCGTCGATATTATGCTCAGTGCTGTGGCCTGAATGCAATATCGGCGAATAGAGCCAGCAAAAAAGCCGTCAGTTATTGCGATGTTGAAATTGCATATTGCTATATTCAATACGGCTGATATTGCGGGTTCTTGTTTCCGCTTTTCTTGGTATTGGTTAAATCGGTACTATTCAGGGAGCGCAATACGTAGGTCAAATGTTCTTCAATTATGCAATCATGCATGCATATGATTTGTATAATGCGAAATTAGCTGGTTACAATTAGTGACGTAAATAAAAACACGTGACCAATGCAATAAGGAGAGCAATTATGGCTTCATTGCTTCAGGGATTCGAAGAGGTTCAGCTGGTCAAGCCGGTGGGCAAGACCGTTCTGACCGTTACCGATTCCGCCATTCGTTTCAACAAAGCCACCGCTGAAGTGCTCGGATTCCCGGCGTACGTCAAGGTGCTGATTAACGACAAGACCAAGCAGATCGCCGTAACCCCGACCACCGCCAAGGCCGACAACGCCATTAAGTTCAGCAAGCCCGAAGGCAAGCAGGCTGCTTCGGTAAGCGTCAAGGAAGCCACGCTCATTGAAGCAGTGAAGGCATACTTCACTCTGCCCGAGGCTCCGGAAGGCGAAATCGCCTACCAGTCCGTCAACGGTACCGCCTACCCCGAAAGCAAGACCGTGATCTTCGACGTGGCCAACGCCACCGCCGGCACCATGAAGCGCCGCGGCCGCAAGAAGGCCGCCTGATTCGACACATCGAACTGGATGCATTCTTGCCGGTAGGGCCAAGGGGACGTCAACCGTGAAGGTTGGCGTCCTTTTGTTTGCACAGTCCATGCTCGGTATTTCATCGTCAGACAAGGCGTGATATAACCTGAGAACAACGGATTTTCAGGGAGGACAGTGGTTCGGATGCCTGCATACGCACATGACCAGTACGAACGCGGACGGCATGTTATGGCCGAGACCGAGACGGACAAGTCATCTGCTGCATCCAGCGTCGAAAAGGGCAGCAGCGGAAAGCCACACTCCATCATCACGTATGGCATTAACATCGCGATCACGACGGCGAATCCCGACGAGAACATTTTGGATCGCCGGCTCAAGCGGGCCGCCGTGGATTTCGCCGAAATCATCGCCGCAAACCAATTGGCAGCAGTACAGTAGACGATACATGTGCAGCAGCTTCTGCACACGCACACCACCATGGTGCGCGTCTCAAGTAGCCCTGCGATTATCAATCTCTCCGGTTTCATCACCCTCAGCACGTGGAAGGCCATTAGCATCAAGACGACCTTCACCGGCGCAAAATGCTTCGTCAACAACGCGGCCCTCTTCATCCACAGCATGGAGCAGCAAAAGAGAACGGCAGCCCGCGCCTACCAGCCAGCCAACGCCAAGGCCAGCACTAATCTGCAAGCGATTGCCGACCTGCGCGACCTGACCAACCGTGGCCGCGTCACCGTCGACATCGACGCCGAACCCACACGCTCCAGCCTCCCCCAGCGCAAAGCCCACAAGCATATACAGCTGCATTAAACTATGAGTCATAGTGAAGACGAGGGGCCGGAACCCGTCAAGGGTTCCGGCTATTCCGCTGACGAATCAGCGGCCTCGCCTGAGGCTCAGACCAAGCAACACCAGTGTGGCGATGATGATAGCCGTCGACCATCCCTGTCCAACTTGGTTGGCCAGAGCGATCAACAGGCCCGTCATCAGGCCTTCCCGGTATTGCCGGTCAGATCTCGGACGGTTGTCATGGTCATTGCCTTCCATGAGAACCTCCTCTTTAGTTGTAACCAGTCACTATGCCTGCTGGCACAATGACACCGTGCCAAGACGCCACGCTAGTAGTTCCTTGGTTTGGTCTGTCCAGCGTACGGGGGAAGGTTCGATGGATGCTGGTATGCTGTGTTCTAGCAGAAAGGTCGCGCTAGCTTCGGGGCAATCTTCTAGGCGGCGCCACTGACTTTCGCCTCGTTGGACCTGACTGCCGAGGTTTCCTCAACCTCAGTTGTAATCAGAAAGGTCTCTGGCTGGTGAATTCAGTCGGAGACCTTTTACTTTTTCAATTCCAACCGCCGGATTATAGGCCAAAATGTGTGTCTGGTGGTTTAGTCGTTCGACTGCCATTCGACCCTGGTGTGGAAGTCGTTCCAGTCGATGCCGGTGCCGTATCTTGCGGGGGTGCCGAACGTCTCGTACTGGCCTTGCGGGCTCCTTTCCCATGCCTGCCGGTAGAGGCGCTCGAGTCGTTCGTCGGTCATCGCGTTGGCCGCGAGCCACGCGTCGGTCTCGGGATGCGCCGTGTGCTGATGGCACCACCAGCAGATCGCCTTCAGCCGTCTGACCAGCCGCAGTGTATTTCGTCAAGTCGGTGTTTCGTGTTTAGTCATGTATTTTTTTCGGGTTTAGGCAGTTGCATGCATTTTCCTTATTTTTCCGGTTGCGCGGAGGTGTTCCTGCCGAACATGAGGGCCTCACTGACGCGGCGGCTCTGGCCGGTGAACTCGAGGAGCCGCCCGTGGTGCACGATGCGGTCGATGATCGCTGCGGCGAGTTTGTCGTCCGCGAAGACCGTGCCCCATTTACTGAACTCGATGTTCGTGGTGAATATGATGCTCCGTCTTTCGTAGCTGCCCGCGATGATCTGGTAGAGCAGGCGCGCCCCGTCGATGTCGAAGGGTACGTAGCCGAACTCGTCCAGTATGATCAGGTCGGCACGGCCGATGTCCCGGAGCATCGTCTCGAGCGTGCCGTCGCGTTTGGCCTTGCCCAGCTGGAGGACGAGCTCGGCGGTCTGATGGAACCGCACGCCCAGCCCCATGTCGATCGCCTTCATGCCCAGCCCGATCGCGAGATGTGTCTTTCCGCGCCCGGTCTTGCCGTAGAACACCAGGTCCTGCGCGCGCGGGATGAAACCGAGCCCTAGGAGCTCATCGAGCATGTAGCCGTCGGGGAGCCTGACGTTCGTGAAGTCGTAGCCGTCGAGACCCTTGACGACGGGGAACCGGGCGCGGCGCAGGAGCCTGTCGTGCTTCGCGCGTTCCCTGTTCGCCAGTTCCGTGTCGAGCAGGCGGTGGACGGCGTCGACCTGGCGGGGCGTGGCCCAGCCGGCGAATTCGTCGATGCTCGCCTTGGAGATGAACAGCTTGCGGGCCTTCTCGTAGAGCCCTTCGTCCGTCTTCGTGTTCATCGCCCGCCTTCCTGCACGCCGACGTCCGCGGTGAACGCGATGTCGTATTCACCCGGATCCGGCCTGTCATCGTCGTATTCGATACCCGCCACGCCCTCGGCGAGCCTGGCCGCGAGCAGTGTGACACCGGCGCGGTCCGCCCCGCCGGTCGATTCGAGGATGGAAAGCATCGCCTCGACCGCGTTCGCCCACCCGGATTCCCTGTCAACGCGTTTGAGGGTCTGCAGCGCCTCGTTGCGTGTCTGTCCGTCCTGCCGATCCAGCCATTCCCGCAACGGGTCCGGCAACGCGTCACGTACCCGGCTGTTGGGCCAGGACGCGGGCTTGTTGCACAGCAGCGCCAACTGCATGGACGGGTCCTCGCTGTTCGTGCTGGCCTGGCCGTACGCCCGAGGATGGGTCGCCAGATGCTTGCCCGACGAGTCGAGGACCCCGGGCCTCGAGCGCGCGGAGGCCCACGATCACCCCTCTGCCCGCGTTCGCCCGGTCCGCGGAACAGCGATGCCGTCCCCGGGCGCGGCCACGCCGTACCGGTCGGCCTTCATATGCCGCCACGTGACCACGTCGAAACGCTTCCCGGGCAACGGCAGCAGCGCCGCACGGTCCTCGGAGAACAGGCCACGTTCCTCCGTGTCCTTGCGGTAATGCGGTTTCGTGGCCAGCTCCAGGCACCGGTCCGGCAGCCCGGCGCTGAAGTTCTCCAGGCTCCATACGCTCGGCCGGGGCACGAACAGCTTGCGCCGCACCATGCCGACCTTGGACTCCACCGCGCCCTTCTCATGACCGGAATACGGGTTGCAGAACGAACAATCGAACCCGTAATGCGCCTGGAAGGCCTGGAACAGGTGCGTCAGGCGCGGCTCGCGCTCCCCGTACCCCTTATGGCCCACGCCGGCGGCGTTATCGAACACGATCCGCTCCGGCACACCGCCCAGCCACTCGAACAGGTTGCGCAACGCCAGGCACGTGCACTCAGCGTTCTCGCCCGGCATCAACTGCACCAGACCGACGTTCGAATACGGGAAATCAAGCACGAAATGATGCATCCGCTGCACCACGCCGCGCAACAGCACGTCGACCTCGCCGAAATCGGCCTGCGCCTCGCCTGGATGCCATACCAGATCCATGAACGCCTCATCACGCTCCGCCGCGAACTCACGCCTGAGCCGCGCCACCGCCCGCGTCACCGTGGACAGGGAGACCTCCGCGCCATGCTCGTCCCTCAACCGCTCCCAGATCCTGGTCGCGGTATGCCGCTGCTTGCGCCAGTTCGCGCGATCCTCCGCGAGCCACTGCTCGATCACGGGCAGATACGGGTCGATCACCGACGCGCGCGGCTTTCTCACCGACGGCACGGCCGACAGATCCTCCTTCGCGAGGTACTTACGCACCGTCGGCTCGCTGACATGTGTTTTCCGCGCGATCGACGCGACGGATTCCCCGTTCCGCCGCAAACGACGGATAGACTGTACTTGGGGCATGCTGATCATAATCCTTTCCGGTCCTTTCTGGCGGAGATACAAGCACCATCCAGTTAAGACCATTCCGTGGTCGGCATGCTCTGCCTAAACCCGAAAAATCATCGTGACTAAACCCGCAACAACTAATTGAACACAAACACCGCAGTCCGCGGTGGCGGCGCAGCATGTCGCGCAGGCGCGCGTTCCATGATTCGACGAGGTTGTTCGTGGACGGCACCGGGCCGACGGACGCGAGCCCCTCGTCGAGGAACGTGAACAGCTGACCCTCCCGGATGCGTCTGCGGATCATGCGCCGTGCCTTGACGAGCCTTTGGTGCATGTCGTTCACACTGCCGTCGGCGTATTCGCTCTTCTCGTCGAGGAACGAGGCGAAGTCCTGCTCCCACCGGTTGTAGGAGACCAGCCATTCGGCCGCGCCGCCCGCGTCCCCGACGCGGGGCAGGGACAGGGCCACCCGGCGCAGCCGTCCGCCCGCCTCGAGTCTGGGCCGCCTGCCGGCCGGTTCGAGGATGTTGGCCTGCACGTGGAACAGGCACCGCTGGATCCGCGTGTCCGGCCACATGGCCTTCGCGGCCTTGAGGACGCCGCCCCCGCCGTCGCATACGAGCACGTCCGGCGGCGCGATGCGCGCCATCAGGCACTGCCATGCCGCCGCTTTCTCGCTTTTGGCGACGTGCCAGCCGATCACGTGCCCGCCGGCCACCGCGATCAGGACCACCGCGTCGCGGTGCAGGTGGATGCCGTCCACATGCACCACATGATGCACCTCGTCCACCAGGGGCACGGGCGGCCACAGGCTCCACATGAGCTCGCACCGGCGGCGCAGCGTGCGTGCCGGCAGCCGGTGCCCGGCCTGCGACTGCTTCGAGAACAGCCAGTCCAGACCGCACCGCAGATCACGGGCGCTGTTGTCGCGCGACTGGGTGCGCGAGCTCCCGCAGCCGGCGTTCCGGCACCGCCACCTGATCCGTCCCGAGCTCGTCCTTCCGTTCCGCTTCATCGGCTCGCCGCACACGGCGCAACAAGGTGTGTTCATCCACCCAATCTGCCACGCCAACTCGAAAGTCACTCAACCGTTGTGCCGCAAGGCCTGACCGGCTATTCCGGACACACATTCTGGCCGACCTCGAGTTCCCCGCCCATACAACTCGAACAGGAGAAACGCCCACTGCCACAAAGGAACACAAGCCAAAACGGACACACATTTTGGCCTATAACCCCAACCGCCTTCATCAAGGGACTCACCCAAGCTGATTTATCCGAGCGCACCGGTCTAAGCCGCCCTTGGATCAACCAATTCGAACAGGGCAAAATCGAGAACGCCAGCATCGGCCGTATCCTGACATTGTGCAACGCCCTTGGAATCACTCTCACAGTTTCCTACGGCACCCCCGAGGAGACAAACGAAACAGCCCCCAGTAACGCACAACTTTCACTATCGATGCCGGGCCATACGCTCATGTCAAGAGCTATGCGATTCTGGAACCGGTCAACGGAACGCCCCGGCTGGCACCACTCTATGACAATCCCTGTTCGCCTACGACACGCAACACAAAGCACACGCATCCTGCAATGGTTCACTGATGCCGAGTAATGGTCATAGATGACCTGCGCATATAACACAAGCGTTCCGCACGTCCTCAGGGGGCCCATGATAGAGGGGTGTTCCTATGTTTTTGTCAATCTTTGTGTGGGGTGTCGTGTTGGTGTGTGGAGGTGTTCCTATGTTTTTTGTCAACTCCTTGGGGAGTTGACGTGTCGGGATTCCGGCTGGCTGTCGTGGGCGCGCTTCGCCCTGCCGGTGGCGTCCGGCGTCCTTTCCCGTGTGGCCCGGTTCAGGCTACGAGGACTGGTTCCTGGTAGAGGACGCCGTTTTTGAGCATGCTGTAGATCACGTCGCATCGGCGGCGCGCGAGGCAGATGACGGCGGCGTTGTGGTGCGTGCCCTGTTCGCGTTTGCGCTTGTAGTAGGCGATGGACGGCGGGTGTTTGGTGCCGGCGACGAACAAGGACTGCCACAGCGCGTTCCTGAGGCGTTTGTTGCCCCGTCCGGAGGGTCTCTCGCCCTTGATGCCGGTGCCGGACTGGCCGGTGACCGGAGCGATGCCGGCGTAGGCGGCCAGGTGGGCCGCGCTTTTGAAGTTGGCGATGTCGCCGCCGATGCCGAGGAGGATGTTGCTTGCGGTCCTGACGCCTATCCCGGGCATCGACGTCAGGACCGTGAGAAGAGGGCGGTCCTCCAGCAGGGCCTCGACCTGCGTGCCGATCTCGCGACGCCGGTCCTTGATGGCCTTGATGTCGCGGGCGATGGAGGGGATGATGGTTTCGGCCATGCCGGTGCCGGGCATGGTGACGGTCTGCTCGCCGATGGCCTTGAACATGTCGTCGATGATGCGGCCGGCGCGAAGCCCGTTGGACCTGGCCCAGTCCTTCACGTCCTCGATCCCGGCCCGTTTCATGCCCGCGGGGCCGCCGTACCGTTCGAGGAGCGCGAGCGTCGCGTCGCGGGTGGCGCGTTCCCCTTTCAGGACGCGTTCGAACGCGGGATGAGCAGCATTCGTGCTAGGATGTGCAGAAGAATGAAAGAACAAGGGCATTGTTCCTCTGAAGGTTGAGGGGAACCACAGAGGAAGAATTTAGACATCATGTCGAAAGATAGAGGTACAGCATTCGTATCATCCACGCAAAATAATGGTACTGGCACCAGGTCAATGCCTCATGTGAGGATCAGCGCCAGCCGAGCGTCGGCATCGTTCTCTGCACCGGTGGATACGGCAGCCATCACGCCGACATTCTTTGACGGTACTTATTTCTCTTCTGCTCCGGACGGTAGCTCTACTCACAACGACAATATGGGCACTCACTATCTCACCGGCTATTCCATTCCGAAATGGCGCTACATTTACAACACCACACTGGTGGCACTCGACCTGTTGACGACCATTGCGGCCTCAGGAATCGTGTTCTTGTTCCGTCCTTCCGCCTACGCATACGTGCGAGGCATAGGTCCTGGAGAATACGGCATATTCAGCTTCCTGGCGCTGGCTTGCGCCTCTTGGCTCATCAGTCTATATGCTGCACGCACTTACGAACGGCATACCATGGGTGAAGGTTACGCCCTGTATGCCAAGCTACTCAACGCAGCGTTCATTGACTTTATCATGCTATGCACGTTGGGCTACCTCTTCCATCTCAGTCTTCCCCGGTCATTAAACATCTTCGTTCCTCTAGTTTCACTAGTACTGGTCATCATCGAGCGTTGGGCGATGCGCTGTGCCTTGCACCGCAACCGTATGAAGGGCGAATTCAACTATCCCACGGTAGTAATCGGTTCTCCAGAAGGAATCCATGACGCGCTCGAACAATTGCGCCAATGTCCAAGTGTTGGCTATGCACCGGTTGCTGTGTGCCCGGTTGTTTCGGCCAAAAAAGAGGATGATGCCGATCAGGCTCACCATCTGGTGTCGGTACCATTCGCCCCCGCTAATGATAGCGAAGCTCGGTTGAAGGTATTACCACTTAATTCCCATCTGCCTCAGACAGCCAAGCGTATGAAAGCACGCACTGTGCTAGTGGCCGACGTACTGACCCGCGATTCCGAAACCATGCGTACGTTGTCGCTCGCGGTGGAGTCCATGGGCATTGAGTTGGCAATGACTGCGTCCGTGGCCGATCTAAGCGGCGCAGATCTGCACTTCCGCAATGATCCGAGTATGCCGGTGGTCACTGCTAGACTCACGCAGTATTCAGCTATTACTCGCATTCTCAAGCGTATTTGCGATATCGTGCTTTCCGCCATCGCCATTATTCTGAGCTCGCCCATCATGCTGTGGGTGGCGTATAAAGTCAAACGAGAAGACGGCGGCCCGGTGTTCTATTCACAAACACGCATTGGCATTTACGGCAAGCCGTTTACCATGTATAAGTTCCGTTCCATGCGTACCGATGCCGACGAGATCAAGGCCAAATTGGCTAAGGAACGTGGCATTGAGAATCGCTTCATTTTCAAACTCAAGGATGATCCGCGCGTGACCAAGATCGGTCATTTTATTCGCAAGACGTCTCTGGATGAGTTCCCGCAGTTCTTTAACGTGTTCAAGGGCGATATGAGTCTGGTCGGGCCTCGCCCGCCGCTGCCTGAGGAAGTCGCACGATATGGCATGCTGTATTCCACACGACTGTTGGTGAAGCCTGGTATTACTGGGCCTTGGCAGATTTCCGGACGCAGCGATTTGACTCAGAAACAGTCGGAATATGCGGATGTGTCATATATTCAGGACTGGTCCATTACCGGAGATATTGCGATTCTGTTGAAGACAGTAGTCGCTGTGTTTAAGGGAACTGGGTCATACTGAGTTTTCTTGAGTCTTCGCCAGTTTGTGTAGTGAGGGGCGGGGTCGGTGTCGTTGCCGAGTTCTTCCTGTGTGCGGGTATGAAAGGGGCGTTCTCCTGTTAGGTTTGTTTCCGCCAAAAACACAAACAGAAAAAACAGAGGGAACGCCTTTGCCCACCATATCAGCCGGCGTGCCGCGCATCGAGAAGGACCCACATGGCGGAGACGTCGTCATAGTCCCGGTGCGACCGTACGCGAAGGACATGGACCGGTGCACCAGGTGCGGGAAGCATGTCAGGCCGTACGACCGGCTAGGCGTGCGCCGGTGGCGTCACCTCGACATCGGGTGCGCCAGGCTCATGCTGGAGTACGCGCCGCCGCGCGTGACATGCGCTGATCACGGCGTGACCGTCGCGATGATGCCGTGGGCCAGACGCAAGAGCACGTACACGCGCGATTTCGAACAGCAGACGGCGCTTCTGAACGTGCACGCGCCCAGAAGCGCGGTGAGCCGGCTGATGCGCATGGACTGGAAGAGCGTGGGCCCGGTATGCAGACGGGTCGCCGACGACCTGCGAGCGGAGCAGGGTCCGGGCCTGTTCGACGGGCCGCGTTCCATCGGCGTGGACGAGACCAGCTACAGGAAGGGCCACAAGTACATGACCGTGGTCGTCGACCACGACCGGGGGCGCGTCATCTGGATGCATCAGGGTCACGGACAGAAGGTGTTCGACGAGCTTGTCAAATTGTTTGTGTATGGGACTTATTTGAGGCTTCTGCTGTTTTCGTGGGTTAGATCGTGGGTTGTGGTAGTCGGATGTCGAGTCCACCGCATCGGAGCATGATCAGGGCGATGAGGTTGGTGACGCGGTGGAAGCCGTAGGCCATGCGGATGGTGACCTTGATCCTGTTGTTGAAGGCCTCGAGCCTGGCGTTGGAGTAGCCCAGCTGGATCGTGCGCAGGATGTCCGGCCGGCGGCGTCGGATCTTCTTCGCCGGTTCGACGATCTCGGGTATGCGTGAATGCGAGGCCCGGAACACCCAGTGCCTCAACTCGCCCCTGGCCTGTTCGAGCGGGTGCTTGAGCAGGGTCCTCAATAGTTCCTTGAGTTGCCATGAACGGTAGAGCTGGCCCTTGGGGCCTGTGTTCCGCAGGTTCCCGAACGCCTCGGACTGTCTGTCGGTCAGGTCGCCGGGGTTCTTCAGGACCGCGTATTTGACGCCGCGCATGCGCTTCGTGGTCTTCTCATCGCCGTCGCGGCGCGCCTGGTTCCACAGGCGTTTCCTGACCTTGTCGAGCGCGTCGGTCATCCAGCTGACGATGTGGAAGCCGTCCAATACGCGTTCGGCGTTCGGGCGCCACCGGCCGACGCACGGGTCGATCCAGCGGGCCCCGTCGCCGGTGACGACCCTGATGGAGGCGTGCTGTTCGGGCGTCAACGCCTTGAAGAACAGGTCGAACACGTCCCCGCCGACCCCGTCGTGCGCCCAGATGACCCGGTGCCGCTCGTGGTCGACGACCACGGTGATGTACGTGTGGCCCTTGCGATGGCTGGTCTCGTCCACGCCGATCGCGTGCAGGCCGTCGAACGGCGACGGCATCGACGCCTTGACGCGTTCCGCGACCCGACGGGCGACGGTGCCGGCGGTCCTCCACGACACATGAAGGAAACCGCTGACCGTCTTCTGGTTCGCGACCGTCATCAGCCACGCGCACTCCGCCTCGAAATCCCTGGTGAACCGGCTGCCCGGTTCCGCCCACGGCACGGAGGCGACCACGACGCCGCACCTCGGGCAGTCCACGCGCGGCATGGCGGCGACCAGTTCGACGCGCCAGCAGCCCCGAAGTCCTGGCCACGCTAGCGGCGCACGCCGCCGCCCTGGTCATACCCGCGGCGCCTCCTTCCGCAGCGGGAGCATCTGAGCGCGCCCGCACGCGGGCGCACGCGGACCTCGAGCACGGGCTCGGGACGCAACGGCGAGTCGACGATCCGCACGTCCTCGACCACCGTGCCTTTGACGTTGAGAAGCTGGTTGAATATGCTGCTCATCAGGCGCTTTTTGGCTGTGCTTTTCTTGGTCGTTAAACAGCCTACCCAAAAAGCGCTCTTCTCTTACTCCCACAACGGTTCAACAACGAACCACCACCCACGAAAACAACAACAGCGCCGTTTTTTGATCCCTCCCTCAGTCAGCGCGACTGACAGCTCCCTCACAGAGAGAGCTCAGTTTTTACTGCTTGTTGATGGAACAGGCAGCGGTGTCAGTGGTGACACCGGAATCAGTCCAGCCCATTGGAGTTTGGTCGATGGTGAGGTCGGAGACGGCCTTGATAGAGGTAGTCACATCAAAGGAGTAGGTAACGGATTCTCCAGGGCCGATATTGGCGATGCTGGCATACACGGTCTTGCCATTCAAAGTCTCCTGACGACTACCAGTCACCGTACCACCTGAGGTTTGAAGATTCGTGAGGCTGCCTCCCGCAGGAGCGTAGATTAAGGTTTTCTCTACGCCACGGCCTTGTTGATCAGCGTTTACACTGAGAATATACGTTCCGGCAGCTCCAGCTATGCCAATCTGGTTATCGTCTATCGTATTCGTCATCGTATATTCCACATGGTAGGTCTGAGAACCATCATTATTGCAGGCGGAACGAGTTATCTTCGACGTGCGGTGAATATACCACCCCATCTTTGACGGGTTCTGCTCAGTCACATACACACCCGCCTGCGGATGTTCCTCACTGCTCGGAGTCTGTGCAGTGAAGCCTGCATCGCTAATAGTCTTCTCAGTAGCCTCGTCAAACGAATACATTGAGAAGCAACGACCTTCCGACATACTTCCCATCAGTTGCGCTACCTTGCTCAGCTTCGTCAAATCCAAATTAGAGAACATGTTACTAACTGTTTGCTCGGCGACTTGGGCAAAATAGGTGTCCTGCATGTAAACCGGATAATCGATATACACCTTGTTTAACAGGAATTCAGCAGTGTTGCCTCCGGCGAGCACACGGCCATCAGAAAGCGTGATGTTGCCGTTGATTTTCACCAATTCCTGCAGAAACACCGGATCAACCATGAGCACACCATCCAATGGAGTGTCACGTCCCCATGATGTGCGCTGCCAGATAGACTGCATACCTTCTGCAACACGAGAGGTATCAGGATATACAGCCAAATCACGGATATCGAACGACATTTTCAGAGGCCCCCACTGCTCGAAAATACGCTGTTCATCTTCCGTTGGATCACCAGCACCATACGGGATGCACTCTTTGTTCGAGCGGAAATCCCCAATACTAATCTTGCCGTTGTCCGTAGTCACCACACCCACGGAACCAATCAGGCCACCGGATGAGCGCTCCTCCGAAGTGGTCATGGCCATCAACGCGTATGTACGCGTCTGGCCAGAGCCGAGAAAATTCGGCGGAATCTGGAATATGCCAGATAGCTGATCAACCCTATCGGCCAATTTCGTTAATTGAGTCTTGCCGGTGTTGTAGGCATCGTTGACTATGCCGATATGGGCCTTCGGCAGATTCTGATATTTCTGGACCTGCTGTTGCAGCGATTCATTGGCTGAGACAATGGTCTTCTGCGCCTCCAGAATCGGCTGAATATTCAGCTGCCCATCCCCTGTGCTCAGTTGCGCATTCTTCAAAGTAGTCAGCACATTCATAAACTGCGGCACCGAGTCGCCAATCAATGAATCCACTACCGAAGTCATGCCCTGCACGGCGGTAATGTCATCGCCATACACTGGCAGTTTCGAGGCAATGTTCCACAGCGTGCCATGCACAATATCGTTCGCCGCGGCGGTTTCGGTCTTCGCTTGATCGATCTGCTAACTCACCTTATCAACGTTGTCGAGATTGCTGAGATCGGATATGCCACCCAACAATTGCAAAGCCTGCTCCTCATGAGCCTTAACCTGCTTGGCTTCCGGAATACGGTTTCAATCCGCAGAATCCACACACGCCTAACAGCACCACGAGCAATGCCAGAATCGACACCACCCATGGCCAGACACGGTGCCTTCTGCTCGGAATACTTACTGCGTGCCCTGCCCTATGCCTGCTCATACCAATTCCCAAAATGTCTGAGCCAACTTGCATATCTATGCAATGACCAACCGCCTATTATGCCCCGGTCTCTTGCGAAAAGTGGGTTCGCTCCCCGCTTCTGCACATATTCCGAACCGACTGGGCACCCCCAGGTATAACGTATTGGGGTGCTTTTGAGAGGCTGCCCGGCCAAGCACATGAAGAGACGGTCGCCGAAACCATCGATTGTTGCGCGACATATGACGCCGCATGAAGAACCGACATGCCAACCGACACCGCCCAAAGCCATCAGGCCGAGCAACGGAAGTGGAGTGTGTGCGTGGCTGGAGAGAGCGGAATCAAGAACCGTCGTGGCGAACTGCAACGAGTGCTGAGCCAAGAGGAATCGTACGTTGACGGCAAGCTGAGTCATGCCGCGTTTATTTCGATCGCAATCCTGACCTTCATCACCTTTGTCGGCAACTTTACCCAGCTGCAACTGAGCTCGGCGCTGCCGATCATCGTGTCGGAATTCCATATTTCCGTGACCACAGGCCAGTGGCTGACCTCCGTGTTCCAGCTGGTTATGGGCGTGATGGTGCCGCTGACCGCGTTTCTGACCCGGCGCTTCTCCACCCGCCAGATCGTCATCTGCTCGATGGCGGTGTTCACACTCGGCTCCGTGCTGGCATGGTTGGGGCCAAACTTCGTATGGGTGCTGGTCGGGCGCGTGCTCGAAGCTGCCGGCACAGGCGTGATGTGGCCGGTGCTGCAAATCACCGTGTTCTCCATTTACCCGCTGTCTCGCCGCGGGTTTGCCATGGGCACGGTGGGCATGGCCATGAGCGTGGCACCAGCCATCGGCCCCACCTTGGGCGGCTGGCAGACCGATGCCAACGGCTGGCGCTCGATCTTCCTGACCATGACCATCATTGGCGTAATCTCGCTGCTGGCGGCCATGTTCGGACTGCATAATTTCGGTTCACACGACCCTTCGGCCCGCGCGGACTTCTTCTCGGCATGCCTGTCGGTGATCGGCTTTGGCGGGCTTATGTTCGGCTTCACCAATTCAGAGACCTATGGATTCGCAGCACCGGTCACGTGGGGGCCGATGGTTGTGGGACTGGTCGGCATCGTGTGGTTTGTGATGCGCAACCTGCGCGCTGGCAAGCGGTATCGCGAGGCCGTAGCCAAGGACGAGTCGGCACTCCCCCAGCCGCCGCTGCTGGACTTGGAAGTGCTGAAGAACCGTTCGTTCACCGTCGGCACTATTACCGCGTCGCTGGCATTTTTCGCCTTCAGTTCGATTTTGGTCATCATGCCGCTCTACATCCAGACTGACCGCGGCTATTCGGCCACGATGAGCGGTCTGATCATGCTGCCGGGCGCCATCGGCCAGTGCGTCTCCCAGTTCTTCGGCGGCCGCGCGATGGATCGGTTCGGCGCGCGCCCGGTGGCTTTGTTCGGTTCGATTGTGTTGACCCTTGGCACCTTGGGCATGTCGCTGGTGGCGATGGATACGTGGATCTGGTGGGTATCGATCTGCCAGTTCATCCGTCAGATCGGCATGGGTTTCCTGCTGATGCCGATTACCACGTGGTCCCTGAATTGCCTGAACGGGCCGAGCGAAGTGTCCGCCGGATCATCGGTGACGAATACCGCGCGTCAGATTGCGGGCGCTGTGGGCGCACCCGTGTTGGTGATTCTGATGGAAACGTTTGCCGCTTTGCATAAGCAGGGCGGCGCCTCCGCCGTCGCCGCTTCGATTTTCGGCATTCAATGGGCGCTGCGAATCTCCGCAATAATCTGTCTGGCAATGGTGTTGATGGTGTTCTTCGGCGTCAAGGGCGACGGTGCCGGTCGTACGCGAGACATTATTTCCTTGCGCGCGCTGCGCGAACGGCGTGCGCGGCGTATGGCTGCGAACTGACGGCAGATTCAACCATTCTCAACATAATAAGAAACCCCGGTTCCAACACCGGGGCTTCTTATTATGTTGTGCTATCGCAGGATTTCAGCTGGAGTCTATTACGCCCTGCCCATCAGCGTCAGGACAATCAGCAGCACGTTGAGCGCCACAATCAGTGCCACCACAATCATAAAAATCACGTGCTTGACGGTTCCATCAGCCCACTTGCCCATGAGTTCCTTGTCATGCGTGTATCGCATCAGCGGAATCACGGCGAACGGGATGCCGATGGAAAGCACCACCTGGCCGATGACCAGCGCCTGAGTCGGGTCCTTGGCGAACCACAGCACAATCAGTGCCGGCACCAGCGTGACCACGCGGCAGGCCCACATCGGGGCGTTGACGTGCAGCAGACCGTGCATGATTTCCGAGCCGGCATACGTGCCGACCGATGTGGAGCTCAGCGACGAAGCCAGCAGGCCGATGGAGAAGATCGTGCCGATCACCGGGCCAAGCACCTGCGCGATCGCCCGCTGTGCGCCGTCGATGGAATCCGTGCCAGACATGCCGTGCAGCGAGTTGGCGGCGAGCACCAGCATCGCCAGATTCACGGTGCCGGCCAGCAACAGCGCCCAGACCACATCGATTTTCGAGCCTTTCAGCTGCGTTTTGATCGACGGCTTTTCGCCGCCTGCGTAATGGTCGTTCACCAGCGTGGAGTGCAGGTAGATGGCGTGCGGCATCACGGTGGCGCCCAGAATCGAGGCGGCCATCAGCACCGAGTCGGTGCCCTGGAAGCGTGGAATCATGCCCTTGACCACTTCGCCGGGGCTCGGCGGGTCCACGAACAGGCCTGCGATGAAGCCGAATGTGATAATCAGCAGCATCACGATGATGATGCGCTCGAACGTGGTTTGCGTCTTGCCACCTTGGAACCACAGCATCACCGTGGAGATTGTGCCAATCGCCAAACCGCCGATGAACAGCGGCAATCCGAACAGCAGGTTCAGGGCGATGGCACCGCCGATCACCTCGGCCAGATCGGTGGCGATGGCGATGACTTCAGCCTGCATAAAGAACATGAATCGGCCGGCGTCGCTCATACGCTCACCCAGCAGTTCCGGCAAGGATTTGTTGGTCACGATGCCGAGTTTGGCGGACTGATACTGGATAAGCACGCTCATGGCATTGGCGAGCACCAGCACCCACACCAACAGGTAGCCGTATCGCGCGCCGGAGGTGATGTTGGCCGCCACGTTGCCAGGATCGACGTAGGCCACGGCCGCCACGAACGCGGGGCCGAGGATGCTGGCCAGCGCATGGTCATGCGGCTTTTTCTTGCCGTTTGCCACGGTTCCAGCTCCGGCTCCGACTCCGGCAAGCTGGCGTTCCTTCTCGATTTCCGGTGTTTCCTGTTCGATGTCTGCCACGGCGTTCGTCATAGTGGTTGCCGCAATGGCATCTGCTGCGGTGTGTGTTACTGCCATATCGTCTGTTCCTATTCCCTTCTCCCTTCATACCGGGCTCAGTTATAGCGCGGGCATGTTTCCCGCGTCAACAGACGGACAATCTGCGGACGATTGATGGATGACTGGCGGACTGGCAGCTGGCATTCCCCGCCATCTCGCTCATGAAATGTGACAAACCGCCGAAAACTCGCTCATGAAATGAGGAAATTACTAGAAAACTCGCTCATGAAATGTGCCAGACGGTAGAAAACTCGCTCATGAAAGTGCAGCTGACAGTGCTATCTGCTTTGAAAGCAGATAGCACTCTGCGAATGGCCTAATGTACCTCTCTCAAGCGAGATACCCTTCCTCTTACTGGTCTGCGGGCACGGCCTGGCCCGGGCAGGTGTGGAGGACGGCGAGCATGGCGTCCTTTTCTTGGGAGGTGACGGTGAGCTGGTACTTGTCTTTGACGCCAATCTGGCGGGCCACGTAATCGCAACGGTAGTCGGCGTTGGTGGGTAGCCAGTAGGCGGCGGAAGCCGAACCCTTCTCCTGATTGGCCGGGCCGTCGACGGCCAGCAGGTTGTAGGGGTCATTGCCGAATTCATGGCGTTTGGCAGTGGACCAGTCGTGCGCACCGGATTGCCAAGCGTTTTCAAGGGCCACCACATGGTCGATCTGCACTTTGGCGCTGGTGGCGCGGCCACGTACAAAATGGATGATCTGAGCGGTGTACGGATCGGCCAGTGTGCCGGACTCGACCACACAGGAACCGGCGTATTTGTAGGTGATGTCCGTGAGATCACGGGCGAGCACGTCGTCGCGTACGTCGCAGCCATTGCCGTCGACGTCGGTGGTGCGGAAACCGAAGGAATCGCGGTCGTAGCCGGAGGAGCTTTGGTTGTCGTCTACGGCGAGCGCGTTCAAAGTGTCGGCGGCTGAACCGGTGGCAGTGTAGCCACCGGTGATTTTGGCCGCGTCGGAGCTGACCTGCGGCAGTAGCAGGCCGATGGTCACGCCGATTGCTGCGGCGAGAACGATGAGAATCAGCACGCGCTCCAGCGGTCCAGAGGCGTTGAAACGACGGCGGAAGTGGGCGTTACGACGTGCCATCAATCACGCATAGGTGAAGGTGAGGGGGTCGTGGCCGGCGCGGGTGGGGCCGTCGAGGGCGTCGATGGCAGCGTGTTCATCGGCGGTCAGGGCGAAGCCGAACAGGTTGAGATTCTCCTTCTGGCGGTCAGCATGCACGGACTTGGGGATGATGATCGTGCCGTTTTCGATGTGCCAGCGCAGAATCACCTGGGCCGGGCTGACCTCATGGGCGGCGGCGATCTTCTCGATGGTGCCGTCGCCGGCGTTGAGGTCGGCGCCACGCGCCATCGGCGAGTAGGCCTCCACGGCGATGCCGTGCTTCTTGCAGAACGCCACCACTTCGCGCTGCTGCCACGTGGGGTGCAGCTCAATCTGATTGACGGCCGGCCATGCGCCGGTCTCCTCGTGCAGACGCTTCAGATCGGCGGGCATGAAGTTGCATACGCCGAGTGTGCGTGCCATGCCTTCGTCGCGCAGCTTGACGAACGCCTTCCAGGTGTCGGTGCTGCGCCAGTCGAACGGCGTGGGCCAATGGATCATGTACATGTCCACGTAATCGAGCTGGAGGAGTTTCAGCGAGTTGTCGAAAGCTTTGAGCGCGGAGTCGTAGCCCTGCTGGGAGTCGCGCAGCTTGGTGGTGACCCACAGGGTCTCGCGCTTGGTGCCCTTGTTGTATCCGGAAGCGGCGAGCGCGCGGCCCACGCCGGCCTCGTTGTTGTATCCGGCGGCGCCATCGATATGGCGGTAGCCGGCTTCCAACGCGGATTCGACGACGGGGACCACGCCCTCGTCGTCGATACGTAGCACGCCGAGACCGACTTGCGGAATGGAATGGCCGTCTTTCAAGGCGATGTCCGGCACGTTGGCGGGGTTGATGTGTCCGTTGGTCATGGCTTGTGATGCTCCTTCATGTACTGCAACTACACGCCACTGTACACGGTTATGCAGGCGATGTGCGGGTGCTGCAACCAAACGGCATGATTGCGCCCGGCCTTCCGTGTGGGAGAGCCGGGCGCAATCATGACAACATCACGCTCTACTCCTGCGACCGGCCCTCGCCCTATTGTTCCCGGGCGCGAATTTGCCCCGGTACAGGCGTCAATCGATTGACGTTTGCACCGGGGCAGAAATCGTTGTCCCGGTACGCAATTTCGGGCCATTTTCGAGAACCAGGACAAGACAATCCCCAAAGTCCACATACCCCGACAAACAGAATCGGCGGAATACAGCCAATCCCGAAATCAACATACTGTCCCGGTTCTCACGTAGAACGATTGACGTGCAAACCGGGGCAACGGGAATTGTCCCGGTACGCGAAAAACACCCGTTTTCGCAAACCAGGACAGTGATTTCTGTCCTGGTACCCACATCAAACGATTGATGCACGAACCGGGACAGAATCGCATCGCTGCGCCGAGACAGACGCATCTGACAGCCGACAACCGATAAACGACAGCCGACAGATGGCATCTGGCAGCCGGTTGCCGGCTGCCAGCAACCGCATCATAATGCCGCATCAGTCTCTATCAGGAGCGCTTACGACGCAAAGCAAGCGAGACCCCGCCGGCCACGCCGAGAACGACAACCGCAAGACCCACGGCAGTCACCGCGCTACCGGTATTGCTCAGCACACCAGTGATCTTGTCGCCATTCGCACCGTTGGTCTTATCGCCCTCGCCCGTATCGGGATTGATAGTAGCCCCGCCATTACCCGCACCGTCCGAGCCGTTGCCGGAACCACCTTCGGCCCGAGCGGTAACCGCAACCGTATAGGTTTCGGTGACATTCGGATTCGACTTGAGCGTTACGGTAACCTTCGCCGCATCAGCGGGAGCGGAGAAATCGTAATCGAGCGTGAACTGGCCGGCGGAAAGCGTCACGTTACCCATGCCTGCGGAATAGTTGCCCACGACCTTGAGATCATGGTCAGCATCGATGGCATCGCCCACCTGATAGGTGGTTTTGCTTGGCGTGACGGTCAGGCTGGAGACCTCCTTTTGGGCGAGGCCGGCAATGGCATCGGCAACAAGCTTGATCACATCGTTCACGTCCTGCTCGGTGTAGGTGCTGCCGGCAAGCAGCACGTCAGCGGCGGCAAGCGCCTGATCGAGTTTGGCGAGCGACTCGTTGGTGTACTCATCGCGATTGATTTTCCCGGCTTCGGCCACGGCCTTGTCCAGGTTCTCCGTGGATGGCTTCACCGGAGTTTCGGTCTTTTTGACGAGTGAGACCTTGTCCACATTGCCCCATGCGTCGGCAGGCAGGTTGCCCGTGATGGTGATGGTCGCTGTGCCATCAGCACCCACGGTGACAGGCACGGTGGCGGTATCGAACTTAACCCAACCGTTGAGTTCCAGCGCATCGGACGTGGTCTTGCCACCCGTTGTGGCGGAGAGGGCCACACCATCGGTAATAGCGGCGTTGTCCGCTGCCGCGCCTTGGCTCATGGCGGTCAGCACGTATTCGCCAGGCTCGAGTCCGGTGATGGTCTGCGTGGCGGAGAAACTGTAGGCATCGGATGCCCAAAACTTCAGCGCGCGCTTGCCGTCGGCGGCGTTGCCACTGTCTTCGGTGATGGACGCACCGGTGCCGGCAATGGTCCAGTTCTTATCGTTCTCAGCGTTCTCGAAGCTGCCGTCCGTTACGTAATCCTTGGCGGGAGTGGCGGTGACGGTGACGGTGACGGTCACGTCGTGGCCAGCGTTGGTGGTGCCGGTGATGGTGTATGTGCCTGCGCCACGAATCCAGTCAAGCGCAGCGGATTGCCAGGTCACGGTTTCGGTCTCGTCCACCCCATCCTGATAGTGTGCGGTCACCTCACTCGGCAATTGCGCTTTGATCGCGTCGATGGAATCCGAGTCAGTCGCGGTAATCTCCACTGGATCTATCTTGGTGAACACATGATCGGTGACGGCACCGGTGTGAATGTACTTGAACGTCGGCAGAGAGGCGAGCGCCTTGCCATCGAAATCGAACAAAGCTTGGTTATCGACACCTGAGCCGCCCCAGTACAGGCCGGCGTCATTGGGATCGTATTCGCCGGCCGCTTCAGTGGCCCAGCCGCCACCGTACTTGTTCCACGTATCCACCAGTTCGGCGTTATCCTTGCCGCCGGTGCCCACGGGCACCCATGCGGGCTCCCAGTAGAACACACCCAGGCCGTCATTTTCGCCATCGCCATCATTGTCGCCGATATTGTTCACGGCCTCGGCGACCGCGCGAATCTCATCGGCCTGGCCTTGCGGGCTGATGTCGTATTTCTTGAGGTTATCGGCGGTTACTTTACTGGGCACTGTGTTGGAATCGTCGTCGCCATCATCCAAGGTGTATGCCCACGACGTTTCCGCCACCATCACATCTTTCTTATAAGTGGAGGCCACGTTCTTGAGCACGCTGGCGAGGTTTTCGGTGGTGCCATGCCAGAACGGGTAGTAGGAGCTGGCGAACACATCGTAATCCACATTGTGGTTGCTCAACTGTTTGGCGTAAGTGGCGTAGGTGCCGGCTTTCTCCGGGTTGGTGAAATGAATGACGACCTTGGCTTCGGGGAGCACTTCGCGTATGGCTTTGGAACCTGCGGAGAATACTTTGGACATGCCGTCCCAGCCGGAGATGCCGGCGATTTTCGCAGTGGTTTCGTTGCCGACCTGCACCATGCCGACGTCCACGCCGGCTTGTTTGAACGTGGTCAGAGTCTGCTTGGTGTAGTCGTATACGGTGTCGGCGGTTTTGTCCGCGTCGCCTTCAAAGGATTTCCACGCCTTGGGCACCTGCTGCTTGCTGGGGTCGGCCCAGAAATCGGAGTAATGGAAGTCGACCAGCACTTTCAGCCCTGCTGCCGTGGCTCGCTTGGCCATGGTCAGTGCGCGATCGGCGTTGACGTTGCCGCCGCCATATCCTTGGCCGTCTGCGGTGAACGGATCGTTCCACACACGCAGACGCACATAGTTCACGCCGGATTCCTTGAGCAACGTGAACAAATCCTCGACCTCGCCATTGGCGTTCTTGAACGTGACGCCGCTTTCTTCCAGCGAGAGCATGGATGAGACGTCCATACCGCCGATGAAATCATCGCTTAAGCCTTGGATGGCCTTGACCGAAACGTCGGCTTTAACTGGTTCTTCTTCGGCGGCGTTTACAGTGAACGTGCCTCCTGCGCAGAGCATTATGGCGGCCACGCCGGATGCCATAATGCGAGTAAGCGCGGTATTTCGGCGCATGCTTTTTCTCCTTTGAATGGTGAACGCTCAGAACGAACGCCCAGTGATGCTTGGCGCTTCCTTTCCTTATGCGCCACGCGGTACAGCTGTGTACCACGCAATCGTCACCTTAGCACTTTATGCCGTGTTGGTCAACCGGTGTATCAACGCCTCGTACGGCCCAGTACAGCAACACCAGCATTACAGCAATGTCGTTCAGCGTGTGGAGGCGCGGGCGATGACCTGGGATTCGGTGGTGAGCAGTTCGGACTTGGTGATGCTGCCGTCGATACGTCCGAGGATGCGATCCACTGCCGTGGGAGCCGTCCAGTCAAGGCGGGAATCCATGGTGGTCAGCGGAATCTGCAGGTAGGGGGCTTCCTCGTTGTTATCGAAGCCGATGACCTGCACCTGCACGGGCACCTCATAACCAGCGGTGCGCAGAGCGGTCAATGCGCCGATGGCCAACTGATCGTTCAAGGCAATCACACCGTCGAATGGCACGCCGGAATCAATGAGCCGCTGGGTCACACGGGCACCGGCTCCGATGGTCCAATCCTGATCGGTGTTGCCAATCAGCTGCGGATCCAAGGAGAGCCCACGCCTACGGGTCTCTTCGATGATGCCGCGCAGACGCAGCTGCGCGTTGCCTTCTACGGCATTCAGCAATGCATCTTCGTCGTAAACGTCACGGGCACCGATCACTGCAAGTCTGGTGGAACCGCGGTCATACAGGTAGCCTGCGGCCATGGCGGCTGCGGATACATCGTCTGGGGTCACGTGATCCACAATGCCCCACGTGGTACGCGCGCCAACGATGACCAGCGGAAAATCAACCTTCAGATCATCGGGCGAAATGTTTTCCACCTCGCTCATGGAAAGGATCATGCCATCGGACACCGTGGAGTTGAACTTCTTCAGCAGATCGCGCGCGCCTTTCGCGGAGCCTTCCGCATACGTGGTGACGTATACGGAATAGTCGCGCTGACGGGCGGCCTCGATGGTGCGGTTGGCGAGCTCGGCCAGATATGGCGGAATCAGCGAAGGCACGGCGAGGGTGATGAAGCCGGTGTGATCGCGGTTGAGGTTGCGGGCGGCCACGTTGACTCGGTAGTCGAGGTCCTTAATGACCGACTCGACCTTGGCACGGGTCTCATCTGTCATACGCCCGGAGCCATTGATCACGTTCGACGCAGTTTTGAGCGATACACCGGCGGCCTGAGCGACATCGCGTAGCGTCACTCGACGCTTGGCTGTTTTCTCGTCGCTCATGCCGCACTCCTCTATCCGGACAACATTGCCATTCTAGCGCGGTTTAGCAGGACGTTTTAGCGATAAGAATGGCGTTGCGGTTCAGCGTATATCCAACGGCGTCAGTCTCGCAACGGTGGGCGATGATGGGATCACCTTCCACACCGTTGATGGCGACGGGCTGGTTTGAGCGGTTGAGGTAGAAATCGAAGCGGGTGGAGCCGTCTGCGGATCGGCGGATGGTGTGCAGGATGCGGGGATCTGTGGTGGGATAGGTTGGAGTTTGACCACTCTCAGTCGGCTGCGCCGACAACTCCTGCCATCGGGAGCCAAGTGCTTTGAGCAACTGGGCAATGTCGTGACGGTTGAGGTCGCAGCCCACGTAGATGGCGGTACCGTTGCCATAGGGGCGGCTGGTGATGGCGGGGGTGCGCTCCAGCTCCCAGTCGGCGGCGGACTCACCTGCGTAAGAGGCAAGCACTGTGGTGTCCGCGGCTACGGAAGTCACGTCGTTCTGCCACAGGCGGGCCGTCAGACCATTGGACAGGCTGATTTCGCTGGGCTCGCCTTCGGCTTCTTCACCGAGGATGTTGAATTCTTCGGAGCGGATGCCGAGCATGTCGCGTAGGAGCCCGTTGCCGGCGCCGGGGTAGCCGCCGAGGCCGATGTGGAAGTGCTCGTCGATCAGGCCGGCGGCATAGCCGACGATGACGGTTCCGCCGGCCTTCGCGAAGTCGGCGATACGGAGAACGTCTTCGTCGGACAGGCTGAGCACGGTGGGCAGCACGATGGTTTTGTAGCCGGTCCAGTCGTAGGCGAGCGGCACCACGTCCGCGCGCAGCCCGGCATCCAGGAAGCCGCGGTACCAGTCGCGCACGTCGTGCCAGTGGTTGAGTTTCATGCTGGGCAGGGTTTCGGAGCGTGTGGCCCATTCGGATTCCGCGCTGAACAGGATCGCCGTGCCGGCACGCTCGAGCTCAGTGCCCTGCAGCCCGGCGTCGGAAAGGGTCTTCAGCGCCTTACCGAGCTCGCATACGCCGCGGAAGACCTTGGAATCGGCGCCCGCGTGGGGCAGCATGGCGGAGTGGAACGCCTCGGCGCCCGACTTGGATTGCCGCCATTGGAAAAAGCAGATGGCGTCGGCGCCCATGGCCACGTGGGCCAGGGAGTCGCGCATGAGTTCGCCGGCCCGTTTGCGTGTGTTCAGCGGCTTCCACTGCACGGCTGAGGTGGAGTGCTCCATCACGTACCACGGCTTGCCCAGCGCGAGGGAGTCCATGAGCGCGTCCGAGCAGGCGAGTTCGTCCAGGTGGGATTCGCCCTCATGGAAGTAGTGATCGTTGGACACGAAGTCCACCTCATCCGCCCATTTGGCGTAGTTCATGACGCACTGGTCGGTGGAGACCATGAAGTTCGTGGTGAACGGCTTGTCGGGGCAGATCTGCTCGATGGCGTCGCGTTCGGCTTTGTAGAAGTCGAGCAGCATGTCGTTGCCGAACCGCTCGTAATCCAACTGCTGCGACGGGTTGACCATGGCGTCGCCGCCCATGTGACGTGGCAGCAGCACCTCGTCGAAACTGTTCACGTGCTGCGACCAGAAGGCCGTGCCCCACGCCTCGTTCAACGTGTCGATGGTACCGTACTTGGCCTCGCACCACGTGCGGAACGCGGCCAAGGCGTTGTCGGAGTAGTCGTAGCGGTTGTTCCAGCCGTATTCGTTGCCCATGTGCCAGGCGGTCACATACGGGTTGTCCTTGTAGTGTTCGGCAAGTTTGCGGCACAGGTGCAGCGCGTATTCCTTGAACACCGGGCTTGTGGGCTGCCACGACTGGCGTGAGCCCGCGTTGACGGTATGACCATACCGGTCTACCGGCAGCACCTCTGGATGGGATTCGTACAGCCACAGCGGCGCGGCGGCTGTGGCGGAGGCCAAGTCCACGGCGATGCCGGCTCTGCCGAGCCTGTCGATCACATGGTCGAGCCACTCGAACGTGAACGCGCCCTCGACCGGCTCGATCTTGTCCCAGCTGAAAATTGCCAGCGATACGACGTTCACGCCGGCCTCACCCATGAGACGGATATCCTCGTCCAGCGTCTCCTCGGGCCACTGGTCCGGGTTGTAGTCGCCGCCGAACGCGATGCCGCGGCCGGATTCCGTCAGCAGGGACGGCCACCTAAATGCTCTATGAGTAGTCATATTAATCAAATCCTTTATTGTATCGGTTTGCGGGAAGTGCTGTGCTTGCAGGTTGTGAACACCAGAGAGGCCGCCCCCGCTGGCGGGGCTGTCAGCGAAGCTGACTGGGGGTGGTCGCCAGTCGAATCCCCATATGACCACCCTCAGTCCGCTCCGCGGCCAGCTCCCGTCAGAGGGAGCCAGAGGTTACTCCTTGACGGCGCCTGCGGCGAGGCCTGACTGCCAGTACTTCTGCAGGCACAGGAACGCAATCACCAGAGGGATGATCGTGATCAGCGAACCGGTAATCACGAGGTTTTGGATAGCTTGACCGCCTGCGGTTGAAGCCTGGTCCTTCCACTGGTTCAGACCGATCGTCAACGGGTACCAGTTGGAATCCTTCAACATGATCAACGGCAGGAAGTAGTTGTTCCACGTCGCTACAATGGCGAACAATGCAGTGGTCACGATGCCGGGTGCCAACAGCGGCAGGGAAATCTGGAAGAAGGTGCGGAACTCGCCGGCACCATCCACGCGCGCGGCTTCAAGCAGCTCATCCGGCACGGCCTGATCGGAGAAGATCCACATCAGATACAGACCAAACGTGGATACCAAACTCGGGATAATCATCGACCACGGGGTGTTCGTGAGGCCCATCTTGGCGAACAGCAGGAACTGCGGCACGGCCAGCGCGATACCCGGCACCGAAATGGCGCCGATGATGATCACGAAGCACAGCTTACGGCCGGGGAAGCGGAACTTGGCCAGCGCATAGCCGCCCATGATGGCCAGCAAGGTGGCACCGCCGGCGCCGACCACCACATACAGAATCGTGTTGACGAACCAGCGGCCGAAGATACCGTCCTGATAGGTGAACACCGTGGCGATGTTGTCGAACAGGGCGAACGTTTTGCCGAAACCGAGGCCGAACGTCGAAGTGAAGTCGGACTGGGTCTTGGTGGCGTTAATCATCAGGTAGACAAACGGGAAGAGGCAGTAGACCGCGAAAATCGCGCACACGATGGTCAGGGCCATCGAGCGGGTCGGGTTCGCCGGGTTGGAGAAACCGGTTTTGGCGGCGCGCTTGCGCTCGGCCTTCTCGTCGGCGTCGATGCGCTTCTGACGCTCCTTCTCGGCCTTCTTGGCGGCCTTTTCCTGAGCCTTGAGATCGGCCAGGGTCATGGTTGTTGTTGAAGTCATGGTTGCAGTGCTCATAATTACTTCATCTGCTCCTTCATACTCTTAAGCTGGACGACATACGCAATGGCCATGGTGATGATGGCCATCACGATGGCCAGAGCTGCGGCATAGTTGCTCTGATTGCCGGTGAAGCTCAGGTTGTAGGCGTACATGTTCGGCGTGTAGTACGTGGTGATCGCGTTGCCCGGAACCATGTTCTGCAAAATGCTCGGCTCGTTGAACAGCTGGAAGCTGCCGATGATCGAGAAGATCACCGTGATGGCCAGCGAGCCCTTCAGCTCCGGCAGCTTGATCTTCTTAACAATCTGCCACTCCGAAGCGCCGTCGATGGAGGCGGCCTCATACAAGCTGTGTGGAATGGTGCTTAGGGAGCTGTAAAAAATCAGCATGTTGTAGCCGGCATATTCCCACGTGTTGATGTTCGCGATGGATGCAAGCAGCACGTCGGGGTTGAGCACATCGATGTTGGTGCCGAGGAAGTCGTTGAGGGAGCCGACCAGACCGTATTTGGCGCCATACACGAAACCCCAAATCATGGTGGAGACCACTGCGGGCACCGCATAGGGCAGGAATGTGGAGATGCGGAAGAACTTGGTGCCATGCAGCTTCATCGAATCCAAAGCGAGGGCCATGGCTGCGGCCAGAAACAGCATGATCGGCACCTGGAATACGGTGAAGATAGTGACGCGGCCCACCGAGCTCCAGAACTGCGGATCCTGAATCAGTCGGGCGTAGTTCTCGAAGCCGACGAACTTGGTGCCGCCGATCATCTGCTTCTTGAAGAAGGAGATGTAAATGGCGTACACAATTGGGATGATGAACACGAAGACGAACACCACGGCGAACGGCCACATGAACTTCCAGCCGCGCCAGTCGGCCTTGTGCTTGTTGACGCGGGCCTCGGCCGTGTGCAGATCCGCCTCCTCAGGCAGGATTCCCACCGTTGGCTGCGGGGCTGCGGCCATTGTTTGATCGGACATAATCGATTGCTTTCTTGGAATACGGATTGCTGTGCTGCGCCCGCTACCAGGGGGTCGCTCGATTGGAGCGGTCACGTCAGGCGAGGGCACGGGAAAGCGGGGACACTGGGGAGCATCCCCGCTTTGGGAGATCGGGCGGCTAGGCGGAAGGAGAGTGGCCTAGCCGCAGGTTTTGATTGTTGGTCAGTGCCGGATGTACCGGCAATAGATCGGTTGCGTCACTTGACGGTGACGTTGTAGCCCTGCTGCTTGCCTTGCTCGGCGAGCTTGTTGGCATAGTTTTCAAGCGCCTTCTCCAGGGTGATGTCGCCAGAGTAGGCCTTGGAGACTTCGTCGCCGTAAGCGGTCTGGGCGTACGGGTTGTACGGCAGGTACTGGAACTTCTCGGTCGGGCGCTGAGCCGCGGCGGAAAGGACTTCGTTGACGTTCTGACCGCCGAAGTAGTCGTTGGTCTTCTTGTTGGACTCGGTGGTCGGGTCGGTGAAGGAGTCGGACCGGAGGATCTTCTTCAGGGACGGGAAGGTACCGGTGTCAGCCATGGTCTGAGCGCCCTCGCCATGAGTCATGTACTCAACGAGCTTGTAGGCAGCGGCCTGGTTCTTGGACTGCGAGGTGACGGCAAGTGCAGAGCCACCGTCTTCGGCGGAGACTTCCTTGCCTTCCTCCCACTGCGGCAGCTGGGCGACGCGCCAGTTGCCGGCCTGATCGGGGGCGCCGGTCATGAGGTTGATCGGCATCCAAGCGCCGATGGTCAGGGAGGCGAGGGTGCCATCGTTGAGCTCGCGGTTCCAATCGTCGGACCAGTTCGGGGTCTTGGCGTCCACGAGGTCTTCGTCGATGAGCTTCTGGACGAATTGGATATAGCGCTGCATGCCCTCGTCCTTGGTCATGTTGATGGTGATGTTCTCGCCATCGACCTTCCACGGCTGGGCACCGGCCTGCCAGATCTGGGCGGTGAACGGCTGATAGTCGTTGGAGGTACCGGCCAGATTGGTGATGTAGGAGCCGGTGGCACGGATCTTCTTGGCGGCCTCGTAGTAGTCGTTCCAGGTCTTGATGGACTCGCCGTCCACGCCGGCCTTGTCGAACACTGCCTTGTTGTAGAAGAACATTTCGGGGCCGGAATCAATCGGCAGAGCGTACGGCTTGTTGTTGTACTGGAGCTTGTTCCACGGGCCGGCGGCGAAGTCGTCGGCGAGTTTGTCGGCGCCGAATTCGCTCAGGTCCACGAGGCCATCGGTGACGGCGAACTGGGTGACGGTCGGATCTTCGAGCATCACGACGTCAGGGGCGCCGTTGCCTGCGGCGATGGCGTTGGAGAGCGCGGTGGAGGTCTTCTCGGCGGTGCCGGTGTTGTTGAACTTGACGGTGATGCCGGGGTTGGCCTTCTCGAAGTCAGCGAGGATTTCCTTCATCGAGTTGCCGGAATCCCAGCCCCAGAACACGAGTTCGGCCTTGTCAGCGTCACCCTTGTTGGCGCCGTTGTCGTTGCTGCTGCCGCAGGCGGCGAGACCGACGAGCGTGGCCACGGCTGCCGTTGCCGCGATGACCTTCTTGGTGTTGCGCATGTTATCTCCTTCTGGACCATTGGAGTTGACTTGCGGGTGGTTGGCTTTCTTCCGACTGGCTTCCGGTTTTCGTCCGGTTACTTCTCGGTTATCTTCCGGCTGTCTTTGGCTGCCTTCCGATTGTTGACGACTGCCTTCCGATTGCCAAAAACGAATCGACTGCTGCGTTGGATTTCAATTCGTTTGGCCGCTTGCGAAGTCTCCTCTGGCCACCTTTCCTTGGGGTGTTTTCTTTGGTACACCCGTGTACCAATACCTAAGATGATACACCTGTGTACCAATTTGTCAAATCACCCGACACGCCTGATTTTTTTCGCCTTTTCCATGCTTTCCACGTGAGCAAATCTCCAGTCGAACAGCGACTTGTCTCAGAGGCTCTTCATCCCCTCCCCCAACGTGAGTAGGTCCCGACTCTCAGCACACCACCAAATAACGCGCAGCATGCTCGTGAGTCCCCAACACCCACACACCACGGCGCGATTCCACCACTCAGCCGCCTCACCAGTGCCCACATTTGTAGATATTCAACGCCATATGACAAGAATCTGACTAGTATGAACAGGCACCCCCCATAGCTGTATTGAGAGGAAAAGCACATGGCGGGCCTGTTTCAAGCTACTTCCAAGCAGCGCAATCCCTTGGGAACAACCATACGTACTCACGGATCGGGCAAATATACGTTCGGTCTGGCCTTAAGCGCCGGTCAATATCCGCGGTCTGCTTGCCTTTTCCTATCAGCTCCTCGCGGTATGCGGCATCTTCCTGACCAATGTCATCAACTACATCATCGCCTCCTACGGTTCCAGAAGCTGGGATGTCAACGCCGGTTGGCGTTGGATGCTGAGGCTGGGTGCGATTCCGGCCGCCGCGTTCCTGCTCTCCATGGTGCGAGCACCGGAAAGCCCACGATTCCTCATTCAAGCCGGCAAAACCGAAGAGGGATTCGCGGTGCTCGAGCACATCATCGGCACCGAACAGGCACGCCTTCGCACTGACGACATCCATGCATCGGTCAAACTCGAAACCGAAATGTCGCATGAATTTCACGACCTGTTCCGCCCAGGGCTGCAGAAGGCGCTCATCATCGGCGCTTTGATCAAGGCGTGAATGCTGCGTTGCGTTACTGCATTGCCATGTTGCCATGTTACCGCGTTATTGCATCGCTACGTTGCCACGTTGTCACATCACATTGCATTGCCGCATTGCTGCGTTGCCGCATCACATATCGCAACACAAACGCAGCAACGCAATGACGACCGGAGATGGCATCGCCGCCACCCGCGAGGAACCGCAGTGCAACGCGGTAACGTAACGCAATGCGATGTGATTCCCGCGTAGTTACAGGCAGTTACAGATTGAGTACCGCATCAGCAATGCGCATGGCGGATTCGCGGTGGGAGACCAGCACCACAGCCGCGCCGCGCTCCTTGTCTGCATGCTGCTCACCCACGGCCATAGCGTGAATGGAACGTAGAATAATAGCCTCGTTCAAAGCATCCAAACGGCTGGTCGGCTCGTCGAAAAGCACCAGATCAGCATTGCGCAGGAACACACGAGCCAAACCGATACGCTGGCGTTCACCTTCGGATAGACGGTCGCCCAACTCGCCTACCTGAGTATCAAGGCCATCGGGCAGGGAATCAATGAGATCAAGCACGGAGGCCTTGGCGAGAGCCTGACGCAAACGAGCGTCGAGACCGTCAGCTGCTGCCACCTGAACGGCATCGCCCTCTGCCGACTGCGCCGCCAACCGCTGCTGTCGGGAATCAACGGTCTTGGCACCCACTTCCCCATTGCCTGCAACATTTGCAGCTTCAACCTCGGACTCAGGCAAAGCAATCAGCAGATTGTCTCGGATAGAGCCATCAAACAGGTGGGTTTCCTGGCTCATCATGGCCTGAATACGTCGGCGAGCATGCACATCGACCTCGGGCAACGGCGTGCCGGACAACGTCACCTGACCGCGCTGCGGATCCCAGTAGCGCAGCAGCAGCTTGAGCATGGTGGACTTGCCTCGGCCGGACGGCCCCTGGATACCCAGCACGCCATGCTGCGGCACGTCAAGCGAGAAGTCGGACAGGACTTCATGCTCCCCCGCATATGCAAAGGTGACGTCATCAAGACGCATGCCCATATACTCCTGCGGCACAACAGTGCCATTCTCGGTCACAGCGGGCACCTCGTCCATCAGTCCGAACAGTCGGCTAGCGGACGCGAAGGTCTGAGTCAGGTTAGCGGGCAAGGCGGCGAGCGCCAAAGTCGGTTCGAACGAGCTGGCGAACAGCACGAAGGCGGCAATCAGAGCCGGAATGCTCTGCGGGTTCGCGCCGGCACAGGCAATAGCCACGGCGACCGAAGCCGCTGTGAGCACAGCCACCAAGAGTCCGCTGATTCCGGTGAAACGGCCGTTGACCTTGCTGAGTTTGGCGTGATCCTTCCACAACGCATGGGTACGGTCCTCGATGGCCTGCGCACGTTCCTCGCCGCGGCCAAATCGGATGATTTCGTCCAGGCCGCGCATGTCATCGAGTATCACATCGTCGAGTTCTCCGGCAGCGCCACGGATGGCAGGGCCAAGGTTACGTACGCCGGTGGCAAAGAATCGCGGCACAAGGATGCCGATAACCAGGTGGGCGGCAATCAACGCCAGCGCCATCCATGGGCTTAGGGTGGCGGCCACAATCGTGTAGACGATGGTGGAGGTTACCGCGATGGCCACCGGACTGATGGTGTGGGCAAAGAAGATCTCAAGCAGTTCCACATCGGTGGTCAGCATGGCGATAAGGTTGCCCTTACCTTTGCCCGCGAGCTTGGCCGGCGCCAGTCTGCGCAACGCGGCGAACGCCTTGGAACGGAAGAGTGCGAGCAGATGGAATGCCACATTGTGGTTCAGATATTGTTCAATGTATCGGGTGATGCCACGCAGAAGAGCACAGATAATCATCATGATGACGGCGGGCGCAACACCCATGCCCCACACCGGATTACCGGTAAGTGCAAATGCCGCGATAATGCCGAACACGGGCAGGAAGGTGGCCGAAAGATGGCCGATGGTGCCGGCGGTGGAGGCCGCTGCCATCAGTCCTGCCAGAGGTCGGGCTTCCTTAAGCAGTCGCCTGATCACTTGGAATGTGCTCATTTTGGAAGACGAATCGCTATTTGCAACACCAGCCGGAGTCTCAGCCGAGGCCTGCTCACTCCCGCCAACGGAAGCCGTCGGCAAAGCTGACTGCAGGCGGTCAACCGTCATACCCGCCTCTGCGCTTACGCACGCTGCGCCACCCTCAGTCCGACTGTCGTCGGACAGCTCCTGCTTGCGAGAACCAACCTGCAGCACACGCCGAGCATGGCCTTCTCCGAAGTTCTCAATATCTGCCTGCGTGGTAAACAGCTTGGCGTAGACGCCGTCCGCCGTCATCAGCTCGGTATGGGTGCCCCTCTCAACCGACTTGCCGTGTTCGAGCACCACCACTTGATCAGCGTGTTCGGCGTTGGCCATGCGATGGGTGATCATAATAACCGTCTTGCCGCGGGATTGCGCCAATTCGCGAATTGTATCCAGGATCAGCTCTTCGGATTCCATGTCAACGCTGCTGGTCGCCTCATCGAACACAAATACCGACGAATCATGCAGGAGCGCGCGGGCGATGGCGATGCGCTGGCGTTGGCCGCCGGACAGGTTGGCGGCATCGGACTCAATCGGCATGCCCAGTCCGTTCGGCTGTGCGTGCACGAAGTCGGCAATGCGCGCCTGCTCGAGCGCGGACCACAGACGGGAGTCCACGGAATCCGGCGAATCAGGAATCTCGTCATCGGGCAAGGCCATCAGAAGATTCTCGCGCAATGCGCCCGCAAACAGATGGCTGCTGGCACCAATCACAGTGACGGCTCCGGCCAGTGTTTCGCCTGACAAATCGGATACCTCGACGCCGTTCAGCGTGAGCGAACCTCGGTAACCGGCCAGTGTACCGGCGAGCAGCGAGGCGGCCGTGGACTTGCCGGAACCGGAGATGCCAACAATGGCGGTGAACTGACCGGGCCGTGCGGCGAAGGTGATGTTGGTGAGCGCAGGAGCGACGGCGGAATTGGGGCTGGTTTCACCTTGCTTATCGGTCTTTGCGGATGCGGACTTGGAGTCGCCGTGCCCGGCATCATCATAGGAATAGCCGACGTGGTCGAAGCGGACCGTCAGACCGTCGTCAGCGGAATCGGAATCGTTGGCCGGCAGGGTCGCCGTGCCATGCTCGGGCTCCGGGGTGTCCAGCAGAGCGAAGATGCGCTTGGTGGAGGTCATGCCGTTCATCGCCACGTGGAAGAACGAGCCAAGCTGACGCATGGGAATAAAGAATTCGGCGGACAGCAGCACAATGAACAGCAGTCCGGCGAGGGTGAGCGGGAAGCCCGCACCGAACGGCATCAGGTATTGCAGGCCGTAGGCCAGGTAGGCGAATGCGCCGGGCAGGTGGGCGGCGAGCATGATCGGCGACCAGCCGGCGGTGCTGGCTCCTGCGGCGGCTGCGGTGGCATGCGCATACTGCCATAGAGCCACACCAATGCCGGCCGCCGCACCGCCGTAGGCCACGATATCCATGGCGGTCAGCGAGCGCAGCTGGATCTGCAGCACGCGCATGGTCATGACCCTGCGCTCCACATTCCGCGCAATCCCATTCACCTTAAGCGAACGCCCTCGCACACGCCAGACTTTTAAAGTGAGAGAGGCCACAGAATTATCGATTGCGGAGTGCGCATGCTAGACGCGCCAACCAGAAAAAAATATGCTTCGATATCAGGGGCTGAAGCATCCACTACACCCAATACGTGCATTTATCCGTTTCGAGGAGGCTAATTTTTGCGTTTGCCGGAGGCCTACTTCCGTTTCAAGGGGCTGATTTCGCATTTGCCGGAAGTCTATCTCCGCTTCGAGGGGCTCCTCATCCATGTAATCGGAAGTATAAACGGCTACACGTCAACGTCATTCCGCCGTTTTAGGGCCGTGTCTACTTGGGCATCAGCCCCTCGAAGTGGAAGTAGACTTCCAGATAAGGCAAAATCAGCCCCTCGAAGCCGAGAAAGCACGTTTCTACGGTGTCAGAAGCCGACGGAACGCAAAAGGGTCGTCTGCACGCAGACGACCCATATGATCAATTCGCCAATAGACGCAGCAAACGCGGCCTAGTGCTGCTTTTTGCGCGGCGACCAGTGCTTCGGCGGCGGCCGTACTTATCGGACAGGAAGCCGGAGAAGCCGGCGCCGATCACGCCGCCGATCATGATGGAGCTGATGACCAGACCCTGTAGGGCCGGGCTCAGCGCGTACTTGTCCTGCAGGAAGTCGATGGCTCCCGAAATGGACACGGTGTCATAACCGTAGAGCAAACCGGTTAGACACGGCGTTGTATACAATCCACAAAACCAGACAGACAACTTCTCCATTGCCCACAACGCGCGCAACCTTACGCCAGCGTAACCTAACTTGTCAGAATGGCTCGATTTTGTCAACAGCCATCACGCAACGCACGTAAGGACACGGCCCGCTTATGCTTGACCACTACACCACGCCTGGCGAATCCATCGAAATCCGCGACAACCAGACCATCTACTCCCTACTTACCGATCGCCTTGCCCGCACCGGCGCGGACACGGTAATCGCCGCCAAAAAAATCGGCCCCGGCCGCTGGCAGAACGTCACCACCGGCGAATTCCACGAGCGCGTGGTCTCGGCCGCCAAGGGCCTGATCGCGCTCGGCATCGCCAAGGGCGACGCGGTGACCATCTTTTCCTCCACCCGTCTGGAATGGGGCATTCTCGATTTCGCACTGGCCGCGGTGGGCGCGGTAAGCGTGCCGATCTATGACACCGACTCCGCCCCGCAGGCCCAGCGCATCATGAACGATTCGGTGGTCAAGCTGGCCTTTGCCGACAATCGCGAGCGCTTCGACCGGCTCGACTCGGTCAAGGACCACTGCCCTGCCTTGAAGCAGATTCTCATGCTCGAGGGCAACGCACTGGGCGCTTTGGAAGGCCTAGGCGTGACCGTTTCGGACGAGGAACTGAACGAGCGCGTGGCCACCGTGCGCGCCGACGATCTGGCCACCATCGTCTACACCTCGGGCTCCACCGGCAACCCGAAGGGTGCCGAACTGACCCATAAGAACTTCGTGTCCATCACCATCACCGCTTCGCAGGCGCTTCATGAAGTGGTTCTCGACGACCATCCACGCCTGCTGCTCTTCCTGCCGCTGGCCCACTGCTTCGCACGATTCATCCAGTACGCCTCCATCGCCTCCGATGACGGCGTGGTCGGCTATCTGCCGGATACCAAGTCCCTGCTGCCGGACCTGCGTTCGTTTGAACCGACCTACCTGCTGGGCGTGCCGCGCGTGTTCGAGAAGGTGTACAACGCCGCCTCGCATAAGGCCGGTGCCGGCTGGAAGGGCCGCCTGTTTGTCAAAGCCGCCGAGGCCGCGCGCGTCTGGAGCCGCAAGGAGCAGGCCGGCGAGCAGCACACATTTGCCGAAATCGCCGAGCGCGCCAAGTACGAAACGCTCGTCTACCGCACGGTGCGCGGCGCTCTGGGCCCGAAGATCAAGTACGTGGCCTGCGGCGGCGCACCGCTGTCGCTCGATCTAGCGCATTTCTACAACGGCATCGGACTGCCGATGATCCAGGGCTACGGCATGACCGAAACCGCCGCCCCGTTCGCCGCCACGCGCGTGACCGACAATGTGATCGGCACCGTAGGCCAGCCCGCGCCCGGCTCCTCGATTCGCATTTCCGACGAAGGCGAACTGCAGGTCAAGGGCCCGAACGTGTTCCGCGGCTATCATAATCTGCCGGAGAAGACGGCTGAAGTGTTCACCGCCGACGGCTGGCTCAGAACCGGCGACTTGGCCGAGATCGATGACGCCGGCCGCATCATCATCACCGGTCGAATCAAGGACATTATTATCACCGCCGGCGGCAAGAACGTCTCCCCCATTCCGCTGGAGGAGGAGATCGCCAAGTGCCCGATCGTGGAGCACTGCGTGGTGGTGGGCGACCAGCGCCCGTTCATCGGCGCGCTGGTGACGCTCGACCCGGAGTCGCTGGCCATTTGGCTGCCCGCGCACGGCCTGTCCACGGAGACGCCGGTCGACCGGCTCGCCACGAACGCCGCAGTGCGCGAAGAGATCCAGCAGTACGTGGACAAGGCGAATGCGACGGTCTCGCGTGCCGAATCCGTGCGCAAGTTCGCCGTGCTGGGCACGCAGTTCACGCAGGAGAACAAGTGCCTGACGCCGTCGCTGAAGGTAGTGCGCCCGGCCGTCAACCGCGGGTTCGCCGATGTGATCGACAACGAGATCTACAACGGCAAGCGGTGAAACGCGCGGTTCGTAATCCGACACAAAAAAGGGCCTTTTGAACCGCACCTCCGATCATCGAATCTGGATTACTCCAGTCCAACAATCGGGGTGCGGTTCAACCTCGCCGGGCACTTCATCATTCATCACTGGCATGGTTCCATTATCACGCACATTATGGCGCAGAGCGAATACGGCACCCCGGCAACGCGAGTGGGTCGCCGGGGTGCCGGAGCGCGGGGGTGCCAGAATGCCGAAGGGCCGGGATACCGGAGTGCCCGGTCGCCGGGGTGCCGAAATGCCGAAGCGGTGTATGGGTGCCGCCCGGCCCAGGTGGGTCACGCCCGGGTCAGTTTCTTGCTCCTGAGACGCAGCACGACATCGGCGGAGTCGGCGACACGCTTGGAATGCGTCACCACGATTACGCATTTGCCGAGCTGATGGGCGGCATGCTGCAGCAGATGAATCACCTCGTCGGTCATCTCCGGGTCGAGGCTGCCCGTCGGCTCGTCCGCGAGGATCGCGCGGCCCGGGGCGACCAGCGCGCGGCCGACCGCCACCCGTTGACGCTGGCCGCCCGACAGGTGCATGATGTTGCGCTTGGATTCCTCACGGCTCAAACCCAGTTCCTCGAGGATCTTCATATCGGCCTTGGTGCTGACCAGCCGCAGGTTCTCTTCGGGGGTGAGGTAGTCGATCAGGTTATGGTCCTGGAACACCAGGGACACGTGCTCCCGACGGTGCTTCGCATAGCCCGATGCGGCGATGTCCTCCCCCTCGAAGCGGACCACTCCCCGGGAGGGGGCGTCCAGGCCGGCCAGCAGAGACAGCAGCGTGCTCTTGCCGGCGCCGGACGGGCCGGTGATCGCATACATCTTCCCGGATTCGAAATCCGCGCTGACATCCGAGAGAACAAGGATCTTCGCCGCGCCGTAGGCGTAATCGACATGGTCCAGTTGCAGACAGTTAGACATGATTGGTGACTCCTAACGCATAGAGGAAAGAATGGATTTCGGGGATTTGGACAGCACGGCGGCGCATGACACGGCAAGGGCCACGGCGATGACCGCGCATCCGAGCAGCAGGATGAGCACCGTCTGCTCAGGCGGCAAGGCCTCCACGTGCAACGATTCCAATGGCGCGACGCCCGAATCGCGCAACAGTCGGGAAGACACGTATCCCGACAGCATGGCGCCGGTGCCCAGCGAACACAGGGCGGCGACCGCCGCCATGAGTCCGGTTTCGATGGCGAGCTGTGCGACTATCCGCATCTTGTCGATGCCGAGGGCCAGAAGCGTGCCTATCTCATGGATGCGTGAGCGAATCCAGAAGACCAGCGCCATCGCCAGCACCAGTACGTCCGCGAGGCAGACGGACAGCAGCACCATGCGCACCAGATCACGCACCGTCTGCACGGATTGCAGGACGCCGGAGAGCCGGGCCGAATCGTCGGTGACGTCGTACTTGCCACCGGCCATGGTCTTGGCCTGACTGACCGCCGCGGACAGGTCCTGCGGATTATCCGACAGGCATCGGATCATGCCGATCTGGTCGTTTCCGGTCAGAGCGGAGGTCACTCGCCTGCCCGAATAGATGAGGTTCTCGGAAGTGTCCGAGGGCAGGGGGCTTTGGGCCTGCACGTTGCCGGAGAAGATCCCGGCCACACGCACCGTGGCGTTGCGCCCCTCCTGCCGGAGACGGAATGTCGAGCCGACCGATAGGCCGTTCTGCATCGCGAAGTCGCGGTGGACCAGCACATTGTCGCCGTCGCCCGAGATATGGCGGCCCTGCTCCAGGCGGTACAGGCCGCTCTGGAATTCCTCGGACAATGAGGAATCGGTGGTGCCCAGCACGCTGACCTGCATGGCCAGATCGGAGTCCAATCGGGGGCCCTGCCGGGGCATGACCGGGCGCGCGCCATCCACCTGCGCCAAGGTCTTCGTCGCATAGGCGGTCTTCGTCACACCGGGGATACGCGAGAACCGGCTCGCCTCCTCGGCGCTAATGGGATTCTCGCCGGCGCTGACGGTAAACCCTATGCCCATGCCCGCGCCGATGCCGTCGGACATGGTACGCAGGGCCGTCGAGACTCCGACCTGCGCCACCAGGCTCGTGAAGACCATCAGCATCAGCAGACCGATGATGCCGCTACGTACCGGCTTGCGTACGATCGCCAACGTGGCACGCTTCCACACATTCATGCTCATCATCGAATCTCCGACAGGTCTCGCGGCGATTTGCGCAGCATCGGCATGCACGCCACCGCGACGCACACCAGCATCACCGCCAACAATCCGAGCGCCACGTACAGCATGGCGGTCCCGTCGACCGACACCGTGAGCGAATCCAGGGTGCGCACCGACATGCTGGATTCAAGATCGCCGCCGACCTGCCCCATGCTGCTCAGCTCCTTCGCCGCGGAGGCGTTCACGGAATGGAGCGCCGTGGCGCCGAGCCATTGGGCCATTCCCTGCGCGCACAGCCAGCCGAGGGCGAGGGACGGCAGACCGATCAGCACCATCTCGGTGAGGTATTGGGCGACCAGGGAGGGCTTGCCGACGCCAAGGGACACCAGTATGCCCATCTCTTGACGGCGGTCGTTCATCCACAGCAGCAGCATGAGACTGAGCACGAGCACGGCCGAGACGGTCACGCCGATCAGGGCGCCGCGCATCATGGAGCGCACGCCGCGGGCGGCATGCAGCATGCTCGATGAATACTGGTCGTTGCGCGTGATCTGATAGTTGTTCCAATCCACCGGGAGTTTCTTCGCGGCATCCATGGTCTTCTCCACGTCAACGCCCTTGGACAGCACGAAGGTGGCGTCCTGGTATATTTCCTTGCCGTCCTTGTACTGGTACAGGTCGCGTGTGGTATCCAGATCGGTGTAGATGGTGTTGGCGGTGAGTTCCGCTCGGCTGGATACCTTTCTGGCGCTGTCGCCCTTGAATATGCCCACGATGGTGGTCTTGACGGTCGCCGTCGAATGTGATTCGTTGTCGGCGTCATAGGCGTTGGCCTTGAGCGTGAGCGTGTCTCCGACTTTGAGCCCGTTGGCTTTGGCGAGATCCTCATGGATCATCGACGTGTACTTGTCGGAGGCCTTCAGATGTCGTCCTTCGGCCATGCCGAGCGTGCGCGACGTGAACACGTTGAGTTTCGACGAATCATTCGTGCCCATGACGTTGGCGGCGTTGCCAAACTGCTGCTCCTGGGTCGCATCGTAATCATCGCCGCCGGGGACCTTCGCCACATTCGCCCCCACGAGATCGGCGGTGGCGTTCTGACGGACCATATACGAATCGACCCCGGGCAGTTGGGCGATCCTGCGCACGTCGGCGGGGCGCACCATGCCGCCTCCGCGAGGCGTGAGCATGCTGCCCTGCATGTTGCTGGACAGCACAAATCCACCGACCGCTTCCTTCTCGATTCGTCCGGCGGCCTGTTGAGCTGCCCGAGAAACCGCGATCGTGGATAGCATGCTCGCCGTTATGATGGTCAGTATTATAAGGAGCACTATGGTTCGCACTCGTTTTCTGAGCACATAGCGCACCGACCGTGCAACGAACGTCATCAATACCTCCTGTGGGACTTGGGCTTTTCGCCCAAAATGCGAAACATGCCGCGTTTCGCCGATTAGTTAGCCGCGACGATACATGATGCACCTCAAGATACGGGAGATATACGCCTTGAGCGAAAAACGGAACAGCGGCGAATGTCGGTTATTCTGGATTTTGGTCCATCTCGGGCCGCGTCGATGCGTCGGCCCGCGAGAAATCAGGCTCGCGCCTCACCTTCGAGGCGGCGAACACAAGAAGCGGCAGAGCGGCGAACGCATAGTTCTCGCATTGGATGTACAGGTATGCGACCAGGACGAGCCAGCAGATGACGGTCTTGTGCCAGACGCCGGATTCGCCCGAACCCGCGCCGGCAACGCCACCACCACTATTACCCCCGGCAACATCAGCAACGTCGGCAACGTCGGTGACACAAACACCGTGCGCCAGCCCGTCGGACGATGCGCCATCCGCACCGCCACGGCATACCGTCCTCCCGCGCGTCATGCAGACCATCGAGGCTCCGACCAGCATGGCCAGCCCGATCAGCCCGTATTCGGCGATGACGCTGGTATACGCGCACATCGTCCACACCGTGTCCGCGTTCACGCCGGCCGCGAATCCCGTGGCCGCGCCGCCGTTCATACCAAGACCGTCCAGCAGCCGTCCGGCTTTGGCCGCGCCGGCCCACACCGCATTGATGATGTTGCCCGCGCCATAACCGGTGAGCAGCGTCCACGGATGGGTGAGCAATCCGCATATCGGATCGAGGCTTTGGTAGATCCGCGCGAAGAACGAGCCGTCTCCCTCGGCCCCGTTCTCCGCGATGGCGGAGAGTCTGGAATCCGCCAGCACACCCAGCAGGCCCAGTGCGCATGCGCCGAGAATCTGCAGCATGCCCCGGACGCGGCGTGCGCCGTCATGCCAATCGGTGCGCGCCACAAGGGCGATCAGCAACGCCACGACGGAATCGATGACGATTCTGGTGCCGGCTTGCATGAGCACCGCGCCGACGGCATACGTGACGATGAGGTCACGCAGCCGTTTGGCGTAGATGCGGTCGCGCCCGCGCATGAGCCACATGAGCGGAAGCAGTATGCCGAACAGGTGCATGCCGATATAGCTGGGCTCGGCGAACAGGAACTGCGGACGGCCGCCGCCCCACACCGAGTTGTCGCTGATGTATTGCCGGTACATGAGGTGCGAGAAATAGTCGGTCAACGGTTTGGCGCGCAGACGGATGGACAGCCATTGCACGACGCCCACTCCGAAGGAAACCCAGTATGATGCGATGAGAATCCGCAATGGCGTACGCCACGGAATGCGTTTGATGTCGAACGCAAGGGCGATCGCACCCAAAGTGGCGAGCACGCCCAGCAATCCGGTGATGCTCATGAACGCGGCGTTGAGGTGGATGCCGAACTTCAGCCATCCCGGGATGGACAGGATTATACAGACCACCGGTAGGAGGAACATTGGCAGGTACCGGTTGGCTGCGATGCGCAGTTGCCGCCAATTGCATAGGCAGTACACGGCGAACAGCGCCGGACTGATTGGCGACCAGAACGGCGCGTACAGGCCAAGCGTGGTGCCGTCCACCGGAAGAAAAGCGACGGCCAGCAACAGCCAAATGACGTTGCGTTCCTGCGATGTCAGAAATCGCAGGAACGACCGGTATTGCGGTCGGCCATGATGGTTGCCCGCGTCGATGGTATCGTTGCGTACGCATGCCTGGTTCATGTGATTCTCCCTCCCCGTCAACCTTACTCGTTCATCACGATGCGCGGACGGGGCATGCTTTCCCCGCCGAACGTGCAATGGCCCGAACATTGACAAGGCCGCACCGAATGCCCCCATCATTGGCACATTGTGCAATCTCGTCGCGGCTGGCTGACGAAATAATGCTGGCCGACCGGTTACATTGGTTCGGTACAGTGACGGCATTATTGGCCACTGGATCAAACGATTTGCGGCAGAACGACGAAAGCGACACTTGGGCGAAAAGAGGCAGGCATGACCACGAATCGACCGCTCATTGCGGTGACTCCGCTGATGGATTACGGGCGCGATAGTCTGTGGATGCTGCCCGGATATATGGAGGCGATAATGCGGGCCGGCGGTACGCCCATCATGTTGCCGCTGACCGATGACGCCGACATTCTTGCGCAATGTGCCGAACGGTTTGACGCGTTTCTGTTTACGGGCGGGCCGGATGTGGGACCGATGGTTGGTGCAGCGGCCTCCGCCACCGGCCGTAGCGAGGTGCTCTCTCCTGAGCGCGACCGAATGGAATCGATTCTGCTGCCAGCTGTAATGGCTTGGGACAAGCCGATTCTGGGCATCTGCCGTGGCATTCAGTTCATCAATGCAGCGCTGCGCGGCACGTTGTGGCAGGATCTGCCAAGCCAGCATCCGAGCGATATCGAACACCATATGAATCCGCCGTACGATGCGTTCGGACATAACGTTTCCTTGGTGCCCGGCACTCCCTTGGCTTCATTGTTCTCGGGGCAGACTGAGATTGCAGTGAATAGCTACCATCATCAGGCGGTTCGTGATGTGGCCCCCGGTCTCGAAGTCATGGCCGTTGCGCCCGACGGCGTGATCGAGGCCCTGTACCGGCCGGCAAGCCACTTCCTGTGGGCCGTGCAGTGGCATCCCGAGTTTCTCTACAAGGTAGATCCACGCTCGCAGGCGATTTTTGATGCGTTTGTGGGGAGTTGCTAACAACGGATTTTTTGCGTGACCACGCAAGCATAATCGAGATTGCCACCTCATGACAACGGTTCCGCACCAGGCAGCGGCGCGTCTGTGTTATCTGGAAACATGGCTGCATCTTGCTGGAAAACATCACCTGAAGTATTCTAAGGTCATTGGATGTTATTTTTTTATCACATAAAATATCATTTTTTTATACAGCATGTGATAAAATTATCAACATGATTCCATCGAACGTTCGATACGTAACTCGACCGTTGGCACAAGTCCTCCGTCAGTGTCCAAACAAAGTAGCGGTGCTGGAAGGAGCACGAGCAGTCGGCAAAACCATGCTTGTTCAGACAGAATTGCCAGACGGCTATCATTATGAGACGCTTGCTGACAAGAGGACATTCGAGTACGCCTCATCTCATTTGGATGAGTGGGTTGATTCGCTACCCACGCCGTGCATTATCGACGAAGCTCAACGTATTCCTGACTTGCCTCTATCCGTCAAGGGAGTAATCGACAAGCAAACTGGTTCTACTCCTTTTTTCATTCTTACTGGTTCAGCATCAATCACCCGAGATGGGCTAGACGGACAGGACCCCCTTACCCGCCGTTCCCTGCGTTATACCTTATATCCCCTAACACGCAGAGAAATCAATAAAAATACTGATACCAGCATCATTGACTTGTTGTGGAACGGTACCCCAAATGCGAACTATCATTCAGAGACCAATAGGGACACACTAGCTAGGTATATGACTGTGGGAGGTTTCCCCTCGTATGCAATGCCCTCCATACCTATTGCAGAGAGCGATTTACGTTTTTCCGTAAAAACGGATATCGATAATGTTTTGGGCGATACCATACTTCCCGGAGAGCGATTGGATAAAGCAATAGCTGATGCCATACTCAAAGAGTTACTTGCAGTCCCTGGCGGGATTTTGAATGTAAAAAGAATATCCGACACTATTCATTCGAATCCCTCCACCATTGAGCGATACATCAGTATTTTCATGCGCCGATTCCTAATCTCCGCCTTACCGAACCTACGCTCAGCACCTGGTAAGCAACTGTTTACCCGCGCAAAAATACATCCAGTAGACACGTCATTCAGCGTTGAAACAATACGACAATCCGGCAGAGATTTTCATAATGATCGCGTTCTGTTTGGCGAGCTTTTTGAATCATTCGCCGTCAATCAAATCATTCCGGAAATACAATGGTCCGATATACACCCCGACGCTTTCTACTGGCGGGAAACTGGCAATAAGCCCAAAGAGGTTGATCTCGTGCTGCTACACGATAATCAACTTGTCGCTTTGGAAATGAAGTCCAACAATACCGTGGACCGCAAAGATTTTTCTGGTATTGCAGCATTGCGCGACAGCGACAAGCGCTTCCACCGAGGCTACGTCTTATACACAGGAGACAAGGTGCAGCAGTTCACTAACAACATATGGGCTCTGCCAATTTCATCATTGTGGGACAGTGACGGATTCCAGACAGCTACTTCGGATGCTGAACATTACTCATTATCGGTTCCATCAGTTTTACCTATTCGGCCGTCCGACACCGATGTGGCAGCTCATGCCAATGCCCCTACTGATGCCAACCTGTTTTTAAGCTACTGCCATGCAGACAACGACCACCTCAAGGGGGCAATACTTCAATTCGTGAATGATATTATCGACGAATACAATTACGAGACCAGCAATACACTCGGGTTATTCGTCGACAAGACCTCTATAAACTGGGGTGAAGATTGGCGTCAGGCACTTGATCGAGGCATTGGTAATGCAAATATCATTCTTCCAATAATTACTCCCAGATATGTGCGCAGTGAGGCCTGTCGTAAAGAACTGCTGGATTTCAATACTCGGGTCACGGAACATGGACCGAATCGTATACTTCCATTGATGTTGCAAAGCATAGATGGCATGACTGGAATTAGCGATCGTGATCCTGTTTGGGACATCGCGCATAATCGACAGTATCTACCAGTGGGCGATTTGCGTTTAATGTCTGCTGAAGATCGTCAAAAGAGAATCCTTGAAATCGTGAAAGAACTTCGCGCAGTAATAGAGGATATTACTGCCCGATCACAATCTGATGACACATCAGAGTCAGTTGTGAGCAAGTTTAAGGGAGACAACACACCGGATTTATTGAGTGCCTGGAATGAGATAGAAAAACTTACACCACAAGTTAATGTGGGCGCGCAAGAATTTGCCGTATCATTTCAAAATATCTCAAAGACATTAAGTACCCATCCCGCTCCTGCGAACGGCAATGCGTCTGTCTATTCCTCATGGGCGATACAACTATCAGAACAACTACAACCTGACATTGATTCGCTCAACAAGGCATCGGATAATCTGTCAGAACTATGGAATAACGCCTATGCCGTCATGTCTCAATACGTGGGCTTCATTCAGAGCCTTCCACAAGGCGCTCTACGCAACAGCCAGATTGACAGCATGGGAACAACATTCGATGGATTGCGCACTTCGCTATCCATGCCTCCGGAAGTGACACAGATGCTGCCCCTTATTCGTATGCTTGGTAATTTTGCGCGTCCCCTTCGCCCATTTGCTGATGCCGTCAACCAATCATTCAATGTAATCGAAAATATGGGCACCATGACGGCTGCATTACAAAATCAGCTTGATCGCATACCTCGATAAATCGGAATTCAATTCAGTGCGCATCGGATTAATGCGAATCATCTAAACCACCTAAAAGGGGCTGCTCCGGTTTTCCGGAACAGCCCCTTTTAGCGGTAGCAGTCAGCAGTTAATCGGTGCTGGCTTGCCAGCGCTGATTGGCGCGTGCGGAGACCGCCGTCCGAAGGCGAGGGGCGTACGAAGGTACGTCGAACCTGAGGAAAGGCGGTATACGCTCCGCCAATCAGTGCTGGTTGTTAAGACGGTGGTACATCTCGGACAGCTCCAGTTCCTTCTCGAACTGGCGAGCGGTGGTGTTCTCGTCGATGACGGCGAGCTCAACACCGGCGATGCGGGCGAAGTCTTCCCAAGCCTCACGACCGACGGAGGTGGTCATGCAGGTGTGGTGAGAACCACCGGCGGTGATCCAGCACTCAACAGCGGTCTTCAGGCTCGGCTTCGGCTCCCAGACGGCGCGGGCGCACGGAAGCTCCTTGAGGGAGCCCTGCGGCTCAACGACGTCGACGACGTCCATGAGCAGGCGGAAGCGTTCGCGAACGTCGGACATGGAGACCACGACGGCGTCCTTGGTGGGCTTGCCGGAGAAGACCAGGCGGACCGGGTCGGCCTTGCCGCCGATGCCCAGCGGGTGGATCTCCAGCTTCGGCTTGGCGATGGTGCCGATGGACGGGGAAACCTCGAGCATGTGGGAGCCCATGTCGAGCTCGTCGCCCTCGGTGAAGTTGTAGGAGTAGTCCTCCATGAGGGAGGCGCCACCCTCAAGGCCGTAGCCCATGACGGCGCCGATGCGCACGAGGACGGCGGTCTTCCAGTCGCCTTCAGCGGAAAAGCCCCAGCCGTACTCGGACGGGAAGCGCTGTGGGCCAACGCCCGGCAGCTGTGGCAGAGCGCCGAGGTCCTCGAAATTGTCGACGCCGGCGGTGCAGCCGTTGGCGCGCATCATGTTGACCATCGCGGCCTCTTCCTTGGCGGCGATGAACAGGGAGTCGTACTTGGCGTCCAGCAGAGCCGGGTCGACGTCGTACTTGGCCTTGTAGTCCTCGATGATCTCCTTGACCTGGTCGTCCTTGACGGCGTCGTACGCAGCGACGAGCTCGTTGACGGCCCAAGTGTTGATGGAGGCGCCGAACACGCGCTCGGCCTCGGTCTTGTCGCCCTCGGTGACGGCGACGTTACGCATGTTGTCGCCCCAGCGCATGACCTTCATGTTGTTGGAGGCATCCCAGCCGGCGCAGGCGCGGGCCCAGGTGCCGACCTTCTCGGCGACCTCGGGATCGGTGTAGTGGCCGACGACAACCTTGCGCTTGATGCCGAGGCGGGAGACGATGTAACCGAACTCACGGTCGCCGTGGGCGGCCTGGTTCAGGTTCATGAAGTCCATGTCGATGGTCTCCCACGGGATTTCCTTGTGGTGCTGGGTGGCCAGCTGCAGCAGCGGCTTGGTCAGCACTTCGAGGCCGCGAATCCACATCTTGGCCGGGGAGAAGGTGTGGCACCAGGTGATGACGCCGATGACGTTCGGGTTGGCGGAAGCCTCGACCATGAACTCCTTGACACCGTCGGAGGACTTCAGGGTGGGCTTGAGGACGATCTTGGCCGGAATCTTGCCGGTGTTGTTCAGGTAGTCGACCATTTCAGCGGAGTGAATGGCGACCTGGCGCAGGGCTTCTTCGCCGTACAGGTCCTGCGAACCAACGCCGAACCAGATTTCCTTGCCCTCGAAGGGGTTTTCCATAACCATAGGGTTACTTCCTTTACTTCTTTGTTTATGGGGGTTTGTTTAAGTTTCATTCGCCGACCGAGGCTCCCCTCAGTCAGCTATCGCTGACAGCTCCCCTCAGAGAGGGGAGCCAAGACACCACCGTGCTGGCGGAGTCAGCGCTGATTTGATGCGTGTGTCCGCAAGGCGCGGAAGGCGAAGGCGTACGAAGGTACGTCGGGCCTTCCGTAACGCGGCGGACACTCCATCAAATCAGTGCTGACCGTAGACGTTCTGGTAGCGGTCGTTGAGCTTATCGATGTCGGCCTGGTCGATCTCGATGATGTCACCGAGCTGACGGGCGGCCCACATGGTGTGAGCGACTTCCTCGGTCATGGCAGCGGCCTTGACGGCGCCTTCAGCATCCTTGCCGATGGTGAAGGGGCCATGGTTCTGCATGAGGACGGCCGGGGACTTCGGGTACTTCTTGAGGGTCTCGACGACACCCTTGCCGATCGCCTCGGAGCCGATCAGACGGAACGGGCCGACCGGCACCGGGCCGCCGAACTCGTCACCCATCATCGTCAGGCCGCACGGGATGTTCTGACCAGTGGCAGCCCAAGCGGTGGCGTAGGTGGAGTGGGTGTGCACGACACCGTAGACGTCGGGCATGTTGCGGTAGATGTAGGCGTGGGAAGCGGTGTCCGAGGACGGGGCTTCGGTGCCGTCGACCACGTTGCCGTCAAGGTCGCACACGACCATGGAGGACGGGGTCAGGTACTCGTAGCGCAGGCCGGAGGGCTTGATGACGAACAGGTCGGCGGTGTGCAGACGCTGGGAAACGTTGCCCGCGGTCCACACGACCAGGTTCCACTTGATCAGCTGCTGGTGCAGGTTGGAGACGACCTCACGAACCTGCTTGACCTCGGCGCGAACCTCGGGGCCGTAATCAGCCAAAGTTGCCATTATTGGTTTTCCTTTCCACTGTGATGGATGGACGTTTTTTCAAAATCTCAAGGACCTCCCTCAATAGAGGGAGGCCAGAAAGGCTTACTTATCTTCGAGGTTGATGGTTTCGATGGCGGCGTGCTCGATGGGCAGGCCCTTGGTGAAGCGGGCGAAGAAGTCCTCGAAACCAACCACATCGGAAGCCACCGGCTTCTCAGTGGTGGACTGGGCGTCCTTGAACACGCAACCGTCAAGGAAGTCAGCGAGGTTGCTGTGATCCTCGTTGGTGTTCCACAGGTAGTTGGCGAGCACGGCCATGCCCCAGGCGCCACCTTCGGCGGCGGTGGACATGACCTTGATCGGGGTGTTGAAGGCAGCAGCGAGAATCTTCTGAGCCACCTTCGGAGTGGCGAAGATGCCGCCGTGGCCCACGAGAGAGTCGACCTGCACGCGCTCCTGCTTGGTCATCACGTCCATGCCGATCTTGACCGGGGAGAACGCGGAGAACAGCTGGGCGCGCATGAAGTTGCCGAGGGTCATGTTGGCTTCGGGGCTGCGGGCGAACAGCGGGCGACCTTCAGGCAGACCGGCCAGGAATTCGCCGGAACGGAACGGGTAGTTCAGCAGGCCGCCGCAGTTGGCGTCCACGTCGTCGGCGATGGCCGCGCGGAACAGGGTGCCGTACAGCATACCGGCGTCAACCGGCTGGCCGATAGCCTTGGCGAACTGGCCGAACAGGCCGACCCAAGCGTTGAGGTCGGAGGTGAAGTTGTTGGCGTGGCTCATACCGGCCAGATCGCCGGCCGGGGTGGTGACCAAGTCAACCTCAGGGTGGAGGGCCTTGAGCTTGTGCTCCAGAACCACCATGGCGAAGATGGAGGTGCCGGCGGAGACGTTACCAGTGCGTACGCGCACGGAGTTGGTGGCTACCATGCCAGTACCGGCGTCGCCCTCAGGCGGGGCGAGCACGATGCCGGGCTTCAGGGCACCGGACGGATCGAGCAGCTTGGCACCTTCCTCGGTCAGCTCGCCAGCCGGAGTGCCGGCCACGAGCGGCTCAGGAAGCAGGTTCTCCAGCTTCCACGGCTGGGCTGCGACCTCAGGCAGAGCGTCGAACTTCTCAATGAATGCGGTTTCGTAAGTGTGAGTGGTCGGGTCAATCGGGAACATGCCGGAGGCATCGCCCACGCCGAGGACCTTCTTACCGGTGAGCTTCCAGTGCACGTAACCGGCGAGTGTGGTGAAGTAAGCCACCTTGGAGACGTGCTCTTCCTTGTTGAGCACGGCCTGGTACAGGTGAGCGATGGACCAACGCTCGGGGATGTTGTACTGGAACAGCTCGGAGAGCTTCTTGTGAGCTTCGGAGGTGTTGGTGTTCTGCCAGGTGCGGAACGGCACCAGCAGTTCGCCGGCCTCGTCGAATGCGAGGTAACCGTGCATCATGGCGGAGAAGCCGATGTGGCCGACGTGCGTGAGCTTCTCGCCATAGGCGGTCTCGACGTCGTTGGCCATGGAGGCGTAAGCGGACTGCAAACCGCCCCAGATCTCCTCGGTGGTGTAGCTCCACAGACCATCTTCCAGATGGGAAGCCCAGCTGTAGTCGCCGGAGGCGATGGTCTGGAAGTTGTCGTCGATGAGGACGGCCTTGATGCGGGTGGAGCCGAATTCGATGCCCAGCGTGGTCTTGCCAGCGCGAATCTTCTCGGCGATGTGGGCGACCTGCTCGGCCGCGTTGTCGGTTGCTGCCATATCTTTCCTTTGCCTTGGAGCGCCGGCGTTGTTATCCCCTTCCTTGGGGAGGGTGTTAGCGCTCACAATTTCCAAAAAACATTGTACCGACAACCTGCATTCGACACAACTTATACCGTGTCACGCATCATAACGGTTTGATAACAGGGCCAATTTACCGCCGAGGAGCCGGCCCCAAGGACCGCCGAGCACGCACCTCGGCGGGAATCAGCCCCATGCCGTGCTGGGTGGTCAGGAAGGTCGGCTCGCCGCCCTCCCCCAGCAAGCGCAGCGTCTCGCGCATGGCGGCCACGCCGAGCCCCTCGAAATCGGGATGCACGGTGGTCAGCGGTGGGTACATGTTATCCACGCCAGACATGTCGTCGAATCCGACCACGCTGATGTCTTGCGGAATCCGAAGCCCATGCTCATGCAACGCGCGCATGATGCCGACGGCCTGATTGTCGTTCGCGGCGACGACCGCGGTGGGCAACGCCGCGCCTCGACGCCCATACTCATCAATGAGATGATTCATGTGCGCATATGCCTCAGAGGCATCCCACGTATGGCAGCGCACGATCTGTGAATCGATGGATCGGGAGGCGGCGAGCTTGCGCCACGCATCCAGTCGGGTGTGGGCGTCGCGCCATTCGTTGGGACCGGCAAAATACAGAGCCGATTTGTGCCCGTATTCGCCCAGCAAGGCCACCACTTTGGCCATTGCACCCCACTGGTCGATACCGACCAGCGCAGTGCGACGCTTGTTTTCGGTGGAGATAAGGCCCAATCCCTCACGCACGGTCATTTGGCCGTGGGTGGCGGTGACGATGACGCGCGGCTGAGTGACTCGTGCACGGCAGGCGGCGGCGAACATCACGTCGGTCGGGGTCAGGAAGATGAAGGCGTCGACGTTCTGCTCGTTGAAGGTGTCGCACAGGTTGTCGAAGTCGGCCTGCGCGCACAAGGCCTCGTGGACCATCATCACGCTCATGAACAGACCGTGCTCGCGGGCCATGGATTCGATGGAGGAGATGGAGGAAATCGGGCCGAAGAATTTGAGGCCTCCGGCGATCAGCCCTATGGTGCGCGAACGGCGGGAAGCCAGTGCGCGCGCGGAGTTGGAGGGGCGGTAGCCGAGTTGGTCAATGGCGGCCTGGACTCGCGCACGGGTGACGTCGGAAACGTCCGGCGAGTCATTGATCACACGGGAGACGGTTTGGTGGCTGACTCCGGCGAGCTTGGCCACTTCGAACATGGACGGACGTTTGCTTGGCTTGCGGCTGGTCACCATATTGCCTAACCTCCCCGCTGGCGGCCGGCATCCGTGCACGGCCAGGCTTGTACCTTAATCAATACTGACTTTAGCGCGTCCACAACAGTTTTGCGTTAGCGCTCACACTGTCGTGTCGCACGCGGCTCAGGTCAGGTGCCATGAGACACGATGGAGCGGAGTCGGCCCGTGCTCGGCGATGGCGGTACGGTGTGCGGCGGAACCATAGCCCTTGTTATGAGCCCATTCGTAGGCGGCGTAACGTGGGTTGCTTTGCGCGAGGTCGACCATCAGCCGGTCTCGGGTCACTTTGGCGATGACCGCCGCGGTGGCGACGGTGGCGCAATGCTGGTCGCCTTTGACTTTGGTCGTTATGTCGGCTGGAATCGGCACGTCCGGCGCGTCGAACGTGTTGAGCGCCTTGGTGATGTAATCGCTCGGCCCGTCGAGAATTCCGGCGACTTTGGGCAGAGCGCGAACGCTTCCCTCGCAATTTCCAATGGATTCCCCTACGGAGCCTCCCGGACGACCTTCCACAATCTTCCCCGCAGACTCCCCCGAAGCCTTTTTTATCGTCGATTCCCCTCTAAGTCGTAAGCCAAGTTCGCGTTCGACTTGGCTGAGCGCGCGCAGGGCGGCCACGCCGAGCGCGTAGGTGATGCCCCATTCGTCGATCTCGGTGTTGCTGGCCTGGCCTACGGCGTAGGCCGCGCACCAGTCGCGCAGTTCGTCGAAAATCGCCTCGCGCCTATGTTCGGTGAGCATTTTGGAGTCGGCCACGCCGTCCGGCACGCCGAGGTAGGTCCGCCCGGACAGTTCGACGGCATCATCGCCATCCAACGGCTCCAAATCACGGGCCCAAATGGCGGCGCACCCGACCATCACCGGACCGGCGAGCGCGCCGCGGCCGACTTCATCGAATCCAGTAATAAGGTCATAGCCCTGGGCCGCAAGGCTGCGTTCCAAGTCAAGTGTCGGGGTAATCATGCGCGGCTCCCATCGTCTCACAATGGTTAGGATTCAGACGGTCCAGGTTCAAATGGTTCAGGATTCAGACGGCCCGGAACTCAATCAGTTCAAAGACTCACACGGTTCAAAAAAGACTCAGGAATTCGAGCCGGAAGCGTCAGGCACGTCCTTGAAGACTTCGTGGTGGTCATCAATCGCACCAAGCCGGTCAAGCGGCCAGTATTTCGCGATTCCGACTCCGACCACATCGGAGATGGGAACCAAGCCGCGATCGCCGTCATCCTGATGATAGCGGGAGTCGGCGGAATTGGCGCGATTGTCGCCCATGACGAACACGTGGCCCTCGGTCACGGTCACCGAGAACGGGAAAGCGCTCGGGTCCACGCCGGGGCGAATGTAGGAGGTCTCATTGATGGCCACGCCGTTGATGGTCACCGGCTGGCCCGCGCCCTTGCATTCGACCACGTCACCGGGCAGGCCGATCAGTCGCTTGATGAGGTACCCGCCACCGGGAGCGCTGCTCTGCTCCTCGTTCAACCAGTTGTTGGGATCTTTGAATACCACGACGTCGCCGCGCTGCAGATCGAAGATCTTGGGGGTGAGCTTGCTGGTCACCACGCGATCGCCGGGCACCATGGTGTCCATCATCGAGCGCGAAGGAATCTCGTAAAAGCCGACGGCGAAAATGCGAATCAGCAGCACGATAAGCACGGGAACGCCGCACCACAGGAAAAAGTCGCGTAGGGTGAAGTGGTCATCATCCATCGATGATGCTGCCGCGGCATTCGCACCAGCGGAAGAAGCGGCGTGCGCCGGGCGCGCCGGTGCCGGGGGAACCGGGGACGGGGCGATGCCGTGGTCGGCGACTTGGAACGTACGGGAATCGCGGGCATCGGCCTCGTCATCATACGAGGTCTGATTGCTCTCCGGATTGTCGGAAACCGGGAATTCGCCGTTATCCTGATCGTCCTGCATACCATCTCCTCGCGATTCATGCTGCCGGATATGAGGGGTGCCGGCGCCCGTCCATCATACGTGGAAAATACGGAAACAGCCCGAAACCGAAACGGTTCCGGGCTGAATTTCACGGTTTATTCGCGCACCTGCATCATCAGGCCCACGATTGCACCCGCGAATCGACTCACTTAGCGGAGTTGTCGCGGCGCTCGGCAATACGAGCGGCCTTACCGCGCAGAGCGCGCAGGTAGTACAGCTTGGCGCGGCGCACACGGCCCTTACGCACGAGCTTGATGGAGTCGATGGACGGGGAGTGCACCGGGAAGCGACGCTCCACACCAGTGCCGAAGCTGATCTTGCGGACCACGAAGGTCTCACGCACGCCAGCGCCCTTACGAGCGATCACCACGCCGGTGAAGGTCTGGATACGGGAGTTGTTGCCTTCCTGGATCTTCACGTTCACGTCGACGGTGTCGCCGGGACGGAAGGCCGGGATTTCCTCGGCCGGCTTCATGTGCTTGGCGTCAAAAGCCTCAACAGCGTTAACCATTGTTTTCCTTCAGTGCTGCCGCATATCAGCCACAGATCTGGGGCCATCCACGCGATTGCGCATCGCGCGCGTTGACCTGTTCTCGTTATCCCTCGAGTTTGCCCTTGGGAAGCCTGCCGATCCGCCAAAAGCCAGGCCTTGCGGCCGTTCGGACTGGACCCACGGAGACGCGGGCTTATGCGGCGGCCCACTTCTCGACACAGCAATCGATTATTGTACGGATTCTTGCGGACAGTATCGGCGTGTCGTCGTCTCTCTCCGTTATTAACGCATCAGTTTGGCCGAGGCAGCACGGATGGCGGATTCGAATACTTTCCGTCCCTCCTGCTGGTCGCATGGATACCGACGATGGTATTGATTTGGCGTTTCAGCGCACGGCTTGAAGAAGGTGAGAGTCCGATGGACGGTGATTATTCCAGTAGTTTCGCCGCCGGCAACAGTCATAGTTGAGGGGGGAAGCATACGGAGCGTTCCATAACTCCCTCTCAGTCAGCTTCGCTGACAGCTCCCCTCAGTATTGAGGGGAGCTAGAAAAGCGAATCAGAATTCGCGACGTGGGCAGTCGCCAGACTGCCCACCAGACAGCACAGCCGCGGTCGCGCGAATCACGAATTCTGACCGAGCAAAGCGAATCAGAATTCGCGATTTGCGCGGTAGAACTTGATCAGGCTCTGGGTGGAGGCGTCCTGAGCGGCCAGAGCCTCGTCATCCTGGGAGATGGCCGGGGTGATCTGCTTGGCGAGCTGCTTGCCCAGCTCGACGCCCCACTGATCGTAGGAGTCCAGACCCCACACGGTGCCCTCGACGAAGGTGATATGCTCGTACAGGGCGATGAGCTCGCCGAGCGCGAACGGGGTCAGTGCCACGCCGAAGATGGAGGTGGTCGGGCGGTTGCCGGAGAACACGCGGGCCGGAACGATCTCTTCCGGAGTGCCCTCGGCGCGAACCTCGTCAGCGGTCTTACCGAACGCCAGGGCCTTGGTCTGGGCGAAGTAGTTGCCCAGGAACAGCTCGTGCACGTCCTGGTCGCCGTCCTTGGTCGGGTTCGGGGTGTTGACGAACGCGATGAAGTCGGCCGGGATGAGCTGGGTGCCCTGGTGGATCAGCTGGTAGAAGGCGTGCTGGCCGTTGGTGCCCGGCTCGCCCCAGAAGATCTCGCCGGTCTCGGAGGTGACGGGGGTGCCGTCCCAACGCACGGACTTGCCGTTGGATTCCATGGTCAGCTGCTGCAGGTAGGCCGGGAAGCGGTGCAGGTACTGGTCGTACGGCAGCACGGCGTGGGAGGCGACCTTGAAGAAGTTGCGGTACCAGACGTTCAGCATACCGAGCAGCACCACGACGTTCTTCTCGAACGGGGTGTTGGCGAAGTATTCGTCGATCTCGTGGAAGCCGTGCAGGAACTCCTCGAAGCGGGCCGGGCCGAAGACGACGGCCAGAGAGGTGCCGACGGCGGAGTCGACGGAGTAACGGCCGCCGACCCAGTTCCAGAAGCCGAACGCGTTGTTCGGGTCGATGCCGAATTCGGCGACCTTCTCCAGGTTGGTGGAGACGGCGACGAAGTGCTTCTTGATGGCTTCGGCGTTCTTCTCGTCGGAGCCGTCGATGGCGCCCTTGGCCTTGAGCTCTTCGAGCAGCCAGGTGCGGGCTTCACGGGCGTTGGTCAGGGTCTCCAGGGTGGTGAAGGTCTTGGAGACGATGATGAACAGGGTGGTCTCCGGGTCGAGGCCCTTGGTCTTCTCGGCCAGGTCGTTCGGGTCGATGTTGGAGATGTAGCGGGCGGAGATGCCAGCGTCAGCGTACGGCTTCAGAGCTTCGTACACCATGACGGGGCCCAGGTCGGAGCCGCCGATGCCGATGTTGACCACGGTCTCGATCTTGCGGCCGGTCACACCGGTCCACTTGCCGGAACGCACGTCGTCAGCGAAAGCGTAGATCTTGTCGAGTGTCTCGCGCACGTCCTTGACGGTGTCCTGACCGTCAACGATGTACTTGCCCTCGTCTTCGACCGGGCGGCGCAGCGCGGTGTGCAGCACGGCGCGGTCTTCGGTGTTGTTGATGTGCACGCCGGTGTACATAGCCTTGGTGCGCTCATCGAGCTTGACGGCCTTGGCAAGGTTGGCGAACAGCTGGAGGGTTTCCGGCTTGATCAGGTTCTTGGACAGATCGAAGTGCAGGTCGCCGGCGTCGAAGGACAGCTTCTCGACGCGCTCGGCGTCCTCGGCGAACCACTTCTTGAGGCTCACGCCTTCGACCTGAAGCTCGTCATAGTGCTTCTGCAGGGCAGCCCACTCAGGGGTCTGGGTGGCGTCAACGGGCGGATTGATGGCCATAGGATTCCATTCCTTTCATCAGTGACTGGAGCGCCCTTGCACACGGCTCGGATGCGCTCCGTATCACCAAACAGAATACTCACAAATTCGGACATGAACAGAACAAAATGAGTCAGCGATGTCGGATTGCCATCGTTTGCATTATCGAACAGTTCACGGCGCGGCGCAACCGTCATCTTCGACTGAGCGGTCGCGACACAACCGCCGATCCGCCGATTGGACTTTTCGTGGGGATGTCTTATACTTAACTTCTTGTGCGCGGCTGGCGAAATGCCTTCCGCGACCAAGCCACTTTAGCTCAGTCGGTAGAGCGGCTCACTCGTAATGAGCAGGTCGTCAGTTCGATTCTGACAAGTGGCTCGGATGCCCTAGGCTGGCTGGTCTGTAATGGCTGTCCGGCCTAGGGTTTTGCATATCTTCCACACCTGTGGAAACGCGGATATGCACGCGCGAGTGGCGGAATTGGTAGACGCGCAGGATTTAGGTTCCTGTGTCTTTGACGTGTGGGTTCAAGTCCCATCTCGCGCACCGGCTTGAGCCTCTTGGAAGCATTGGATTGCCAACGCTTCCGGGAGGCTTTTCGTATATGCGCGCGGCAGCTGCAAGCCCTTGCGGACACCTCTACATATGGCAATGCCAAGGCGGCAAATATAATGGGCCACAGCATTGCGGGTCTGAGCCTGTGCGCCATGAGCCTGTGTGAGTCAAGGAGAGAAGTGTATGTCCGCCATTCTTACGCCGGTTGGTCTGTTGCTGATCATCCTCGCCGGCTATCTGTTCAAGCGGTTCGGCCTGTTCGGGCAGAAGGATTATCGCGTGCTGCAAACCGCGGAATTCAACATCGTGCTGCCCGGTGCCATCGTATACTCGTTCGCCACCAATCCGCATGACATCTCGCTGCTGCTTATTTCGGTATTCGCATTCCTGTTTGCTTTTATCCCGGTCGTGTTCATCTTTCTGGCCACCCGCAAGCGCAATGTGACCGACCGCGCCTTCCTGATGCTCAACGGTGCCGGCTTCAATCTCGGCTGTTTTTCTTTCCCGGTCGTCCAGTCATTCTGGGGTGCGGGCGCGGTGGTGCCGGCTGCGATGTTCGATATCGGCAACTGCGTGATGGTGGCCGCCGGCACCAATGTGCTCACCCAGCAACTGCTGCATATTCAGCCCGGCAAAACACTTGCCGAACAACACGCCGGTTCGGCTCCCACCCTACCGTACGAAAAGCCCAAGGATCGCGACGCCAAACGGCTTGCCCGCCGCGCATTGCTGCGCACCATCGGCAAGAGCTTCTTCGGCTCGGTGCCGTTCGACACGTATCTGCTCATGATCGTGTTGACCGTCGCCAACGTGAAGATTCCCGATTGGATCGCCTCTATAACCCAGCCATTGAGCGGCGCCAACGCGCTGGTGTCGATGCTGATGGTGGGCATGCTCATGGACCTGCCCCAATCCAAGCATGACGTGAAGGAAGTCATGGCCGTCATCGCTTGGCGTATACCGTTCAGCGTCGCCTTCGCGTTGATCGCGTGGCTCCTGCTGCCGTTCTCGGCTTCGATTCGCGCCGTGATGGTGATCTGCGCGTTGGCTCCGATCGCCATTTTCTCCACGCTGTTCACCGACAAAGTACTCGGCAACGCCAAACTGGCCGGCTTCTCGCTGGCAATCACCGCGATGATTTCACTGGTGATGATGGCTGTGGCTCACGCGCTGATGGGCGTGTGAGCAAATGCGCAAGTAGGCGCACGGCGGGCGCACGGTCAGGCGAGACGCAGCCCACATAGGTTCGTCCCCCGGCCGCCAGCTGCTACCGGTGCAGCAGCTTGTGCGCCAGATTGCTCACGCCGAAGCGGAACTTGTCCACCGGCAACGTGAATTTGCCTACCATCTGCTCGACGTAGCCGTTGAAGCCCTGCTTGAATTCCAGCACGCCGCGGCCCTCGTCGTTCGGATCGTCGAACACGCCGGAAATGCCGTAGAAGTTGTAACGGCTCACACCCTGTTCCACACACAGGTGCAGCATCGCTTCGTACTGAATCAGCGCCGAGGCGTAGAACGGCTTGTACTCCTCCAACGAACCGGAATACTGATAGACCACCTCATTGGGGTGACTGACGAACATTGAAGCCGCTGCCGGCAGCACATCGCCCTTCTTGGCATATCCCTCCACCTCAGCCAGACGCTTGTCGGCGGCCGCGAGATTGCGCGATTCCTCCCCCAGCTGACGTTCGATGCGCGTGGTCGGACGTTCATCGTATTTCGTCTGCAGCTGTGCGACCTTGGTCTGCAAGGCCTCGCGCTTGGCGGTCATATCCGCCACATATTCGGCGATGTGGATTTCCGCGAGCATGAAATGCGCATCCGCGCCATACGCCTGCTTGAACTGGCGGAAATAGTCCGCGCCGCGCGTCGCGAACCCGCGGCGTTCACCGGTCCGCCGTTCGATATCGGCGAACACGTCGAACTCGTCGGGGCCGATTTCGCGAACGTGCACGCCCATCGACTGCGCCCGCTTGACGCTCCATTGAGCGCGTTTGCCGAATGATGCCAGCAGTTCCTTGCCGTTGGTGATGCCGGTGAGATCCTTGACGTACATCCACTGGCAGACCACGTCATAACCGGTATGGAATCCGCCATGCGTCCAGCCGGCATCGGTGAATCCGGTCAGCAGTGCATCGTTCGGCTCGCCGTCGGGCTGCCCGTCCGAGGAATACAGACGGTAGGCGACGTTAGGCCAGCATGCCACGGAAACAGCATGGTGGCGACGGGCCGATTCACGAATCGCCTCGGTTATGGCCCGCAGCAGAGCCGGATCATCGCTAATGCCGATGGGGCCGAAATATACGGAGCCATCTGCACCGAAACGACCATTGAGGTACAGAATCACGCAGCCGGCTACCAGATTGCCGGATGCGTCGCACACGCCAACGCATTCGGCTTCATGCCCACGAATCTTGGCAAGACGGACCTGCCCGGACCATTGCTGAAAGCTGCCCTGGCTTGTGGCTTCGGAAAGCCGGTCGAACTCTTCGGGCGTAATCACGCCAAACGTATACGTCGTATCTGTTCGATTCGCAGTCGCGCTCATCTCGTCGTCACCTGTGCCTTATTTCTGTGTCCGTGCTCGCCACTGTTTGTCAGCGATGCAGCAGCTTGTGTGCGGCTTCGGATACACCGAAGCGCAGTCCGTCCACCGGCAGCGTGAACTTGCCCGGAAGCTCTTCCACGAATCCGCCGAAGCGAGTCTTGAACTGCCAGACGCCGTAGGAAGGATCGTTGGCGTCGAAAATGCCGGAAATGCCGTAGAAGTTGAAGCGCTCCACGCCACGGGCGATGCAGTCAAGCATCGCCTCGAAGTGGATTAGGGAAGACGGGTAGTAATCCATGAAACGATCGTCCTCGCCGCTGGACAGGCAGACGACCTCGTTCGGATGCCAGAAGTAGACACCGGCTTCCACCGGAATGACCGGGCCGTCCGAGGCGATGATGCCATTGACTTCGCCGATGGTCTTTTCCAGCGCCGTGATCTTCTTGTCTGCGGTGGCGATGCGCTTTTCCAGCGTTGCCGGGTCGGAGGCACCCTTCTTGGCCGTGCCTTCCGGCCGCTGTTGCGCGCGCTGGAGCAGGCGTTCGAGGTTGCGCTTGTCTTTGGAGGCCGCATTCAGCTTGGATTGCAGGGTGTCCAGATATTCGTCGAAATGGGTTTCGACCACCTTGAACTCGATCAGGTCGCCGAAGGTATCGAACAGACGCTCATAGTAGGCCAGATCGCGGCTCTTGAAGCCTTGACGTGCGGCGCTCATATCGCACAGCTTGACGAAAGTGCTCAGTTCGCCGCGTTCCAGCCGGCGCACGCGCAGACCGGAATCCTGGGCGATGCGGATGTTCTTACGGCGGTACTTGGAGAACGAGGCCAGCAGTTCCTTCTCATTATGAATGCCGTCAAGCCCCTTGACGAAGTTCCAGCGGTTCACCACGGATTCGTAGCCCACGGTGAAGCCGCCATGTTTCCAACCGAAGCGGGCCATGTTGTCCATCATCGTGGTGTCCGGGTCGCTGGTCGGCTTGCCGTCCAGATCATGCAGACGGTAGACTGCGGCCGGCCAGCAGGATACGCTGATGGCGTGATGGGCCTTGGCCGAACGACGCAGGGCTTCGGTCATCGCCTCAACCACCTGTGGATTGTCATAATCGCACAGCGGTCCGCACCAGACCGAGCCTTCCAAACCGAAACGGGACCGCGTGTACACCACGTAGCAGGCGGCAATCAGCTTGTCACCGCGCTTGACACCCACATAGTCCACCGGACCGTTGAACGCACCCATGGCGGCCATCTGCGAGGTCTGCTGGAAACTACCTTGCACTTGAGCTGCGGAGAACGCATCCAGCTCGGCAGGAGTGATCTTGGTAGGGGTGAGCGAGGCGACGCCTGCATCGGATTGCGTCATAATCGAACCTTCTTACTTGTCGTTACTCTGATCGTTACTCTGGGCTCTGGAATGGCCTGTGTGCTGCGTCCGTTTACCGCGACAGCAGCTTGTGCGCAAATTGCTTCATGGCATAGGCGACCGGTTTGACCGGCAGCACGAACTCGCCCGGAAGTTCCTCGACATATCCGTTGAAGCCCTGCTTGAACTCCAGTACACCACGCCCCTCGTCATCGGGATCATCAAAGACGCCGTCGATGCCGTAGAAGTTGTAGCGAGACAGCCCGTGTTCCACGCAGAAATGCAGCATCGCGTCATGCTGAATCAGCGCGGAGGCGTAGAAGGGCTTGTACTGCTCGACGCTACCGGAGAACAGGTAGATGACCTCGCGCGGATGCTCCACGAATAGTGATGCCGCAGCCGGCAGTACATCCCCGTCTTTGGCGAACTCGGCCGCCTCGTTCAGGCGCTTTTCGGCTGCCGCCAGATTGCGGGTCTCCTCCCCCAGCTGACGTTCGGTTTTGGTGGTGGGGTGTTCGGCGTTTTTGGCGGTCAATGCCGCCACCTTGGCCGAAAGCGCTTCACGCTTGGACGTCATGTCTGCTACGTATTCGTCGATGTGGATCTCGGCAACCATAAAATGCGCTTTGCTGCCGAACGCTTCCTTGAAACGGTGGAAATATGCTTCGCCACGGTATTCGAAGCTACGGCGTTCAGCGGTTTGCTGCTCGATTCGTGCGAATACCCCCAGCTCGTCGTCCGACAGCTCACGCACGTGCACACCCATCGATTGGGCACGCTTCACGCTCCACTGGGTGCGCTTGTCATAGGACTTCAGCAGACTTTTCTCATCGGTAATGCCGGTCAGATCCTTGAGGTAGCGCCAACGCGGAACCGCCGTGTAGCCCACGGTGAAACCGCCATGAGTGAAGCCGATCGCCTCGAGCTGTTCTATCAGCTTATTGTCGGGAGCGCCATTCTGGTCATCCGGCAAAGAAGCTCCATTGGTGTCGCGAAGCCGATACGGGGATTCAGGGGTGATTTCCAGCTGTGAAGCACCCTTTGCCTTGGCATGGCGTTTCAGCGCATCCATGAAGAAGGTCAATGCTTCGGTGTCGTGATAGTCGCACATCGGGCCATCATGGATGACCGCAAATGTAGAGAATCGAGAGCGGTGAGTTTCGAACAGTGCCGCCGCGACGATCTTCTCGCCCTCCTTGAGGGCCAAATATTCGACGTCGATCCCCTGCGCGGCGCGAAGGCGTCCCATCGCCGAGGTTTGTTGGAAATTGCCTTGTGGATGCCTGGCGGAGAAATCATCGAACTCCTCGTCTGTCAACTTCACCAGCACAAAATCACGCATGCTTCCCTTTGCCTCCGAGTCAATCAGGCTCACCATGCTAGCATAGCGCGCACACGACGAATGGCAGCCGAGCAGATGAGGTGTGCACATCGTTCGCACTATTGCCGCCACGATGTTCCAAAGAACAATGGCCCAAAGATGATGAATGTCCGGCTTGCAGTGAATCAAACGCAGTGCTATATTCTCTACTTGGCTCTTGAAGCCACGCCACCTTAGCTCAGTGGTAGAGCATCCCCCTCGTTCGTGGGAAGGTCGGTAGTTCGATTCTATCGGGTGGCTCTTGTTCTTCAAGAAGGCCGACGCACTAAGCGCCGGCCTTCTTTCGTATCGCCCTTGCTAGGTCATAGGCGCTTGCTAGACACTCGCCCGATTCGGGGGCTGAGTGCTGAGCCGCGACTCAACTGTGGCTTAGTCGCGGCTCAGTGCAGCTAGACAGCCTAGACGACTTAGTGCAGCAGGGCCTCGATGGCGGGGACCAAGGCTTTCAGCGCCTTGCCTCGGTGGGAAATCGCATTCTTCTCGGCCGGAGTCATCTCGGCGCTGGTCAGCGGCTCGCCTTCATGGTCAGGCTCAGTGCTGACGCGACCGGCAGGCTGATCGTCCGGGACAAACAGCGGATCGTAACCGAAACCGTGTACGCCACGAGCCTCGCGGATGATGCGACCCGGCATGTCGCCGAGCTCCACTGTCTCCGACTTGATGGCGTATCGAGCATGCACCGGGGCAGGGCTCCCATCGGCAGCCGTGGTGTGAACGGTGATGCCGTCGGCAGCCACTCCACCGGTCACGTCGGCACCGGTCTCGGTGTCCGGGACCACCAGCGCGGCGGCGCAACGGAAGCGCGCGGTACGCTTGTCATCCGGAATATCTTCGATTTGGGCGAGCAGCAGCGCATTATTGGCCTTGTCGTGGCCGTGAGCACCCGCCCAGCGAGCAGACAGAATGCCCGGAGCGTTACCCATCACATCGACGATGAGACCTGAATCATCCGCGACAGCGGGCAGACCGGTACGGATGGCCACAGCGCGGGCCTTGAGTAGCGCGTTCTCCTGGAAGGTGACGCCAGTTTCCACCGGATCCGGCAGGTGAAGGCTGCCAGCGGACACCAGTTCGATGTTTTCGGCATCCGCGCCAAGATCCTCTTCGAGAATGCGGCGGATTTCCACAAGCTTGCCTTCGTTATGGGTTGCGACGACGATTTGCATGAGGTTCTCCTTTAAGAAGGCTCCCCTTGTCAGGGGAGCTGGCTTAGTCTAGGGACAGAGCGGCACGCTGGGCGGCTTGCAGTTCCTTGTTGCCCTTTTCGGCCAAGTCAAGCAGGGTGCCGAGTTCGGCACGGTTGAACGGACGGTGTTCTGCGGTGCCCTGAATCTCGATGAAGGTGCCGGAACCGGTCATGGCCACGTTCATGTCGGTCATGGCCTGACTGTCTTCAATGTATGGCAGGTCAAGCATCGGAGTGCCGTTGATCACGCCCACCGATACGGCGGACACATAGTCCTTAAGCACGCGGCCGGCGGACTTGATATGGCGGTGCTTCTCCGCCCAATTGACTGCGTCGACCAAAGCCACGTACGCACCGGTTACGGAAGCCGTGCGAGTACCACCATCGGCCTGAAGCACATCGCAGTCAAGCTGAATCTGATTCTCGCCGAGCGCCTTCATATCGATGACGCCACGCAGGCAGCGGCCAATCAGTCGGCTGATTTCGTGGGTACGGCCACCGATTTTGCCACGTACGGATTCACGGTCGGTGCGTTCGGCGGTGGCACGCGGCAGCATCGAGTATTCGGCGGTGACCCAGCCGAGGCCGGAGTCCTTGCGCCAACGCGGCACACCGGGAGTAAAAGTGGCGGTGCACATCACGCGCGTGTTACCGCATTCGATGAGCACGGAGCCTTCGGGGACGTCGGTGAAGTGGCGGGTGATGCGCACAGGGCGCAGTTCGTCGACCTTGCGGCCGTCGGCACGAATTATTTGGTGATTGCCAAGCATGTCTTTGATTTCAACCATGCGCCCCAGCATACGCCATCCGCTCTATGCCTGGATAGCAACTCGTCAACCATCATCGAACTCCAGCGCAATGTCATTCCCTGCTTACATATCCATCCCATGACACTTGGCTGCACGCCACTATTTTCTTATGCACCACTCGCTTACAGAGTCAATGCCTGCGTACCTGATGAGGATTGGGAAAGATCGTCCGCTGGAATAAGGATGCCATATTCCATGAAAGCTTGGTTGAATTGCTTGCGCTGCATAGCGTTGAGTTCGTAATCGATTAACGGCAAATATGTATAGTCCATGTCATGCAACGGCTCTTCATATCGATGAAGCACGTGCATAATTGCCGCGCTCGGCAGTGGGGACCACCATCCATCCAAGCCATACCGGTACGGAGGAACCAATGTCAAGCGTCTGTTCCTTGGGTTGATATCCCAACGCAGAAAACGGTATAAACCAGCGAGAAACGCAATCCAGCACGCATCGTTCACCCGTGCAACCGCTCGGACGAACGATATACGTTGATGTTGAACATTCCGAGCATGAATCAGATTGACGCAGAGCATCTTCAACGTAGACCAGGTCGCTCCGCTTTCTATTGCATCGAAATCAGGAGGCCTACGCAGTTGCGCCAACAACATGTGCAATTCGTCTTCCGGAATCGTTTGCGAGGGGGCCACGGCTTCTAGGTGAAGACCAAAACCAGCCCGCTCAAGCCCCTCGGCCAAAACATCAAACAACATACCTCTTTGCCCACGCAATACGCGACCAATTGCAGACCGATCCAAACCAGTGCGCTGTGCAAGCTCATAGGCATTCCAACCAGTCTGCGACATCACTTCATTCAGCACAGCCGCACACGAATTAACAGGGCAACCAGATACCACACCGTGATGCACGACATCGCACTGTTCTAACGCTCGATGCTCTACAGCGCGCCGCTCTGATACGTCATCGTTGCCCGCCGCGTTCTCATCATTGAGAGTTTCACTCATCGAAGTCACCTTGCCTCGGCCGATTTCCCGGTCATTTCATCAAACCGCAATCATCATATCCCACAATCCCATGACGATACGATTCGTCATATCCCACAATTCAGAGACGGTATGATTCGTATCGCATCAGTTCACACGATTCTTCAACGATTGCTCCGCAAACGATTGCTCTGCACGCATCACGGCATTCTACCGGCACACTATTCCTCCCAATCAGCCCAACGCAACATCACACGCAACATCACACGCAACATCCCTCACGCAACACCCCTCACGCAACACCCCTCACGCAACACCCCTCACGCAACACTGCGCCATCTCTGTAACATCACCGACAACACGGCAATCCCACAACGTTTCGGTGCAATATCCTCTGAAATGGTTTGGTTTTTCACTCCACCTCGTCGGCATCCTGACCAGGATAGGAATATGTGTCGTTCCGCACCATGTACAAAACGTTGTCAACTGACAACGTTCTTCAAATCAATTGGATAAGACAAATGGCCATTTCCCGCCAATTCATCTGAATCAAGACGTTGTCAACTGACAACAAAATGTACATTGCAACAGCATGCACATATACATATTTCCCCGGTGAGCAGTACCCCCCCCAAAAAAAACAAGGGGGGCGGGTTCTAGTGATCGTTGCAACACCTGACCTACCGCAAGGAGGGTCAGGTGACCAGAAGCCACCGAAACGAAGA